>DATBOK010000191.1:0-11728 GCA_036553845.1 Casimicrobiaceae bacterium
CCCATCCGCGCGAATTCTTCGCCCCCGGCCGCAGCCCGGCGCGCATCTCGTCGCGCCGCGACAAGCTCGCGCGGCTTGCCGCCGCGGGCGTCGCGCGCACGATCGTCGCGCGCTTCGATGCGAGGCTTGCCGCGACGTCGCCGCAATCGTTCATCGACGACGTGCTGGTGGCGCGTCTTGCCACCCGCTGGCTGCTCGTTGGCGGCGATTTTCATTTCGGCAAGGGCCGCGCCGGCGACCTGTCCTTCCTGCGGCAGGCTGCACGCACGTTCAGCGTCGAGGCGATGGCCACGGTCGAGGCCGAGGGAGAACGCGTATCGTCGACCGCCGTGCGCGCAGCGCTGGCGCGGGGTGATCTCGCGCACGCGGCGGCGATGCTCGGGCGGCCCTTCACGATCGCCGGCCGCGTCACGCACGGCGACAAGCGCGGCCGCGCGCTCGGCGTGCCTACCGCCAATCTCGCGCTGCCGGGAGGCGCTGCGGTCAGCGGCATCTTCGCCGTGCGCGTCCACGGCATCGACGACGGGCCGCGACCGGGTGTGGCCAGCGTTGGCGTGCGGCCGACGATCGCCCCCGGCGGCAGGCCCCTCGCCGAGGTCTTCATTCTCGACTTCGATGCCCCCATCTACGGGCGGCGGATCGAAATCGAGTTCCTGCACAAGCTGCGCGACGAAGCGCGCTTCGACACGCTCGACGCGCTTGCGCGGCAGATGCACACCGATGTCGCGCAGGCGCGCGACTGGTTCTCGACGCACGCATCCATGACGCAATGACCGACGCCAAGACCAACTACCGCGACACCCTGAATCTCCCCGACACGCCGTTTCCGATGCGGGGCGACCTCGCGCGCCGCGAGCCGGTCTGGGTGCAGCAGTGGCACGAGCGCGACGTCTACGGCGCGATCCGCCGCGCCTGCGCAGGTCGCCCCCGGTTCGTGCTCCACGACGGGCCGCCATACGCCAACGGCGACATCCACATCGGTCACGCGCTCAACAAGATCCTCAAGGACCTGGTGGTGAAGACGCGCACGATGGCGGGTTTCGATGCGCCGTACGTGCCCGGTTGGGACTGCCATGGAATGCCGATCGAAGTGCAGATCGAAAAGACGCACGGCAAGCACCTGCCGGTGGAGAAGACGCTCGAGCTCTGCCGCGCCTACGCGACCGAGCAGATCGCGCGGCAGAAGGCGCAGTTCCAGCGGCTGGGGGTGCTCGGCGACTGGGATCATCCGTACACGACGATGAACTACGGCAACGAGGCCGACGAGATACGCGTGCTTGGCCGCGTGCTGGAGAAGGGCTTCCTCTACCGCGGGCTGAAGCCGGTCAACTGGTGCTTCGACTGCCAGAGCGCGCTGGCCGAGGCCGAAGTCGAGTACGAGGATCGCGTGGATCCGGCGATCGACGTCGGCTTTCCGCTCGCCGAGCGCGAGCGCGGCCGCTTGGCACGCGCGTTCGGGCTCGCCGCGATGCCGGCCGAGGCCATGCGCGCGGTGATCTGGACCACCACGCCGTGGACCATCCCGTCGAACCAGGCGCTCAATGTGCATCCGGACTTCGACTACGCGCTCGTGGCCACCCGGCGCGGCCATCTCGTGCTGGCGCAGGCGCTCGTCGCCGCGTGTCTCGCCCGCTACGGGCTCGAAGGCGAGGTCGTCGCGCAATGCAGGGGCGCGGCGCTGGAGGGCATCGCCTTTCGTCACCCGTGGATCGACCGTGACTCGCCGGTGCAGCTCGGCGATTTCGTCACGCTGCTTGCCGGCACGGGCATCGTCCACTCGTCGCCCGCGTACGGCATCGACGATTTCAACACCAGCCGGCGTTACGGCCTCGGCGACGACGACATCCTGAAGCCGGTGGGACCGGATGGTCGCTTCGCCGCCGACCTGCCGCTGTTCGGCGGCATGAAGATCTGGGACGCCAACCCGCAGATCGTCGCCAAGCTCGACGAGGTCGGCGCGCTCCTCCACGTCGAGAAGCACCGTCACAGCTACATGCACTGCTGGCGCCACAAGACGCCGATCATCTATCGGGCGACGACGCAGTGGTTCGCCGGCATGGAGGACGTGCCGGGCTACCACGGCACGGTTCCCGCGACGAACCTGCGCACGCTGGCGCTCGAAGGCATCGAGGCGACGCGATTCTATCCGGCATGGGGCAAGGCGCGCCTCCACGGCATGATCGAGAACCGGCCCGACTGGACGCTGTCGCGCCAGCGCCAGTGGGGCGTGCCGCTGCCGTTCTTCGTCGACCGCGAGACCGATGCGTTGCACCCGGACACGCCCGCGCTGCTCGAGCTCGCCGCGGCACGCGTCGCCGCCGGCGGCATCGAGAGCTGGTTCGCCGCCACCTGCGAGGAATTCGGCGTCGACGAGAAAAAATACCGCAAGCTCTCCGACACGCTCGACGTCTGGTTCGACTCGGGCTCGACCCACCAGACCGTGATGGGCGGGCCGCAAGGCCGGGAAAAGCACCGGGGCTCGCACCCTGAACAGACGAGCTTCCCGGCCGACCTCTACCTCGAAGGCTCCGACCAGCATCGCGGATGGTTTCACTCGTCGCTGCTCGTGTCGTGCATGCTCAATGGTCGGCCGCCGTACAAGGGCCTCCTCACGCACGGCTTCACCGTCGACGGCGACGGCCGCAAGATGTCGAAGTCGACGGGCAACGTCGTCGCGCCGCAGAAGGTCTCGGATACGCTGGGCGCCGAGATCCTGCGGCTGTGGGTGGCGAGCACCGATTATTCGGGCGACCTGTCAATCTCCGACGAGATCCTCAAGCGCGTCGTCGAGAGCTACCGGCGCATCCGCAACACGCTGCGCTTCCTGATGGCGAACACCAGCGACTTCGACGCTGCCGTCGACGCGCTGCCGGCGGAATCGCTGTTCGAGATCGACCGCTACGCGATCGCCGAGGCGCAGGCGCTGATGGAGGCCGTGCAGCAGGATTACGCCGACTACCAGTTCCATCTCGGCGTGCAGCGCCTCGTCCATTATTGCTCCGAGGAGCTGGGCGGCTTCTATCTCGACGTGCTCAAGGACCGCCTCTACACGACGCCCCGGACGGGCGCGCCGCGGCGCTCGGCGCAGACGGCGCTCGCGCACATCCGCGACCTGCTGCTCAAGACCTTCGCGCCGGTGCTGTCGTTCACGGCGGAGGAGGCCTGGAGCATCGTCGCCCCCGGCGACCCGACGATCTTCGTGCACACCTGGAACGATCGCTGGTTCGACGTCGCGGCCGCCGACGCCCTGCGCGCCAAGTGGCACCGCATTCTCGCCGTGCGCGCAGACGTGCAAAGGGAGATCGAGAAGGTGCGCGAGACCGGCGCGGTCGGCTCGTCGCTGCAGGCGGAAGTGAGCGTCGGCGCCGACGGCGAGGACTACGCGGCGCTGGCCTCGCTCGGCGACGACTTGCGGTTCGTGCTGATCACCTCCGCGGCGCGCGTCGAGCGCGCCGCCCCGGCGTTCGTGCGGGTGACGCCGGCGGCGGGCACCAAGTGCGAGCGTTGCTGGCACTGGCGTGCCGATGTCGGCCGCGATCGCGCCCATCCGGCGCTGTGCGGCCGCTGCGTCGCCAACCTCTTCGGCGCCGGCGAGGCGCGCGCTTTGGCATGAAGGACGTCGCCCTGCGCGCCGCCGCCGCGCCGCCGCGGGACTGGTGGCGATGGCTGCTCCTTTCCCTCGCGGTCGTCGCCGCGGATCGCGTGACGAAGGAGCTCGTCCTCGCGATGCTGGCGCCGGGCGAGGTGCGACCCTACACTGCGTTCATGAGCCTCGTGCTCACGTTCAACTCCGGCGCGGCGTTCAGCTTCCTCGCCGATGCCCAAGGCTGGCAACGCTGGCTGTTCACGGGCATCGCCGCCGTGGCCGGCGTCCTCATCGTCTACCTGATCCGGCGCGGCGGCACGCGCTGGTACCTGGCCGGCATCGCCCTGATCCTCGGCGGCGCGGTCGGCAATCTCTACGACCGCCTGGCGATCGGCCGGGTGGTGGACTTCCTGCTCTTCCACTACGGCCAGTGGGCGTGGCCGGCGTTCAACGTCGCCGACAGCGCGATCACGCTCGGCGCCGCGGCGCTGATCATCGACAGCATTCGCGCACGCCATCGCGGGAGCACGCGCTGATGGACGTCGTCCTCGCCAATCCACGCGGCTTTTGCGCCGGCGTCGACCGCGCGATCGCGATCGTCGAGGAGGCGCTCGCGAAATTCGGCGCGCCGGTCTACGTGCGACACGAGGTCGTGCACAACACGTTCGTGGTGGACGATCTCGCGCGCAAGGGCGCGATCTTCATCGAGGACCTCGCCGACGTGCCCGCCGGCGCGACGCTCGTGTTCTCCGCGCACGGCGTGCCGCGCGCGGTACGCGCAGAGGCCGAGGCGCGCGGCCTGACGGTGTTCGACGCCACCTGCCCGCTGGTCACCAAGGTGCACGTGGAGATCGCCAAGATGCACGCGCAGGGGCGCGAGATCGTCATGATCGGCCATGCCGGGCATCCGGAGGTCGAGGGCACGATGGGCCAGTGCGATGGCGGCGTGTACCTGGTGGAGAAGCCGGCCGACGTGGCACGGCTGGTGGTGCACGACCCCGCGATGCTCGCCTACGTGACGCAGACGACACTCTCGGTCGACGACGCCGCGGCGGTGGTGGCGGCGCTGAAAGCGCGCTTTCCCGCCATCGTCGGCCCGCGCCGCGACGACATCTGCTATGCCACCCAGAACCGCCAAGACGCAATGAAGGCGATGGCCGCGGCGGTGGACGTCGTGATCGTCGTCGGTAGCCCGACGAGCTCGAACACCAACCGGCTGCGCGAAGTGGCGAAGCTGCGCGGGCTGCCGACGTACATGATCGACCGCGCCGACGAGTTGCGCGAGGAGTGGGTGCGCGACGCCGGGCGCGTCGGCGTCACCGCCGGTGCCTCGGCGCCGGAAGTGCTGGTGCGCGAGGTGATCGCGCGGCTCAAGGCGTGCGGCGCGCGCGACGTGCGCGAGCTGCCCGGCGTGGTCGAGAAGGTGGTGTTCCCGATGCCGCGCGGCCTGGGCGGTCACGCGCACGCGAAGCCGCCGGAGACGGGTCCCGCCCCGGATTGAGGCCCGCCGGTCGCGGCCGCGGAACGCCGCTTCAGCGCCGGTCAGGCGCTCAGCGCCGCGGGCACGCCGTCGCGCAGCGCGTGGCCGCGCACCACGCCGTGCGCGCTGACGTGGTGCCACAGCTTCGCATCCTCGGCATTGCACGCGAGCAGCGCCGCCGCGAGCTTCGCGTCGAGATCGGCGCGCCGCGGACTGTCGACGCTGCTGCGGTTGTCGACGCCGGCCTCGATCGCGGCGCCGAGCAGCGCAGCGAGCTCGGCGGTGAGGAGCGGCAGCGCTTCCACCGAACCGAGAAGATCGACGTGCGCGTGTGCCGCGGCCAACGCGCGTTCGCAATCGGGCGCGCCGCAAAGCCGCGTGCACTGCACGTTGTGGCGCGCGGTATCGGCGACATAGTCGTCGACGAACGCCTCGATGCTCATCTGCCCCGCGCTGGCGTGGCGGCGATGGCCTTTCCAGCTGCGGATGTACCGGTACGTCGACAGCACGCGCTCGACCGGCTCGCGCAGCACCGACACGACCACGCGCGGGCCGAGGTCGCGGCGCAGCCAGAACGGCAGGTTGAAATGCCCGGACAGGAAGCGGAAGTGGCGCAGTTCGGCGTCCGTCATCGCCAGGTATTGCTCCTTGTATGCATCGGACGAGCGCGCGAAGCGCATCGAACGTTCCGGGCCGAATGCGCGCGCGATGGCGTTGTAGAGCGAGATGCCGGCGGTCTTCTGGATGTGCACGAACAGCACGTCGTGGCGCGGCGCGGTCGCGGCCGCGGGATCGGCGGATGCGGGCGCGCTGCCGGGAGGGTCGATGGCGGTGGACATCGGCGTTGGAAGATGGCGCGTTGGGGCAGGGCGCCTATTCTCGCAGAGCGCGCGACGCATGCCTGCGCTGGGCAACCGCCGCGCGGCTAGCGCGCGAGAGCGACCGCCGCCCGGCTAGCGGCGCGAACCGGCAGGGCGCTCGACGCGCAGGCTCGCCACCACGGCCGTGAACGCCACGGCCGCCAGCAGGGCACCGAGCGCGGCCGCCGCACGCGCGCGGCCGCCGCCCGTCATCGCGCGTACCAGCGCTTCGGCGAAATACCAGGGCAGCAGCAGCGCCAGCCATTGCCGTGCTCGGCGCGCGCCGCGCAGCAGGCCGGGCACGCACAGCACGAGTGGCACGCACTTCAGGGCCACCAGCGAGCCGCCTGGTCGCAGGGGCGCGACGAGCGTCTCCCACAGGATCATCCAGCCGATGGCGGCGAGCGTCGTCGCGAGCGCGATGCGCAGCGGCATCGTCGGCGTGCTGGGCACGAGCGCCTAGCCGACGGCGACGAATTCGTACAATTCGAAGCCGGGACCCTGCTCGACGAGCTTGGTGAGGACGGCGAAACCGGTGTCCTGGCCGCGCCGCAGCGTGATCCCCTGCTCGAGCGCGAACGAGCCCGCCGGCACGATCAGCTGCATCGGCGCTTCGCCGCCGGCCTCGGCATCGTCGGGGAGCACGACCACGCGCTGCACCGAGGACTCCTCGCCGTCCTCGCCGGCGGCGGCGGCGGCCTCGGGCGTCTCGGACAGGAGCTCGCAGCCGAACTCGAGGCCGCTCGACTTGAGCGTGTTGCGGAACCATCGCACCATCGCGACCTGGAGCGAGTTGCGGCCCTCGACACGCAGCGCGATGAGCTCGCCGATGCGCAGCGCGCACGGCGCATCGCTCACCTGGCGCAACGCGTAGCCCGCCGGCGTGTGATTGATCACCTGGCACAGCGTCAGCGTCGGAATCGAGGCGAGCGCCGGCGACTTTCCGGTCTGCTGGCTGCGGCTGTACTGCCACACGCAGGAGAGCCCCGCGCACATCGTCACCCGCGCGCGCGAGGGCAGGCGGTTGAACTGGCGCGCCGGCGGAATCGCCCATTGCCGCAGCAGCCGGCGCAGCAGCTTGATGTAGCTGTCGCGCGAGTGCTGGCTGCGGCCCACGCCATCGGGCACCGCGCCGCCGCCTTCCAGTGCGCGCAATTGCTCCTGCAGCTCGAATGCGAGGTCGTAGGTGAGCAGGAAGAGCTTCGAGCCTTCGATCGAGCCGCCCTTGTTCGCCGAAAACGGCGGAAAGTCGTGGCCGATCGGCACGATCGCCACCGCCTTGGCCATGCGGTGCACCGGCGCGACGTTGGTGAGCTTGGCGATGTGCGCGTGGCTGGCGAGGTAGCGCAGCACGTGCATGAGCTGGCCCGGATGGAACCCGTACGGATTGGCCAGCGCGAGCAGCAGCGCCTGCACGTACACGACTTCCGGCGTGGCGTCGCCGTCGGTGCCGGACATCGACGCCAGGTGCAGGTTGCGCTCGCGCGCGAACGCGTACACCGCGTGCGCGTCGTGCCAGGTGCGCTGAGGCACCGGCGAATACGACAGGTACGACGTCGACAGGATGCGCGCGAAGCACTGCAGGCAGCGCAGGATCAGCGCGGTGAGCAGGCGCGAGCCACCGAGCGACAGGCGCTTCTGCGATTCCGAGGCGAGCAGGTGCTTGAACGCCACCGACAGCTCGTGTGCCAGCGTCAAGGCCGCCTTGGCCGATTCGAGCGCTTCGCCGCCCAGCGGATGCGACGCGCGCACGAACATCTTCTCGAGCTGCGGCCACAGCACCATCGCGGTCGTCCAGTACGCTTCGGCGAGCTCGAGGCGCTTCGAATCGCTCATCGCCACGCGATTGGTCGCGGCGAGCGCGTCGCCGATCACGCGTGCGGCGTCGGCGGGGCCGCGTTGCGCGACCAGCGTCAGCCACGGTCCCACCTTGGCAAAGCGGGTCTCCGGCGGGTTGGCCGGCCGCGCTTCGACACTGGGGAGGCTCAGCGCGAGTGCCATGGCGGGATCAGGGCGGGCATCATCGACGAATTGTAGGGGAACACCCGCTTCGCGCGGGGTCCGTCGATTTGTACAAGCGACAAACGTGCCAGTGTCAAATAGCCATTTCGCCGAGGAAGGCAGCGACGACATCGATCTGCGCGTCGTCGATCAGCATCGGCGCGTGCCCCACGCCGTCGAACTCGTGCAGGCGCGCGCGGGGCCCGCGGACCGTCATGGCGTCGGCCGTGGCGCGCGACAGGAGATCGGACTGGGCGCCACGCAGCACCAAGGTCGGGCAGCGAATCGCATCCCAGGTCGGCCACATGTCGGGGATCGCGACGCTGGCGGCGAACGGCACCGCAATGCCCGGGTCGTAGGCAAGCCGCCAGCGGCCATCGGGGCGCTGGCGCACGTTGGTGTGCGTGACATGTGCCCAGCCTGCGTCACCCAGGTCGCCAAAGGGCGCCGAAACCGTACGGATGTAGTGTTCAATCTCGCCGTATGAATCGAACACCGGAGACTGGCCGACGTAGCCCGCGATGCGCGCCAGTGCGGCCGCCTCGAGCACCGGGCCGACGTCGTTGACGACCAGGCAGGCCACCGGCGTCTGGCGTTGCGCGGCGAGCACCATGCCATGGAGACCGCCCATTGAGGTGCCGACGAAGGCGAGGCGCGCGGCATCCGCGCGCGCGAACAGCGCGGTCAGCGTGGTGAGGTACGTGGCCAACACGTAATCGGCGGGATCGGCGAGCCATTCGCTCTCGCCACGACCCGGCATGTCGACGGCGATCACCCGAAAGCGCGGCGCCAGGCGCTCGCCCAGCCGGTCGAAGTCGCGGCCGTTGCGGGCGAGGCCGTGCACGCAGACGACGACATCGCGGTTGGCGGCGTCGCCCCACTCGTAGTAGACCACGCGATGGAAGCCGTGCGCCGACAGCGACTGCAAGGTGCAGGTGCGCGGCTCCGTCGCGGTCAGCGGCATCGCGGGTCAGTCCCAGCTGTAGTGCGGCAGCATGACGCCGGCGATCCGCTCGCCGGACAGGAAGCCCTCGATCTCGGTGCGCCGCGCCATCGCGTCGGCGAAGCCCTGGCGGATCAGCAGCCGGCAATAATCGCGGTCGAACATCAGGTACGACATCATCGTCGAGCCGCCCTCCTGCATCGCGCCTAGGCCGCGCAGCAGCGCGCGCACGCCGGGCGGCAACAATGCAACGTAGTCCAGCGCGCGGGCGCCGAGGTCGATCGTTGGCGCCATCAGCAACGCATCGACGTGGCCGACGTCGGCGCCCGCGCTGATGGCGTCGGCCGCGGCCATGCGATCGATCATGCGGTTGACTGCCACCAGCCGCTCGAGGTCGGCGGCAAGGTTGTCGAGGAACACCGACGACAGCGCGTGGCTCGCGGTCGTCGCGAACGACGGGTAGGGTGGTGCCCCGTTGTCGAGGCGCGCCTTTTGCGGGCCGCCGAAGAAATGGCCGACGGCGAGCACGAACAGCCGCCCGGCGCCCAGGTGCAGGGCCGGCGCGAGCGGCGCGATCTGGCGCACCGAGCCATCCATGAAGTAGTCGTCGCCGATGCGCGCAGCCGGGAAGATGAAGGGAATCGCCACCGACGCCATCAGGTGGTCGACACCGATCGCGGTCAGTTCGGCGTGGCGGCGCACGCGTTCCCAGGTATGGGCCTGGCCGTTGCCCTGCACGAACGTCACCGACTGTCCGCTGCGATAGCTCGTCGCGTTGATGGTCAGTGCCGTGAGATGGCCGTCGCGTGTGCGCTTGCCGATCACGCCGAAGTCGACTTCGCGTTCGAGCAGCTTGCGCAACGGCGCGTTGTCGAGCATGGACAGCGCCTCGGTGCGCACGTTGCGCCCGGTGACCACCGATGCGAGCCATCGCAGGCCGAGGCGCGACAGGCTCGGCATGTCGGAGTAGTAGACATCGGAGATGCGCAGCTTGCGCCACAGGCGCAAGAGGCGCGCGACGCCGCGGCGAAAGTCGTCGGCGTGCGCGGCGAGCATCGCCGCGTTGATCGCGCCGGCCGACGTGCCGCAGATGACGGGGAACGGCGTCGCCTTGCGTCGCCCGACCATGTGCGCGATGGCGCGCAGCGTGCCGACCTGGTACGCGGCGCGGGCGCCGCCGCCCGAGAGGATGAGAGCGGCCGGCAGCGGCGGCACGGTGGCACTCATGGTGCCGCGCCGCCTTCGCGCAGCACGCGATCGAACATCATCAGCATTGCCGCGGTCGCGCCCCAGATGTAGCGCTCCGCATAGGGGATCGCCCAGTAGTCGCGGCGGATCTCGCCGATCATGCGGAAATGGCGCTTCTGGTTGGCGGGATCGAGCAGGAAGGCGAGCGGCACCTCGAACACGTCGGCGACCTCGACCGGATCGGGCATCAGCGCGAATGGCGGCTCGACCCAGCCCACGACCGGCGTGACGTCGTAGCCAGTCACCGTCGTGTATTGCGGCAAGCGGCCCAGCAGCGCCACGCGCTCGCGAGGCAGTCCGGTTTCCTCGTGCGCCTCGCGCAAGGCGGCGACCGTGGCATCCGCGTCTTCCGCTTCGATGCGGCCGCCTGGAAAGCTGATCTGCCCCGGGTGATCGGCGAGCGCGGCGCTGCGTTCGGTGAGCAGCATCTGGATGCCGTCCGGGCGGCTCACCAGGGGCAGCAGCACCGCGGCGGGACGCAGCGCGCCTTCGCGTCCCGGCAGGCGAAACGTGTCCGACAAGCCGATCGCCGACGCGGGCGGCGGCGCGGCGAGGCGCGCGGCGATGAACGCGCGCTGCGCGGACTGCGGCAGGGAAAGAAACGGCAGCGACATCGAAGGCCGCGATGATACCGCGCGGCGGCGCACCGGACATTCGCGGCCGCAGCGCGCGAAGTCCCTGCGCGATCACGAGATCGAAGGTCGGCGCGATCGACGGCAGCACTAGCGCGAGCACGGCGAAGCCGAACGCGCGGCGCCGCGGCTTGTACACTGTGGGTCACGCGGCCGGCATGCGCGGCGGCCGCGATCAACGATGACCACCCAGGTTGCGCACGATCTTTGCGCCGAAGCGTCGCCCCGCGGCGTGATCCTCGTCGCCCACGGATCGCGCGAACCCGGCTGGGCGGCACCCTTCGAGCGCATCCGGGATCGCATCGCCGCCGAGGGCATGCCTGTGGTCTTAGCCTACCTCGAGCGCATGGCTCCCGACCTCGACCACGCCGCGCAGGAGCTCGCCAGGGCGGGCTGCGAAGCGGCGATCGTGGTGCCGCTCTTCCTCGGCCAGGGCAGCCATGTGCGAGAGGGGCTGCCGAAGCTGGTGGCGGCGGCGATGTCCCACCACCCGTCGCTCGTGTTGACGCTCGCCGAAGCGATCGGCGAGGCACCCCACGTGCAGGACGCCATCGCCGAAGCATCGCTGGCAGCGGCTTCGATCGCGCGCCGCGATCCGCGCTGAGCGGGCGCGCGGCGAGGGCGCTAGCGAACGCGTGGCGGTCGGTCGCCGGCCAGCAGATAACCGCTGACGAGATCGGTGATGGCCGCCTCCAGCGCCGGCAGCGCGATGGCGCGCGACGGCTCGAGCACTGCCGCATGCACCAGCGACTCCAGCGTGCGCAGCACGATCCACGCGGCGAGCGCCAGGTCGTCGACGGCGAGCTCGTCACGGTGCACTGCAAGGAGCCGCTCGACCCGCGCGACGGCCACGGCGCCCGGTCCCGCCGGGTCCGGGGCGTCATCGAAAAACGGGAATTCGCGCTCGAGGATCCGGTGCAGCCCCGGCTCGACCATGTGCGCTGCGACCAGCGCCCGTACCAGGCCGGCAATGTTGTC
>DATBOK010000209.1:0-6309 GCA_036553845.1 Casimicrobiaceae bacterium
CGCCACTGGCGAGCCCGCGCGGCACGCGCCAAAGCGGCGCGCGCTCGCCGGCGAGCGCGAGCTTGAGCGCGTCGAGCGATGCTTCGCCGGCGGTCACCGTGAATTTGGCGGCCTTCGGGTCGGGCACGTACGCAAAATCCCCGGCGATGCTGAGCGTACCGTCCTGCACGTCGAGATTGAGCGCTTCGGCGTAGTACGGGTACAGGCGCTTGAGTCCCAGCTTGTCCACCGCGACGTGGCCGCTGGCTTCGAGCGTGGCGGGAATCAAGTCGACGTCGGCGCTGGCCTTGGCGCCGGCGTCGCTCGCCAGCGTCGCGCGCAAGTGCGCGCGTTTGGTGCTGGAGGTGGACAGGTCGGTGGCGTCGATCGCGACGGCGCTGTAGGTGGCGCGGAACGCGGGGTGCACCGCGGCGTCGTCGACGCGCAGCGTGCCGTCGGTGATCGCCGCCTTCTCGATGTCCACCCGCCACGGTGGCGCGGCGTCGGCGGAGGGCGCGGTCCGCACGGGTCGCGGCGGCGCCTCCACCCATGGCCCGGCGAGGTCGATCGCGCCGCCGGCCGCACGGCGAACGTCGAGCACCGGCCTGTCGATGCGCAACGAGTCGATCACCAGCGTGCGGTTGAAGACGTCGAGGCGCGCCACGTGGGCGCTGGCGCGGCCGATCGACAGCGAATCGGCGCCATCCTGCCGCTGCAGCACGAAGCGGTCGAGCGTGAATTCGCCGGCCAGCCACAGCGAGCGGGAACTCGGGTCGCCTTCGCTGAACACGAGCTTCGCGTGCGAGCTCAGCGTCGCCACCGGGATCCGTACGCGAAGCTTGACCGGCAGGTAGGCGAGGTACTGCGTCAGCGACACGGCGTCGACGTCGATGTCGAGCGAAGCCTCGCGCTCGCGCGCGAACGGCGTCGTCGTGCCGGCGAGACCGAAAGGACTGCCGTTGACGCGCGCCGCGACATGCGGCACGACCTTGACGGTGGTCTGGTAGGGCAGGCTCGACAGGAACGGAATGCCGATGTTGAGGTCGCGAACCTCGTGGTGACGACCCTTCGGCCGGTCGTCGAAATCGATCTCGCCACCGTGCACCTCGATGTTGTTGAGCGAAAAGCGCGCCGGCGGACCCTCGTGATCGGCAAGCGCAGCGTCGATCAGGTCCTGCACGCTATAGCTGCCGTCGTCGTTGCGGGCGATGGCGATGCGCGGATGCTCGAGCGCGACGCGGTCGAGCACCGGCGCGCGATGCCATATCGACGCCACCGACACCTCGAGCGTCGCGGTGTCGAGGACGAGCAGCGCCGGCGAGCCCGGCACGCGCGCGCCGATCGCGAGGCCGTCGATGCGCGCCTCGAGCTTGAATGGATTGAACGCGATGTGCGCGACCGTCACCGGGCGCGAGATCGCCGCGGCGAGCCGGGTCTCGAGCAGATGCTTCGCCAGCGGCGGCACGCCGAGCCACAGCGCGATCGCCAGGAGCGCGAGCGTCGCGACGACCCACACCGCATACCTGGCGAGGCCATGGAACCGGCGCGCAGTGCCGGTGGAGGCTGTTGACATCGCTCGGTGATCCGAAGCGTCGCGCATGCGCAGCCGCCTCAAAGAGCCGATTCTAGCGCGTGCCCGGCGAGCGTTGCGCACGCATTGTACGATGTCGCAATCGCCTGTCGCGCAATGCCGCGGCAGGCGTCCCACGCCGGCGTGCACCTGCGCCGCGCGCATCCATGCATGTCAACAGGGAGATTGCATTGATCGACGATCTCGACGGCAAGGCCGTCCTCATCACCGGCGCCAGCACCGGCATCGGCGCCGCGGCCGCGACGGCTTTCGCGCGCAACGGCGCGCGCGTCGCGATCCACTACAACGCGAGCGCCGCGGCCGCGGAGGAAGTCGCCGCGGCGATCCGCGCAGGCAACGGCGAAGCCGTGCTGGTGCAGGGCGACGTCACGCGCCCGGGCGAGCCGGCGGCGATCGTCGCCGCCGCGCTCAAGGCGTTCGGCCGGCTGGATGTCCTGATCAACAACGCCGGCGGTCTCGTCAAGCGCACGCCGGTCGCCGAGTACACCGAGGCGTTCCTGGCGTCGGTGATCGCGCTCAACGTCACGCAGGTCGCGCTGTTCGTGCGCGAGGCAGCCAATGCGATGCGGCGCCAGGGTGGCGGCAACATCATCAATGTCAGCTCGATTGCCGCGCGCCACGGCGGCGGTCCCGGCTCGGTGATCTACGCCGCAGCGAAGGGCTTCGTGTCGACCGCCACGCGCGGCTGGGCGAAGGAGCTCGTCAAGGACAACATCCGCGTCAACGCGCTGTCGCCCGGCGTCATCAAGACGCCGTTCCACGACCGCTACTCGACGCCGCAGATGCTGGCGACGATGCAGGCGAGCGTGCCGATGAATCGCCTCGGCACCGCCGAGGACTGCGCCGGGACCCTCCTCTACCTCGCCTCCGATGCGATGAGCGGCTACGTCACGGGGCAGGTCATCGAGGTCAATGGCGGCCAGCTGATGCCTTGACCCGGCGAGCGGGCAGCCGGCGCCGCCGCTCGAGAAGCTCGAACACCCCCATGCCCGCGAGCATCGCCGCCACGAACACCACGGCCTTGGGCTCGCCCATGCCCAATGCCACGAGACCCGGGCCCGGGCAGAAACCGGCGATGCCCCAGCCGACGCCGAAGATCGCGCTGCCGGCGAGAAGCCGGCGATCGATGACGCGCGACGCCGGCAGCCGCATCGTCGCGCCAAGGAGCGATCGCTGGCGGCGCCCGGCGACCGCGAACGCGATCGCGCCCACGGCCACCGCGCCCGCCATCACGAATGCGAGTGACGGGTCCCACCGGCCGGCGAGATCCAGGAAGCCGATCACCTTCGCCGGATTCGCCATGCGCGACACGACGAGGCCGACACCGAAGACGATGCCCGCCACGAACGACATCAGCGCAAGCATCGCGACGCCTCAGCCCGGCAACGCATGACGCAGCAGGAACACCGTGGCGAAGCCCGCACCCATGAACGTCGCGGTAGCCGCCAGCGATCGCGGCGACAGCCGCGCGACGCCGCACACACCGTGGCCACTGGTGCAGCCGCCACCGTAACGCGTGCCGATGCCGACCAGCAGGCCGGCAAGCACCAGTGCCCCATAGCCTGCGTCGATTTGCAGCGCCGGCAGCGCGGCGACGCTCGCGTAGGCCAGCGGCGCCGCGAGGAGGCCTGCGACGAAGGCCGCACGCCACGCGAGATCGCCCGCTCGCGGACGCAGCAAGCCGCCGACGATCCCGCTGATGCCGGCGACGCCGCCATTGCACAGCGCGAACAATGCGACGGCGACGCCGATCAGCAAGCCGCCAGCCAGCGCCAACCCAGGTGTGAACGCATTCCAGTCGATGGCCATCGCCCTATCTCCGCATCGCGGCGGCCGCGCGGCGCGCCCGCAGTGAACGAGTATCGCGCCATCGGCGGCTGGCGGATAGTCCCGAGTCCGGGCCCAAATCTCGCCGGACCGCACGCACCTTATACTTGAGCGCCACGGGGAGCCGCCATGGGCGAACGCACGACAACCGAAGGATTCTTCGACGCCAAAACCGGCACGATCAGCTACGTGCTTTGGGACAACGCCACGCGCCGCGCCGCGGTCATCGATCCGGTGCTCGACTTCGATGCCAAGTCCGGACGCACCTCGACGGCGTGCATCGACGTGCTGTGCGCATGCATCGACCGCCACGGCCTGACCGTCGACTGGATCCTCGAGACGCACGTGCATGCCGACCACCTGTCGGGCGCGCATGCGCTGCAACAGCGCACCGGCGGACGCGTCGCGATCGGCGAGGGCATCCGCGAGGTGCGATCGACGTTCGCCACCCTCTACGATTACGCGCCGGCCTTGGCGGCGGATGGCGAGCCGTTCGATCATCTCTTCGCCGACGGCGAGCGGTTTCGCATCGGCGACGTCGACGCCACTGCGCTGTGGGTGCCGGGGCACACGTCGGTGGACATGGCCTATCTCGTCGACGACGCGCTCTTCGTCGGCGACACGCTGTTCATGCCGGACGTCGGCAGCGCCCGCACCGATTTCCCCGGCGGCGACGCGCGCCGCCTCTATCGCTCGGTGCGCCGCCTGCTCGGCCTGCCGCCGGCCACTGTCGTTTACGTCTGCCACGATTATCCGCCGGCTTCGCGCAAGGCCAGCTGGCAGACCACCGTGGCGGAGCAGCGTGCGCACAATGTCCATGTGCGCGACGGCATCGATGAAGACGCCTTCGTGGCGATGCGCACGGCGCGCGATGCCACGCTCGACGTGCCGGCGCTGATGCTGCCGGCGATCCAGGTCAACGTGCGCGCGGGCCGCCTGCCGGAGGCCGGCAGCAACGGCGTCGCCTACCTGCGCATCCCGATCAATGCGCTGCCGGCGCGCGCCTAGAGGACCGCCAATGGCGCTATCGCGCAAGAGCAAGACCGATCGGGTGCGGCTGCAGGACGTCGCGCGGCGGGCACGGGTATCCGCCGGCACCGTATCGCATGTGCTGACGGGGCAGGCGCAGGTGAGCGATGCCCTGCGCCTGCGCGTGCAGAGCGCGATCGACTCGCTGGGATACGTGCCGAATTTCCACGCGCAGGGATTGCGCCGCTCGCTGTCGCGAATGATCGGCCTGTGCATGCCGCTCGCGTCCACCGCCTACATGAGCTCGCTGTCGGAGACGCTCGAGGACATCGCGTCGGGCGCCGGCTACCACGTGATGCACGTGTTCAGCCGCCACGATCCTGCCACCGAGCTCGACCGCATCAAGGACCTCGTGCGCTATCGCGCCGATGGCCTCGTGCTGATGCCGAGCGTCAATCCGGCGGCCACGCTCGACTGGGTCGCGCAGAAGGACGTGCCGCTGGTGCTGGTCGACAGGCCGATCGACGACCCCCGCTTCGACCAGGTGACGCTCGACAACCGCGCCACGATGCGCGAGGTGGCGGCGCGGCTCATCGCGCTCGGCCACCGCCGCATCGCTTTCCTCTGCCATTCGCGCAGCCGCCTGGTCACGCGTCACCGCATCGAGGCGCTGGCCGCCGCCTGCGCCGCCACGCCGGCGTGCCTGTACGACGTCGTGGAGTTCCAGGGCGATCCCGATTTCCTGCGCGAAGAGCTCGCGCGCATCCTTGCGCAGCGTCCGGTACCGACCGCCATCGTCACGAGCAACAGCCATCATGCGTCGGTCGTGCTCGGCATCCTCGCCGCATCGGGCACGCGCGTGCCCGAGGACGTGTCGATGGTAACGTTCGACGACCCCGAATGGGCGATGCTGACGCGACCGCAGCTGTCGGTGGTGCGCCAGCCGGCGCGCGCGATCGCGCGCGCCGCGTGGGATCTGCTGCTGCAGCGGATCAACGGCATCGCCGGCCCGCTGCGCACGGTGTCGCTCGACGCCACGATCGAGTTCCGCGGGTCGGTGGCGGCACCCCACGCACATCGCGAAGTCGTCAAGCGCATGCGCGACGGCGCGCGCAGCGGCTGACGCGTCAGCGCTGCGCGCATGTCGCGCCGCGTGCGCCGCCCCGATCATTCGGGCAGCGTGTCGCCCGAGCCGCCCATCTCCGCCGGCATGTCCTTCATCTTCGGCAGGCCGTCCTGGATGCGCAGGCGCGTCTCCTGGTAGTTGACGTGCAATCCCGGCTGGTAGGGAAAGTCGGGAATGGTGGCGGCATAGACGTCGACGACGCCCCACTGCGGGTGGTCGGTGAAGAGATGGCCACCGCAGCTCGTGCACCACTTGCGATGGCTCTTCGGCGTCTTGTGGAACGTGCCGACCTTGTCCGCGCCGCGCGTGACGCGCACCGCGTCGGGCTTCCACAGCGTGAACGCATTGACGGGCGACGCCGACCAGCTGCGGCACGACTCGCAATGGCAATAACCCATGGCGACGGGCGCCCCGGTCACCTCGACCTCGACGGCCCCGCAAAAACACCGCCCGGTGTACGTCTTCCGCGGCGCGTGCGCGTGATCGGAATGTTGATGCTCCTGTACGGCTTCCATTCGGCGAATCCTTTCGGTCGGCCGCGCCGGCGGATATCGATCGCAGCGGCGACGGCGGTTGCTGTCGCGCGATTGAGGCACACTGTCGGCCTATCGCGCGAGGCCAGTATCGCCATCGCGCACCGCGAGGAATTGACCGCGACCCCGAGTTTCTTGGCAGAGACCCCATGGACGCCCTCTCCGACATCCTCAAATCGGTGCGCCTCGAAGGCGCGGTCTATCTCAACGCCGAGTTCAGCGCGCCATGGTGCGTGCAGGGGGAATGCGGCATTCCCAAGGTTAAGGAACGGATGGCGGCGGCC
>DATBOK010000237.1:0-6511 GCA_036553845.1 Casimicrobiaceae bacterium
CCTGTCGCGCAGCTTCTCAAGCGTGGTCGCGCGGCTTTCGCAATATGCGAGCTACCAGCAGAACATGGCGAGCAGGCTGTCGCACGAGTTGCGCACGCCGGTCGCCGTCGTCCGCTCGTCGCTGGACAATCTGCGCGCGGCGACTTTGCCCGACGACGCGCGCGTCTACATGGAGCGCGCACAGCAAGGCCTCGCCCGGTTGACGCACATCCTGACGCGAATGAGCGAGGCGACGCGGCTGGAGCAAAGCCTGGGCGACGCCGAACGCGAGCGCTTCGACGTCGGCAACGTCGTCGCAGGATGCGTCGACGGCTATCGTGCCGCGTATCCGAACGCGGTGTTGGCGCTCGCATTGCCGCCGGACCCCTTAGTTTTCGACGGCGTGCCGGAATTGATCGCGCAGATGCTCGACAAGCTGGTTGCCAATGCCGTCGAGTTCGGAACTCCGGGAGTGCCGATTTCGATCGGCCTCGAGCGGTACGACGGCAACGTGCGTCTGCGCGTCGAGAACGAGGGGACGCCGCTGCCCGCAGGCATGTATGAGCGGCTTTTCGATTCGATGGTCTCGGTCCGCGGCCAGGAGAAGGGCGATGATCCGCACCTCGGCCTGGGCCTTTACATCGTGCGGTTGATCGCGGAGTTTCACGGCGGCAGCGTCGGAGCGCAGAACCGCTCCGACCGCCACGGCGTCGTCGTGACCGTGACGCTGCCGCTGGTCGCGTAGCGCCAGCGGTCGGGCCGCGGGCGCGTCCTGCCGCCGCGGCACATCGGCGATAATGCGCCCTTTCGCCGCCCGCCGGATTCGTCATGCCCTCCAATCTGCTCCAACACCCTGTGCTGGCCGCCGCGCTGATGTTGACCGGGTCGAACCTGTTCATGACCTTCGCCTGGTATGCGCATCTGAGGAACATGCAGGGACGCCCCTGGTGGATCGCCGCGCTGGCGAGCTGGGGTATCGCGCTGTTCGAATACCTGCTGCAGGTGCCGGCCAATCGCATCGGCTACAGCGTGCTTTCGCTCGGGCAACTCAAGATCATGCAGGAAGTCATCACGCTGTCGATCTTCGTTCCGTTCGCGTTCTTCTACATGAACCAGCCGCTGAAGCTCGACTACGTCTGGGCGGCGATCTGCATGATGGGCGCCGTGTATTTCATTTTCCGCGCATGACCGCGCTGCGCGACCTGCTGGCCAGCGCCGCGAAGAACGCCGCCGCCGGGCGGGTCGACGACGCGCTCGCCAAGTACCGCGGCGCGCTAAGGCGCTCGCCCGCGCTCGCCGAGGCGCACTACAACGTCGGCGTGCTGCTCGCGCGCAAGGGCGAGCTGGCCGCGGCCGAAAGGAGCCTGGACGAAGCGGCACGGCTGAAGCCCTCGTGGGCGCAGGTGCAGCTTGCGCTCGGCCACTTCTATTTCCGGCAGAAGCGCTTCGCCGACGCCGAGCGCGCGTTCGGTCGGGCAGCGATGCTCGCGCCGGATTCGGTCGAGGCCTTGTTCAACCTGGCGACCGCGCGCGACCGGCAGCGGCGCTGGAACGAAGCGTTGCCGCCGCTCAAGGAAGCGCGCGAGCTGGCGCCGGACAACGAGGAAATCTGGTTCGCGCTGCGCGGGCATCTGTTGCTTTTTCATCGCGACGAGGAAGCGTTCGACGACTTTCGCCGTTTCGAGCCGCACGCGACCCCTTCGGCGCGCGTGGTGGCGGCGGGACTGTTGTCGGCACGCATCGCACCCGGTGCCGACTACGAGAGCAAGTACCTGCCGCTGGCGCTCGACTGGCCCTACAAGGCGGGCGAAAGCGCGTACGCCGCGGTCGCGGTGGCGCAGGCGCAGTATTTCGACGTTGCGCGCGACGCGCTGCTGCGCGTCTACCAGGCGCACGACCGGGTGCGCCAGGCGGAGCGCGGCTCACTCGCCGATTTCGCCGCGCCGCGGGCAGTCGCAGGCGGGCCGGTCCGCATCGGCTACCTGTCTCCCGACTTCCGGTCACACGTGATGGGGCGCCTGATGCTCGAAGTCGTGCGCCGGCACGATCCCGGGCGCTTCGCCGTGCACGCCTATTCGCTGGCGGTGCGAGAGATCGAGGACGACGTCACCGCGCAGTTCCGCCAGTGCTGCGCCGGCTTCACCCGCCTGGACGACGGCGACGACGTGCGGGCCGCCAGGGCCATCGCCGCCGACGGCCTCGATATCCTGATCGACCTGACGGGGCATTCCGGCGCGTCGCGCCCGGCGATACTCTCGTACAAGCCGGCGCCCGTCATCATCACGCATCTGGGCAATCACGGCGCGATCGGCATGCGGCAGGTGGATTTCAAGATGACCGACCGGCACGCCGACCTGCCGGACGCAGCGGCTTACCAGATCGAAGCGCCGCTGGCGCTCGACGGGTGCGTGCTGCCGTTCCGCCGCGTTGCGCCGGCGCCCGAAGCGCCGGTCACGCGAGACGATCTCGGAATCGCCCGTGACGCGACGGTGTTCGGCGTCTTCGTCAGCCTTCTCAAGCTTTCCCCGCGTTGCCTGGCGCTGTGGCGGCGGATTCTCGACGCCGTGCCAGACAGCGTGCTCGCGTTTTCGCCCCGCAGCCAAGCGCAACACGCGCTGTACCGGCGTCGGCTCGAAAGCTTCAGAATCGCCGCCGAACGTGTCGCGTTCATTCCCTGGGCGATCGACGACGCGGTCGATCGCGCGCGCTATCGGCTGGTCGACGTCGTGCTCGATACCTTGCCCTACACCGGCGGGGATACCACGGCCGCCGCGCTCGACATGGGCGTGCCGGTCGTCACGCGCGTCGGGGAACGTCAGGCCGAGCGCATGGGATACAGCATCCTCACCCATCTCGGTGTCACGGCGACGATCGCGCACAGCGATGACGATTACGTCGCGATCGCGTGCCGGCTGGCGCAGGATCGCGCCTGGCGGAACACCATCGCTGGGGAAATCGTCGAGGCCCTGCCGCGATCGGGGCTTGCCGACGTCGACCGCTACACGCGCAGCCTGGAGAGCGCCTACGAGCGCGCGCTCGACTTGCGCGGGCAGCGGCGAGGCTGAAGGGCGGACGATGCACCTGCACATCCTCGGCATCTGCGGCACGTTCATGGGCGGGATCGCCGCGATCGCGCGCCAGGCCGGACACACGGTCACCGGCTGCGACGCCAACGTCTATCCGCCGATGAGCACGCAGCTTGCGAATCTCGGCATCGCGCTGACCGAGGGCTACGACGCAACACAGCTCGACGCGGTTGCGGGGGACGCCGACGTGTTCGTCGTCGGCAACGCGATCTCGCGCGGCAATCCGCTGCTCGAGGCGATCCTGGATGCGAACCGGCGCTATATTTCGGGACCGCAGTGGCTCGCCGAAAACGTCCTCACCGACAAATGGGTGCTCGCCGTGACGGGAACGCACGGCAAGACGACGACCAGCGCCATGCTCGCCTGGATTCTCGACCATGCGGGATTGCAGCCGGGTTTCCTGATCGGCGGCGTCGCGCCCGACCTGCAGGTATCGGCCCGGCAGTCGGACAGCGCGTTCTTCGTGATCGAAGGCGACGAGTACGACACGGCTTTCTGCGACAAGCGCTCGAAGTTCGTCCACTACCGGCCGCGCACCGCGATACTCAACAATCTCGAATACGACCACGCCGACATCTTTCCCGACCTGACTGCGATCGAGACCCAATTCCATCACCTGGTGCGCACGATCCCGCACGCCGGGCGGGTGATCGTCAACGGCGGCGAAGCGAGCCTGCAGCGCGTGCTCGCGCGCGGCTGCTGGAGCGAGGTCGAGCGCTTCGGATTCGCGGCGGTCATCGATACGGGGTCGGACTGGACGATCGCCGTCGACGGCACGATCAAGGTCGGCGGCGCGCCGCAGGGCGTGCTGGCGCCGCTCGCGCTGCTCGGCCGGCACAATCAGCTCAATGCGCTTGCCGCGATCGCCGCCGCGAGGCACGTCGGTGTGCCGGTGGCGGTGAGCCTCGCCGCACTGGCGGTGTTTCGCGGGATCGCACGGCGCCTGGAAGTGCGAGGCAAAGTCAACGGTGTCACCGTGTACGATGATTTCGCGCATCACCCGACCGCGATCGCCGCAACGATCGACGCCTTGCGCCGCGCGGTCGGCGGCGAACGCATCGTCGCCATCGTCGAGCCGCGCTCGAACACGATGAAGCTGGGGACGATGAATGCGCGCCTGCCAGCGAGCCTGGAACACGCCGACCGCGTCTATTGCTACGCGGCGAACCTGGGATGGGATGCCGCGGCGGTGCTGTCGCCGCTCGGCGCGCGCGCGTCGGTAGCCGGCGATCTCGACGCGCTGGTCGATGCGATCGCACGCGACGCGCGGCCGGGCGATCATCTGCTGGTGATGAGCAACGGCGGCTTCGGCGAGATTCACGGCAAGCTGCTGGCGCGACTCGCCGGCTGGAGTTAGCGGCTCGCCGCGGATCGCTCCAAGACCGGCATGCACCGGTAGCATCGCCGCGACAGCGGCATTGGTGCGTCTGCAACTGCAGCTATCGCGAGCGCGTCTGCAGTCCTTTTGTGCACCGCAGCGGGCCTCGCCGGGCATTCGAGGGTAGAATTCGGGCTATGTCCTGGCGAAGTAGCCTCGCTTCCCAATCCTGATCGCGCCACCCGGCGGCGAGCCGGGTCGGTGCTGCGATATCCGGACAGTTCCGCTGGTCAGCGCTCCCACCAGGAGTTTGCGACGCCGCGGAACCAAGACGACCGAGCGAACCTCCGGTCGCGAGAAAAGGAGTCAAATCATGAAGAACCGTATTGCCAACGCGGCGAGACCGCAAAACGGCGAATCGATCGCGGCATTCATCGAGCTCGAGAAGAGCTTCGGCGCACGCAACTACGACCCGCTGCCGGTGGTCGTCTCGCACGGCGAGGGCGCGTGGCTGTGGGACACGCACGGCCGGCGCTTTCTCGACATGATGTCGGCGTACTCCGCCGTCAGCCACGGTCACGCCCATCCGCGCATCGTCACGGCGCTGGTCGCGCAGGCGCAACAGCTCGCGGTGACCTCGCGCGCATTCCACAACGACAAGCTGCCGCTTTTTCTGAAACGGCTGACCGAAGTCACAGGGCTCGCGCGGGCGCTGCCCGCGAACGGCGGCGCCGAAGCCGTCGAGACCGCATTGAAGGCGGTGCGCAAGTGGGCGTACAAGATCAAACGCGTTCCCGAGGGCCAAGCCGAGGTGATCGTGTGCGCGGGCAACTTCCACGGCCGCTCGATCACCATCGTCGGATTCTCGTCGGAAGCGCAGTACCGCGACGGCTTCGGACCGTTCGCGCCCGGGTTCAGGGCGATTCCGTTCGGCGATGCGCAGGCGCTGGCGGACGCGATCACGCCGAACACGGCGGCGTTCCTGGTCGAGCCGGTGCAGGGCGAGGCGGGCATGATCGTCCCGCCGGCCGGCTATCTTGCCGAATGCGCGCGGATCTGCCGCGAGCGCCGCGTGCTGCTGATCTGCGACGAGATCCAGACCGGCATGGGGCGCACAGGCAGGTTTCTCGCCTGCGAGCACGACGGCGTCAAGCCCGACGGCGTGATCCTCGGCAAGGCGCTCGGCGGCGGCATGCTGCCGGTGTCGGCGTTCGTCGCTACCGACGATGTGATGCAGGTGTTCCAGCCGGGTGACCACGGCAGCACCTTCGGCGGCAATCCACTCGCCGCCGCGGTCGGGCTCGAGGCGATCTCGGTGCTGTTCGACGAAAAGCTGATCGAGCGCTCGGCGGAGCTTGGCGCCTACCTGCTGGCACGGCTCAAGACCGTGCAGAGCTCGCTGATCCGCGACGTGCGCGGCAGAGGGCTGTTCATCGGCCTCGAGGTCGACGCGCGCAAGACCGACGCGCGGGCGGTGGTCGATCGGCTGCTGGCGCGCGGCGTGATCTCCAAGGACACGCACGGCACCGTCGTGCGCTTCGCCCCGCCCCTGGTGATCGACCGCGAGCAGATCGACTGGGCGGTGGAGCAGGTGCGCCTGGTGTTTGCCGAGCTGGACAAGGGACTGCGCCGAGCGGCGTAGCACGGCGTCCCGGACCCGGGCGCGGCGCTATACTGGCACGGTGCCCAAGCCCACGCTCGCGGACAAGCTGGTCGTCGCGATTTCGTCGCGCGCGCTGTTCGACCTGAGCGAGAGCCATCGCGTCTACACCGAGGCCGGCGTCGACGCGTACCAGCGCTACCAGATCGAGCATGAGGAGCAGATGCTCGCGCCCGGGCCGGCGTTCGTGCTGGTCCAGAAACTCTTGCGGTTGAACCGCGCCGACAAGCAGTACGTCGAGGTCATCCTGCTGTCGCGCAACAGCGCCGACACGGGGCTGCGCGTGTTCAATGCGATCAAGCATTACGGGCTGGACATCACTCGCGCCGCGTTCACCAAGGGCGAGCCGACGTCGCGCTACGTGCCGGCGTTCGGCGCGCACCTGTTCCTGTCCGCCGACACCGAGGACGTCAAGCGCGTGCTGAACGACGGCTACGCCGCGGCGACGATCGTGCCGTCTGCCGTGGG
>DATBOK010000030.1:0-3345 GCA_036553845.1 Casimicrobiaceae bacterium
CCGGGAAGGTCCTGCCGCTCAGCGTGATCGCCAATAGCGCATGCATCCGCTGAGTTACCCTCTGGCCTTGAATCATGCATCATTGGCCAATGCGCATCGCCGTCATCCACGACTGGCTCGACACCTGGGGCGGCGGCGAGAACGTCCTGGTTGAACTGCTCGCGCTCTATCCGGACGCCGACCTGTACGCGGTCGTCGATTTCCTGTCCGACACACGCCGTGAACGCCTGCACGGGCGTCCGGTTCGCACCTCGTTCATCCAGCGCCTGCCGTTTGCGCGGCACCACTTTCGCAAGTATTTTGCGCTGATGCCGCGCGCCGTCGAAAGCTTCGACCTGTCCGCCTACGAGCTCGTGATCTCCAGCTCGCACGCAGTCGCCAAGGGGGCTCGCACCGGGCCCGGCCAGCTTCACGTCTGCCTGTGCTACTCGCCGGCGCGCTACGCCTGGGACCTCGAGGAGCAGTATCTCGCCCAGACGGGGCTCGACCGCGGCGCGCTGGGCTGGCTCGCGCGCCACCAGCTCGCGCGAGTCCGCCGCTGGGACGTGCGCACCTCGGCCCGGGTCGACCGCTTCGTGGCAATCTCCGATTACATCGCGCAGCGCATACGCAACTGCTACGGCCGCGACGCCGACGTCATCTATCCGCCGGTGGACCTTCCCGCGGGCGACGCCGGGAGCGAGGCGCGCGAATCGTTCTACCTCACCGTCTCGCGCCTCGTCCCCTACAAGCGCATCGACCTGCTGGTGCGGACCTTCGCCGCGATGCCCGAGCGTGAACTGGTCGTCGCCGGCGACGGGCCGGAAATGACAAAGCTCGCTCGGCTCGCGACGCGCAACGTCCGGCTCCTCGGCAATGTCGACGACGCGCGCCGCGACCAGCTCTTGCGCAGCGCCAGGGCCTTCGTCTACGCCGCCGACGAGGACTTCGGCATCGCCCCGCTGGAAGCGCAGGCGCACGGGACGCCGGTGATCGCGTACGGCCGCGGCGGCACCGCCGAAACCATACGTGGTCTCGACGCCGCCGAGCCGACAGGGGTGCTGTTCGCCGAGCAGAGCGTCGCCTCGATCGGCGCAGCGGTGATGCAATTCGAGGCGGAGGCCGAGCGCATCTCGGCCGCGGCCTGCCGCGCCAATGCCGCGCGGTTCTCGCGCCAGAACTTCCGCCGTCGCTTCGCCGCCTGTGTGAGCGATGCCCTGGCGCAGCGCCGCGCCCGGCAGCGCGCCTAAAGACTTGCGATGTTCGCGCCGCGGAATCTCCTCAAGACCAATGCGACGACGTTCGATCGCCTGCTGCGCATCGCCGACCCGCTGGCGATCCTCGCCATCGGGTGGGTCGCCTATCTGCTCTATCTGGACAGCGCCGCGCCGCCGCCCAATTACTGGGTCGCCCTGCTCGGCGCGGCGCTGTTGAGCGTCGTTGTCTTTCCCGAGACCGGGCTCTACCAGCCCAAGCGCGGCGCGAGCCTCGCCGAGGATTTGCACGCCCTCAGTTACGGCTGGCTGGTCGTGGTCGCGGTCGGGATAGGTGTGGCGTTCCTGACCAAGACCAGCGACACGTATTCGCGCGTCTGGGTCGCGTCCACCGCGACCGGCGGCCTGCTGCTGCACGCCGCGATGCGCGTGGTGCTGCGACTGGCGCTGCGCTGGCTGCGCCGCCGCGGCTACAACCTGCGGCACGTCTGCATCGTCGGGGCCGGCGAGCTCGGCCGGGAAGTCGCCGCGCGCCTGAAGGGCGCGCCCTGGAGCGGGCTGGTCGTGCGCGGATTCTACGACGACACGCCCGCGCTGGCGGGCACGTCGATCGACGGCGCGCCGGTGCTGGGTCCGATCGCGCAGCTCAGCCGCGATCTCGAAGGCGGCGGCATCGATCAGGTGTGGATCGCCCTGCCGCTGCGCGACGAAGACCAGATCCGCAGCGTCGCCGCGGAGCTTCGCGAGCATTCGGTCCAGGTGCGCTACGTGCCGGACATTTTCGGCTTCGAATTGCTTCGCCACAGCTTTTCCGAAGTCGCCGGGATGCCGGTCATCGGGCTCACCGACACGCCGATGGAAGGGACCGCGCGCGTGCTGAAGGCGGTCGAGGACTATGCGCTGGGCGCGTTCCTGCTGCTGCTCGCCTCGCCGCTGTTCGTCGTCATCGGCATCGGCATCCTCGTTACGTCTCCCGGGCCGATCTTCTTCCGCCAGACTCGCGTCACCTCGAACGGCCGCAACTTCGCGATGCTCAAGTTCCGCACCCTGCCGGTCGACGTCGAGCAGGACAGCGGCCCCGTCTGGTCAGCGCCCGACGAGGCGCGCGGCACGCGCTTCGGGCGAATTCTGCGCCGCTACAGCCTGGACGAGCTGGCGCAGCTCATCAACGTGCTGCGCGGCGACATGTCGCTGGTCGGGCCGCGTCCGGAGCGGCCGGAATTCGTCGTCCAGTTCCGCAAGGACGTGCCGGGCTACATGCAGAAGCACCTGGTCAAGGCGGGCATTACCGGATGGGCGCAGGTCAACGACCTGCGCGGGAGCAGCGACCTGGCCAAGCGGATACAATACGACCTTTATTACATCGACCACTGGTCGTTGTGGTTCGATCTGCGCATTCTCGCGTTGACCTTGATGCACGTCTTTCGCAGCCGCAACGCCTACTGATTTGATTTCTCCCGCCGCCGATTCGGCCCCGCAAACCGTCGCTGCGCCGTCGGCCGCGCCCCCCGCGCCGCCGCGCGCGATGCGGGTCGGCGCCGTGCTCTTCGCCGTCAGCCTGGCGCTGTGCATGCTCGGCTATCTGGCGCTGACGGTCCCCGGCAACTGGTTCAGCCGCCTGCCGACCATACGCTGGACCGCACAGGACCTCGCCGTGATGCAGGGCGTCGGCAAGCCGGTCGAGGGCGGGTTGCGGGTCAGCTCGCCCGGTACCGAGGGCATCGCGATCGTATCGATCGAGACCTCGTTCCGCTCCGCTGGATATGCGGCCATCGCCTGGGATACCGCCGATATCCCCGAAGATGCGGCGGCGGCGCTGGTCTGGCGCAACGAATACGAGCCGGCGCGCCGGTTCACCCGGCCGCTCGTCGTGGAGGCCCGGCGACTGCTGCCGATCACGCTCGCCGACGATCACGACTGGATCGGCAGGATCAACGGCGTGGCCCTGATCATTCGCGGCGATCTCACCCAGCCGATCCTGATTCGCGGCGTCGAGGCCAAGCCGATGAACGCGGCGCAGGTCCTGCACGACCGCGTCGTCGAATGGCTGACGTTCGAGCCATGGAGCGGCGGATCGATCAACAGCCGTAACGGCGGGGCCGACGCGCAGGAGCTGCCGTTGCCCTTTGTGCTGGCCGCGATCGTCGGTTTC
>DATBOK010000031.1:0-4695 GCA_036553845.1 Casimicrobiaceae bacterium
CCTTGACATTACCAGACAGGTCTGTATGATGCAAGTAGCAGACAGACCTGTCTGTAGACAATCGACCGGAATCCGCCATGCCCGACATCAGCCAAACCGCCGCCCACCGGCACCTCCCTCGCCCGACCGCGACCCTGCCGCCGCGCGCCGCCTTCTTCCTGCTGGCATCGATCACGGCATCGTTCCTGGCTGGATCGAGCGCGCCGACCCCGCTTTACCCCGTCTACCAGGCCGAATGGGGCTTTTCGGCAACCATGGTGACGTGCATTTTCGCCGTCTACGCGATCGCGCTGCTTGCCGCACTGCTGGTTGCCGGCCGCCTGTCCGACCATGTCGGGCGCCGCCCGGTGCTGATCGCCGCGACGCTGGCGCAGGCGGCGACGATGGTGCTGTTCGCCACGGCCGACGGCCTGGTGGGTCTGCTGGTCGCGCGCGTGCTGCAGGGCCTTTCCACCGGTGCCGCCGTGGCTGCGGTCGGGGCGGGCATGCTCGACATCGACAAGACGCGCGGTGCCGTCGCCAACGCCTTCGCGCCGCCGCTCGGCACGGCAACCGGTGCCATCCTGGCGGGTCTCACCGTGCACTTCCTGCCGGCGCCCACGGTGCTCGTCTACGGCGTGCTCGGCGTGGTGTTCGTCGCGCAGGCTATCGGCGTCGCGTTCATGGCCGAGACGGTTGCACCACGTGCCGGCGCGATCGCGTCGATGATGCCGCAACTCAACGTGCCGCCGCGCGCGCGCAACGCGCTGATGCTCGCCGTGCCGGTGCTGCTCGCGGCCTGGGCGTTCGGGGGCTTCTACGCGTCGCTGGGTCCCGCGCTGGTCGGCCGCGTATTCGGACTCGACGCCTCGCTGCTGGGCGGCATCGCGCTGTTCGTGCTTGCCGGCAGCGGCGCCGCGTCGATCCTGCTCATGCAGCATCACGCGCCCGAACGAATGATGTCGGCCGGCGCCTGGGCGCTCGTGATCGGCGTGGCCGTCGTGCTCGCCGCGATATCGCTGCATTCGGCGTCGATGTTCTTCGCCGGCTCCGTGGTCGCGGGCGTCGGTCTCGGTGCCGGCTTCCAGGGCGCGGTGCGCACCGTCGTACCCCACGCGGCGCCACACGAGCGTGCAGGCCTCTTGTCAGTGATCTTCGTCGTGTCGTACCTCGCGCTCAGCGTGCCCGCGGTAGTTGCGGGCTGGCTCGTGTCGCACGGTGGCAGCATCCCGGCCACCGCACGCGAATACGGCTTCGTCGTCATTGCGCTGGCATTGGCCGCGCTGGTCGGGACGATCGGGCGGCGAGTGCCTTCGCGCGCGTGACGGCGGCGCATCCGGTCGCCTCGTGTCCGCCAGAACACGACAAGGTTGTGGGCGTTGGGCTGACGGACGCTGCGTGTATCGGGTGGCACTCTGGGCCCACCTCCACCCAGGGCGCACCAGCGCAACATTCATGGCGACGATCATCGCGGGACGCTTCGAGCAGCAGGACGCGACGCAGAAGGCGCTGGAAGCGCTGGTGGCCGCCGGCTTCGACCGCTCGCGCATTTCCGCGTTTTTCGTCAACGCCCCCGGCAAGCATGATCTCTATCCGGTCGGCGGCGACGAAGGCGCGTCGCCGGGGGCCCAGAATGCGACACTGGGCGCCGTCGGCGGCGCGGCCGGCGCAGCAGTGGTCGGCGGCGCCGTCGGTGCGCTGCTCGGTCCCGGCGGCGCCGCCGCCGGCGCGGCGGTCGGCGCCTATGTGGGCTCGTTCGAGGGCGCGATGGCGAGCACCGAAGATCATGCCGTGGCCGGCGAATCGCGAGGGCGTGCGAAGCGCGCGCTCGAGGAGCGCCAGGCCGGAATGATGCTGTCCGTCGAGACGCCGAACTCGGCGAGCGAAGCCAAGGCACTGCTCGTGCTGCGCGATGCCGGCGCCACCGACATCGAGCTCGGGCATGGCCACATCGTCGATGGCGACTGGACCGATTTCGATCCGCTGTCGCCGGTGAGCCGCGTCTAGCGCGTGTCGACGGCGCGGCCCGTGCGCGCCGCCTCGACGATCGCGTCCACGACGCGCAGGTTCCGCAAGCCGTCGCGACAGGTCACCAGCGGCTCGGCTTCGCCGCGGATGACCGCGGCGAAATGCTCGATCTGGTTGGCGAGCGGATCGGCGTGCGTCACAGTCTCCCTCCGCGTGCGAAAGGGCTTGAACCACGAGCGATCCTCGTCGCGGTCGTAGACGTGCAGGCGCATCGTCGGCACCGCCAGCGAACCGCGCGTGCCGATGATCGTGTACGCGTCCTCGTCGCCGTAGTGCGCGTACGCCTCGTTCTCGCCGGAAGTCTGCTCCCAGCTCTTCGGCGATGCCGCGGTGTCGGACAGCAGGAAGGTGCCGAGCGCGCCGCGGTCGAAGCGCAGGTTGATCGCCACCGTGTCCTCGACGTCGAAACCCCGCGTCGCGTTCGACGCGAATGCCTGCACCGCGACGATCTCGCCCACCATCGCGCGCAGGTTTCCGATCTCGTGGATCAGGTTGATCAGGATCGGACCGCCGCCCGGCACGCGGCGCCACGCATACGGGCCCTCGAAATAGTCGCGGGGCTTGTGGAATACCGCGCTGCCCATGACGCCCACCAGCGGCCCCAGCACGCCCGAGCGGACGATCTCGACAGCTTTGTGCAGGATCGGGCTGTGGCGGCGATGATGGCCGACGAGCAGCTTGACGTGCGCGCGCTCGGCGGCTTCGCACAGGCGCAGGCCATCGATGTACGTGTGGCCGACCGGTTTTTCCACCAGCGCGGGAACGCCGGCCGCCACGCACTCGAGTCCCTGCTCGACATGCAGCGCGTTCGGCGTCGCCAGGATCACGCCGTCCGGGCGCTGCGCGTCGAACATCGCGCGCAGCGTCGCGTACAGCGGCACGCGTTCGCGCGCGGCAACCACGGCGGCCGTGGGCGACGGATCGACGATGGCCGCCAGCGCGGCCGAGCGGCTGCGGTCGATCTCCTCGATGTGACGCAGGCCGATGAGGCCGGCGCCCGCGACGGCGATGCGCACCTTGTTCACGCGAGCCTTGCACTCCCCGGTTGCCGTGATGGAAGGCCCGCGCGCGGGCCGCTGCAGTATGCTAGTTCGCTCCGAAGCCCGCAGCGAACATCGCCATGCACGCCAACGATTCTAGCGCCGCCGGTGCAGCGAAGGCCGTGGCGGCGCGCGAGCTCGCGCCCTCGGGCCGGCTGCGCGCCGCGATCAACCTCGGCAACCCGGTGCTCGCGCACGCGGGCGCAGCGGGCGCGGATCCCGGCGGGATCAGCGTCGACCTCGCGCGCGCAGTCGCGCGCGACCTCGGGATTGGCGTCGAACTGGTTCCCTATCCGTCGGCGGGCGCGGTCATCGCCGCCGCGACGCGCGACGCGTGGGACATGGCATTCCTCGCCGCCGAACCGGAGCGCGCGTCGAGCCTCGCATTCTCGCCACCGTACGTGGAGATCGACGGCACTTACCTCGTGCGCGCGTCGACGCCCTTCGCGACCTGCGCCGACGTCGATCGCGCCGATGTCACGATCGCGGTGGCGCAGAACGCCGCCTACGATCTGCACCTCACGCGCACGCTCGCGCATGCACAACCGGTGCGTGCCCCGGATGGAGCGGCCTCGCTGCGCCTGTTCGACGATGCGCGCGTGACGGTGGCCGCCGGCATCCGCCAGGCGCTCGATCGCCACGCGCGGGGCCGCGCCGACCTGCGCGTGTTGCCCGACCGCTTCATGGCGATCCGCCAGGCAATTGCCGTGGCGAAGACGCGGCAGGCCGCCGCCGCCTACCTCGCGAGCTTCGTCACTACGGCGCTGGCCGATGGCACGATTGCGCGCATCGTGGCGTCGCACGCGGCGCGATGAACTTCGCCGCGTGGTCAGGTCGCCGCGCTGCGGAGCCGCCATAGCGATGTCACCTCGGCGCGGCGCGCCGCGTGCAGCGGATCGGCAGGATCGGACGCGCGCGGATGATGCGGGCGCGCGTCGCTGCGTCCCGCGACGACGAGGCCCGCGCCCGCGATCGCGCCCAGCAGTTCGTCGCGGCTGCGAAGCCCGAGGTGCTCGGCAAGGTCGGAGAGAATCAGCCAGCCCTCGCCGCCCGGCACCAGATGCGCGGACAATCCGGCGAGGAAGCCTTTGAGCATGCGGCTGTCGGCGTCGTAGATGCCCTGCTCGAGCGGCGCGCTCGGGCGCGCCGGCACCCAGGGCGGATTGCATACGACCAGTGCCGCGCGCGCGTCGGCAAAAAGGTCGGCCTCCACCACTTCGACGCGCGGCGCGAGCCCGAGGCGCGCTAGGTTGTCGCGGGCACACGCCAGCGCACGCGCCGACTGGTCGGTGGCGATCACGCGGCCGATGCCGCGACGCGCGAGCACCGCCGCGAGCACGCCGGTCCCCGTGCCGATGTCGACGGCGAGATCGCATGACGCGAGCGCGGCCGGCAGCGGCTCGCGCGCGACGAGATCGACGTATTCGCCGCGGACGGGCGCGAACACGCCGTAGTGCGGATGGATGCGTTCGCCGCCGAGCGCCGGCACTTCGATGCCGCGGCGTCGCCACTCGTGCGCACCAATGATGCCGAGCAACTCGCGCAGCGACGTCACCGACGGCCGCGTCCCCGGGCCATAGGCTTCGGCACACGCCTCGCGCACGTCGGGCGCGCGCCGCAGCGGCACGCCGAAGTCGGCGTCCAGCGG
>DATBOK010000097.1:0-4523 GCA_036553845.1 Casimicrobiaceae bacterium
GCTTCGGCGGGACGTAGCGATTTTCCGGAGCGCCGGGTCGGGTGGCATCGCGCGAGATGGCGCGACACCGCGTCTGCAGCCGCACCCTCGCATTTCTAGCGTTCGCAATACATCCGGGCCGTACAACGAAGCAGGACAACGCCGGTGCTGGCAAATCGCCGCCGCGAGCGTCCCCGTAGCTTGGTTTGACCGTGACTCAGCGCGCGCATGCACAGAAGGCGGAACGTCGCCACGGCGCGGGGTGGGTAACGCCACGCATCGGCACCCGGTTGCGTGAAGCGAACCGGGTGCGGCCGCTGGAGCGCATGGGGTACTAAGCGGAAGCGGTCGCACCCGGGTCGCTTCGCAGGGGCACGCGGGGAAGTGACGTCACGCCATTCGTGTACTCCCGCCTTCACGTAAATGACGGGATGAATGGAGAAACGGCGGCGTCAACGCGGGAACGGGTCGCCGCACCGCGTGCGTATTCAGTCGAACAGGAACTTGCGCTCGGCGTCCCAGTTGGCGAGCGGGAGGCGCTTGAAGCCGCTCTTGGCGAACAGCGTCCAGCGGCCGACGACGTAGGCCGTGAGCGCGGCGCCATCCGCCGACGGATCGCCATGCCACGCGTTGCCCATCTGCGCCGTGCGCAGCGACTGCCGCAGCGCGGCCTCGATGCGGTCGTAGACCTGGTTCATCCGCACCTGCAGCCGCTCGTCCTCGCTCACCAGCGCGTCGCCGATCAGCACGCGCGTCATGCCGGGATTCTTCTCGGCGAATCCAGTCAGCATCGCCACGATCTGCTCGGCCTGGGCGACGCCGTCCGCGGTCTCCGACTGGATCTTGTTGACGAGCGAGAAGAGCGTGGTCTCGATGAATTCGATCAGGCCCTCGAACATCTGCGCCTTGCTCGCGAAATGGCGATAGAGCGCGGCTTCGGAGACGTCGAGCTTGGCCGCCAGCGCCGCAGTCGTGACCTTGTCGCCGCGCGGGTTCTCGAGCATCGTCGCCAGCGTCTGCAGGATCTGCAGGCGGCGCTCGCCGGGCTTGGTGGCCATCCTGGTTGCCTCGCGCGGTCAGGCGGCTTCTGCGACGTCGGCGCGGATCATCGTGCCGACGCCTTCGTTGGTCAGCACTTCCAGCAGCAGCGCGTGCGCGACGCGCCCGTCGATCACGTGCGAGCTCGCGACGCCGTGCTTCACCGCCTCGAGCGCCGAGCCGATCTTCGGCAGCATGCCGCCGTGAATGGTGCCGTCGGCGAACAGCGCCTCGATCTGGCTCGCGGTGAGCCCGGTCAGGAGCTTGCCGTTGCGGTCGAGCACGCCGGCGGTGTTGGTCATCAGCACCAGCTTCTCGGCCTTCAGCGTCTCAGCGAGCTTGCCGGCGACGAGATCGGCATTGACGTTGTAGGCCTCGCCGCCGCGGCCGACGCCGATGGGGGCGATCACGGGAATGAAGTCGCGCGAATCGAGGAGCTGGATCAGCTCGGCGTCGATGAACTCGATCTCGCCGACGAAACCGATGTCGAGCGGTGCGCCGCCGTTCTCGTCCCTGAGCAGCATCTTGCGCGCCTTGATGAAGCCGCCGTCCTGGCCCGTCAGGCCGACGGCCTTGCCGCCCTGCTGGTTGAGCAGGCCGACGATTTCCTGGTTCAGCTCGCCGAGCACCATCTCGACGACGTTCATCACCTTTTCGTCGGTGACGCGCATGCCCTGGCGAAACTCGCTGGCGATGCCCATCTTGCCGAGGAGGTCGCCGATCTGCGGGCCGCCGCCGTGCACGATCACGGGGTTCATGCCCACCAGCTTCAGCATCACCACGTCGCGCGCGAAGCCGGCCTTCAGCGAGGCCTCGGTCATGGCGTTGCCGCCGTACTTGATGACGATCGTGCGGTCGTGGAAGCGCTGGATATAGGGCAGAGCCTCGGCGAGGATCTGTGCCTTGAGCGCAGCGGAGACGGCGTCGATCGGCATGACGGCGGTGCGGGAGGAAGCTCGAGGCGGGGAACGGAGGATTGTACCCGAAGGTCGCCGACCGTTCAGCGGCGCGCGGTTCCGCCCAAGTGAGCGCTGACCGGCGCCGCCGGCGCGCCCGCGGCGGCGGCGGCGCTTCGCGTGCGCGCGGAGTTTGCTATCGTTCGCCGTCATGTCGAGCTTCAGCGACTACCCTCCGGACGCCGTCGCGCTCGATGGATTGCGGCGCGTGCTGGTCACCAAGCTGCGCCACCACGGCGACGTCCTGCTTGCGTCGCCGGTATTCACCACGCTCAAGCGCGCGGCGCCGGGGGTCGAAATCGACGCGCTCGTCTACGTCGAGACGGCGCCGATGCTCGAGAACCATCCCGCGATCGCGCGCATCCACTCGATCGACCGTGGCTGGAAAAAGGCCGGCCTCGGCGCGCAATGGTCGGCCGAGCGCAAGCTCCTCGCCGCTCTCAAGTCCGCGCACTACGACCTCGTCGTCCATCTCACCGACCATCCGCGCGGCCTCACCCTCGCGCGCGCGCTCGCCCCGCGCTACGCGGTCACGCGCGAGCGCCGCGCCGGCGAGCGCGAGTGGCTGTGGCGGCGCTACTACACGCACTTCTACAAGCTGCCGCGCGCGACGCCACGCCACGCGGTGGAGACGAACCTCGACGCGCTGCGGCGGATCGGCATCGAGCCCGAGGCCGCCGACAAGGCGCTGGTGCTCGTGCCTTCGATCGCCGCGCGCGCGCGCGCCGACGCCCTCCTGCGCCAGCACGGCCTCGCGGCGGGCGGCTTCGTGCACGTGCATCCCGGCTCGCGCTGGCTCTTCAAGTGCTGGACGGCGGCGCAATCGGCGACGCTGCTCGACCGGCTCGCCGCGGACGGCCACGCCATCGTGCTCACCGCCGCGCCCGATCCGCGCGAGCGTGCGCTGGTCGACGCGATGCTGTCCGGCGTGGCGGCGCCGACGCGCGCGCGCATCGTCGACCTCGCCGGCCAGCTCACGCTTCCCGAGCTCGCGGCACTGACCGCGCAGGCACGGCTCTTCGTCGGCGTCGATTCGGCGCCGATGCACATCGCCGCGGCGATGCACACGCCGGTGGTTGCGCTGTTCGGCCCCTCTGGCGAGGTGGAATGGGGACCGTGGGGCGTCGTCGCGCAGGTGGTGGCATCGGATCGCCATCCGTGCCGGCCTTGCGGCCAGGACGGCTGCGGCGGCGGCAAGGTTTCCGAGTGCCTGACGACGCTGCCCGTGTCGCGCGTGCACGATGCCGTGCGCGCGATCCTTGCCGTGCCACGCTGACGTGCGCCTCGCCATCATCCGCCAGCGCTATTCGCCTTTCGGCGGCGCCGAGCGCTTCGTCGAGAACGCCCTCGAAGCCCTGCTCGAGCGCGACGTCGCGATCACGCTCTACACGCGCGAATGGCCGCAGACCAAGCTCGCGCTCATCGAGCCGGCGATCATCGACCCCTTCTACGTCGGCGGCCTGTGGCGCGACTGGGGATTCCAGCGCGGCGTGTGCAAGGCGGTGGCGGCCGCGCGCCTCGACCTCGTGCAGTCGCACGAGCGGCTTTTGTGCTGCGACATCTTCCGCGCCGGCGACGGCGTGCACGCGGAGTGGCTGGAGCAGCGCCGGCGCGGCCTGTCGGCGCTGGCGCGGTTGGGCGTGCGCCTCAATCCGCATCATCACTACCTGATGGCCATGGAAAAGCGGCTGTTCGCGAGTCCGTGGCTGTCGGCGGTCATCTGCAACTCGAAGATGGTGCGCGACGAGATCCGCACGCGCTTCGGCGTCGCCGAGGACAAGCTGCACGTCATCTACAACGCCGTCGACTGCGAGGCATTCGCGCCCGCCGACGACACCGCGCGCACTGCCGCGCGGTCGGCACTCAAGCTGCCGGCCGATGCGCTCGTGTACCTCTGCGTGGGCTCGGGATACGCGCGCAAGAATGTCGCGACCGCCATCCGCGCCCTCGCCGCGCTGCCGGCGAGCGCGCACCTGGTGGTGGTCGGCGCCGACAAGCACCTGGGGCGCTACGCGGCGCTCGCGCGAAGGCTCGGCCTGCGCGGCCGCGCGCACCTCGCCGGCGCGCAGGCCGACGTCAAGCCCTACTATGCGGCGGCCGACGCGTTCGTGCTGCCGACCTTCTACGATCCCTGCCCCAATGCCGCGCTGGAGGCGATGGCCTGCGGCCTGCCGATCGTCACCAGCACGAAATGCGGCGCCGCCGAGCTCGTGCGCGAGCACGACGCCGGGTTCGTGTGCGACGCGGCGGACGTCGATGCGCTCGCAGCGCATATGCGCGCACTGGAGATCGCCGAGGCTCGCCGGCGGATGGGGGCGGCGGCGCGCGCCGCGGTACTTCCGCTGTCGCCGTCGGCGATGACGCTCAGGCTCGTGCTGCTGTACAAGGAGCTCCTCGCGGCGAGCGTCGCCCACCGGCGCCGCCCGTCCGCGGGCCCCGCGGAAGCGCCGCGCGCCCCGACCTGACGCGCCGGGCCGGCGAGGGCCCCTACGCTATACTGGGCGATTGCGTCGTCGCGCCCGGGCATCTGGGGGCGCGCTGGCGATCGCT
>DATBOK010000224.1:0-12447 GCA_036553845.1 Casimicrobiaceae bacterium
GCGATCATGTTCGACGCGACCGACATCACGCTGCCCGCCGCGTTCGCCAGCGCGTGGCTGCCGCCCGTGCCGGCGATCGACTTCGGCGGCGACCTTCGCCTGACGGCGGTGGCTTGGCGCATCGGCGCAGGTCCGCGCGGCGATGCGCGCGCCTATTGGACTCCGGCGCGGGTGGCGGACGCGCGCGGCCAGACCCTCGACTTCGGTGCCGTCACCGCATCCATCGAGACGCGCGGCGACTCGACCGTGGCCGCGCTGTCCAGCGCGGGCGGCGATACCGCGATCGCCGGCACCCTCGGCGTGTCCGTCGCGCGCGTCGACGCCGATCTCACGCTGACGCCTCGCGACGCGGCGCCCGCGCCGCTCCTGACTGCGATCAGCGGCGCAGGCTCGCCCGCGCCTGCCGGCGGTACGCGTTTCGCCTATCACGGCACGCTCGTGCCGAGCGCCCGCTGATGTCCTTGGCGCGCGCCCGGCCGCGCCCGGCGCCGGTCGCGCTCGCGGCCACCGGCGCGTCGGGTCGCGTGATCGCCGTCGACGTCGTGCGGGGGCTCGCGATCGTGGCGATGATCGCCTACCACTTCGCGTTCGACCTGCGCTATTTCGGCATCACCCACAGCGACTTCGAGCATGCGCGTTTCTGGCTCTGCGCGCGCGCGACGATCCTCTCCACATTCCTCGCGACGGCCGGCGTGTCGCTCGCGCTGGCCGACGCCGCGCATGTCGGATTTGCGCGCCACCTCGCGCGCGTTGCGCGCATCGCCGCCTGCGCGCTCCTCGTCACGCTCGCGAGCTACGTGCTGTTCGCGCAGTCGTTCATCTATTTCGGCGTGCTGCACGCGATCGCCGTCATCGGCGTCGTGGCGTGGCCGCTGCGCGGCAGGCCGGTCACCGCGACGGTGCTGGGCATCGCGGTCGTGCTGGCCGGACTCGCATTCGCGCATCCCGCCTTCGACGCGCGCGCGTTATCCTGGATCGGCTTCATCACGCACAAGCCGCGCACCGAGGACTATGTGCCGCTGTTTCCCTGGTCGGGAGTGACGCTGATCGGAATCGGCGCGGGCCACATGCTGCGCCGGCGCGCGTTCGCACCCATCGGTGCGCTTGCGCGTGCGCCGCGCGCGCTGGCACTGCTCGGTCGTCACAGCCTCGCCGTCTACATGCTGCACCAGCCATTGCTGATCGCCGCGCTCTGGATGGTGCTGCGGGCCGAAGGCACCGGCTGAAGCGCGCGAGCGCCCAGTTTCGCGAGCCGCGCCGCGCCGGGGGTCGACGATCGACCGCCGACGTCCCGCGCGCTGGCGGCACTGCTGCGGCCTCGGCTATAATGCCGCGCTTGCAGGCGCGTAGCTCAGCTGGTTAGAGCACCACCTTGACATGGTGGGGGTCGTTGGTTCGAGTCCAATCGCGCCTACCAACGAATTTCGGACGGGCTCGCGGCGGCGCCGCACAAGTTGCCGGTCCGCGGGGGCGCCAGGCAGCGGCGCCCCGACTTCGCGAACACGCGCTCCCCGGCGCCTGGCCCGGCCACGTGCTTGCGCGCGTCACTGCCGGGACTTCGAGATCGTGGACACCATCGCCAGGTGATCCTGCAGCGTGGGCAGCGTCGTCGTCGCGAAGTTCTTGAGCTCGGCATCCTTGCCGCGGTCGGCCTCCTTGCTGAAGAGCTTCACCGCGTCCTTGTGTGCGCCGAGCTGGACCTTCACGTACTCGCGATCGAAGCTCGTGCCATCGAGCTTCTGCAGTTTGCCGAGCTCGCGCGCGTCCTTGGAGGACAGCTTGTCGTTGACCCTCAGGTTCTTGCTGGCGGCGATCGACGCGAGTTCCGCGCCGGCCTTTTCGTGGTCGGTCACCATGCGGTCGGCGAACGACTTCACGTCCGCACTCCCGGCCCGCTGCTGGGCAACCTTGGCCATGGCGACTTCGGCGGCGCCCGCTTCCGCCGCGGTCTGCACGAACGCGCGGTCGGCATGCGCAAGCGTCTCGCTCTTGCCGGTCGTGCCCGACGGCGCCGGCGTTTGCGCACCGGCAAGCGCCCATCCGAGCGCAGCGACCGCAAACAGCGCCGCGCCACCGGCGATTCTCGAGTTCATCACTTGCCTCCGCGTCGAAGCGCGCACGCTGCGCGCGATTTGCAGCGTGGCCTCGCGACGGCGGGAATTCCATCGGCACGACACGCGGTTCGCTGTAGGACGTCGCCGCGATGCCGCCTGATCGTGGCGGCCGCGCTTCGCGGCGCAAGGGGCGATCGTCCCGGCGCGCGCGTCGCGCAGGCGGACGCCGATGCTGTACGGTGCCTGTGCCTACACGCGAAGCAGTGATGCGCCGACTTGCATGAGCGCGCGGCGCGGGCACGATGGCTGCCGTTCATCCACCCATCGAAGGAGGCTCGCGATGTCCATCGGCACCATCCTGCTCATCATCCTCATCCTTGTGCTCATCGGCGCATTTCCGAGCTGGCCGTACAGCCGCGGCTGGGGGTACTACCCGACCGGCATCGTCGGCATCGTGGTGCTGGTAGTCATCATCATGCTGCTCACCGGGCGTCTCTAGGTCCGGATCGGCGCGGCCGGCTTCCGTCACGACGGACGCCGGCCGCGGCCGCGCGAAGGCCTGCGCAATGGCCTCCCTGAATTTGCGGGACTCGAGCTTCGGTTCGGATGCGAGACGCGGCGTGTGCGCGTGCCAGTGACGCCAGCATCGGCGCGCCGGGTTTGCATGAACCTGGTCTTGCTCGCCGCGACTGCCGTGGGCAGCCGCGGCAGTAGTCGCCCGCTCAGGTGTACAAACCGAGCAGTCGATAGGCCTCGTGGAACGCGACCGCCAGCACGACGGCCGCGGCGCCCCATGCCAGCCATTCCTTCAGGAGCTTGCTCCACGCAAACGGGTCTTCGGCCGGGGCTTGCATGGGTGAATCCCTCCAGGGGGAAGGCCGAATGCAGCGTTCGGCGAACGCGCGACGGCCACTCGACCCAGCATAGTGGATCGCCGGGCGTTTCGATGCCACCGCGCCGCTGAAAACGCTGCCAGACACCGCTGTCAGACGACGCGCGGATCGCGGCCCGGCGCTGATCCGCGCCTCGACGCTGCGGGCAGGCCGTGTCAGCGCGTCGGTGACGCCAACGTCGGACTTTCGCCGATGCCGCACCCCGCCTGCCCACCTGTCTAATAAGGCTCCATGCCACCAGGCGCGACCGGGCAGCCCAGCGCACCTCGTGCAATGAGCTCCCTTCCCCTCTTACGCGCGGCGCGCGACGACCGGCGCCGGCTTGGCGAGAGGCCGGGGGAACCCTCGGCAGCGGACGTCGCGGCGTTCGCGTCGGGAGAGCATGTACGCCTGTATCGCTGGCTCGGAGCCCATCTGGGCGACGACGGCGCGACGTTTCGCGTGTGGGCTCCCAACGCCGCGCACATCGACATCATCGGCGAGTTCAACGAGTGGAACGCCGGCCGCCATCGTTTGCAGCGACGCGACGACGGGTCCGGCGTCTGGCAGGGCTTCGTGCGGGGCGCCGCGCACGGCATGCGCTACAAGTATCGCGTCGACGCGCGCGGCGGCGCGATCGACAAGGCCGACCCGTTCGCGGTGTTCGCGGAATGCCCGCCGCGCACCGCTTCGCGCCTCTGGTCGCTCGACTACGCATGGTCGGACTCGGAATGGATGAGCGCGCGCGCGGCGGCGAACGCGCTGTCGGCGCCGATGTCGATCTACGAAGTCCATCTCGGTTCCTGGCGCCAATGGGGCGACGTGCCGCACGACGGCTACCGCGCGCTCGCGCACGCCATCGGCGACCACGTGTTGGCGATGGGCTTCACGCACGTCGAGCTCATGCCGCTCACCGAGCATCCGTTCTACGGATCCTGGGGCTATCAGACCACCGGCTACTTCGCGCCGACCGCGCGCTATGGCACGCCGCAGGACCTGATGTATCTCGTCGACCACCTGCATCAGCGCGGCGTCGGCGTCATCCTCGATTGGGTGCCCAGCCATTTCCCCAACGACGTGCACGGCCTCGCCAGCTTCGACGGCACGCAGCTCTACGAGCACAGCGACCCGCGCAAGGGCTTCCATCCGGAATGGCGCAGCCACATCTTCAACTACGGCCGCCACGAGGTGCGTGCATTCCTCGCCAGCAGCGCGCTGTTCTGGCTCGACCGCTATCACGTCGACGCGCTGCGGGTGGACGGCGTGGCGTCGATGCTGTACCTCGACTATGCGCGCAGAGCCGGCGAGTGGCTGCCCAACGAGCACGGCGGCAACGAGAACCTCGAGGCGGTGGCGTTCCTGCGCCATCTCAATACTGCCGTGTATCGCGAGTATCCCGACGTGCAGACGATCGCCGAGGAGTCGACGGCATGGCCCAAGGTCTCGCGTCCCATCTATACCGGCGGCCTCGGTTTCGGCCTCAAGTGGAACATGGGCTGGATGCACGACACGCTCGACTACTTTTCGCGCGATCCGGTGCATCGCAAGTACCACCAGAACGAACTGACGTTCGGCCTGGTCTACGCGTTCAACGAGAACTTCGTGCTGCCGCTGTCGCACGACGAGGTCGTCTACGGCAAGCGCTCGCTGCTGCACAAGATGCCGGGCGACAGCTGGCGCCAATTCGCCAACCTGCGCGCGTTGTTCGGCTTCATGTGGGCGCACCCGGGCAAGAAGCTCCTGTTCATGGGCGGCGAATTCGGCCAGCGCCGCGAATGGCAGCACGGCGGCTTTCTCGAGTGGGAGCTGTGCCAGCATCCGCCGCATCGGGGGCTCGCCGCCTGGGTGCGCGACCTCAACGCCTACTACCGGCGCACGCCGGCGCTCCACGAGCTCGATTTCGACGCTGCAGGCTTCGAGTGGATTGACTTCGGCGACGCCGCCAACAGCGTGCTGGCGTTCCTGCGCAAGGCCGCCGATCCGCGGGCACCTTTGGTGCTGGTGGCATGCAACCTGACGCCGGTGCCGCACCTCGACTACCGCCTCGGCGTACCGCGGCCCGGACGCTGGCGCGAGGTGCTCAACAGCGATGCCGCGACGTACGGCGGCAGCGGCATGGGCAACATGGGCGGGGCCATTGCCACGAATGTCGCGGCGCATGGTCGACCGCATTCGCTGTCGCTAGCGCTGCCGCCGGTCGGCGTGACGTTCTTCGAGAGCGACGGTTGACACCATGCCGATCGATCCGCAGCCTCGCATCGGCACGCACCGCCGCGTCGTCATCGAGAACGTCACGCCGTGCGTCGACGCCGGCCGCTTCGCGGCCAAGCGCTGCATCGGTGACGTGGTCGACGTCGAGGCGGATGCGTTCGCCGACGGCCACGACCGCCTGCGGTGCCGGCTGCTCTGGCGGCCCGCCGGCGCGCGTCACTGGCAGCAGGTGGAGATGCAGGCGCTCGGCAACGACCGCTGGCGCGCGTCATTCGCCGTGCCGGCGCTCGGCGCCTACGAATACACGGTCGTGGGTTGGACGGACGCGTTGCAGACGTGGCTCGGCGACCTCGCGCGCTGGGAGAATCCCGACGACATCGCGTTGTCCCTCGCGCTGGGTGCCACGATCATCGCCGGCCTGTCGCGGCGCGCGCGCGGCGACGATGCACGCCGGCTGGCGGCGTGGGCAACGGCCTTGCGCGTCGCCGGGGACGATCCGCTCGCACGCCGCGCGCAGGCAATGGATGCCGGGCTGCAGGCGCTGGCCGCCCGGTACGCCGACCGCACGCATGCCACGCAGCACGCGCCGGCGCTGCGCGTGCTCGTCGAGCCCGTGCGCGCGCGCTTCAGCACCTGGTACGAGATGTTCCCGCGCTCGGCCGGCGATGGTGCGCACCACGGCACGTTCGACGATTGCATCGGCGAGCTGCCGGCGATCAAGGCCATGGGATTCGACGTGCTGTACCTGCCGCCGATCCACCCGATCGGGCGCACGCGGCGCAAGGGCCGCAACAACACGCTGACGGCGGCGCCCGGCGACCCCGGCAGCCCGTGGGCCATCGGCGCGGTGGATGGTGGTCACAAGTCGATCCATGCCGAGCTCGGCACGCTCGACGACTTCAAGCGACTGCTGGCGGCGGCGCGCGCGCTCGACATCGACGTCGCGCTCGACATCGCGTTCCAGAGCTCACCCGATCATCCGTACGTCGCCGGTCATCCGGCATGGTTCCGCCATCGCCCCGATGGCAGCGTGCAATTCGCCGAGAATCCGCCGAAGAAATACCAGGACATCTATCCATTCGATTTCGAGAGCGCGGACGCAGCGGCCTTGTGGCGGGAGCTGCTCGACGTCGTCGTCTACTGGACCAACCAGGGCGTACGCACGTTCCGCGTCGACAATCCGCACACCAAGCCGTTGCGCTTCTGGGAATGGCTGATCGCCGAGGTACGGCGCACGCACCCCGACGTGGTCTTCCTCGCCGAGGCGTTCACGCGGCCGAAGATCATGCATGCGCTCGCCAAGCTCGGTTTCAGCCAGTCGTACACGTACTTCGCCTGGCGCAATTCGCGCGCCGAGCTGATCGAGTACTTCGAGGAGCTCGCGCACGACCGATCGCGCGAATACTTCCGGCCCAACGTCTGGCCCAACACGCCGGACATCCTCACCGCGGCGCTGGCGACGGGCGAGCGCGCCACGTTCATCGTGCGCCTGGTGCTCGCCGCCACGCTGTCGGCGAACTACGGCATCTACGGGCCGGCGTACGAGCTCATGGAGCACGCACCGAGCGGCGTCGGCGAGGAATACGCCCATTCCGAGAAATACGAAATCCGCGCCTGGGCGCGCGAGCGGCGCGACAGCCTGCGGCCGCTGATCGCGCGGATCAACGCCGCGCGCCACGAGCATCCCGCGCTGCAACAGGACTGGACGCTGCACTTCTGCGCCACCGACAACGAATCGCTGTTGTGCTACACCAAGACGGCCCCGGGCGGTGACGCCATCGTCACGGTGGTCAACCTCGATCCGCGCAACGTGCAGTCCGGGTTCGTCACGCTCGACCTCGCGGCGCTCGGCGTCGGCGCCGATGCCGCCTTCGACGTGCGCGACCTGATGGGCACGGCCACGTACCGCTGGCGCGGCGCGCGCAACTTCGTCAAGCTCGATCCGGCCGGCGTGCCGGCGCATGTGTTCCACGTGCGTGCGGCGCAGCCCGGTGCGGCGGGGACCGCGCGATGAAGCTGGACCAGGAAGCCCTGCTGCAGCGCGCTTCCGCGCAGGCGCAGACGTTGCTGCGCGAGCCGCTGTGGTTCAAGGACGCCGTGATCTACCAGCTGCACGTCAAGGCATTCCGCGACAGCAACGGCGACGGCATCGGCGATTTCAAGGGACTGACCGAATCGCTCGGCTACATCAGGGACCTCGGCGTCAATACGCTGTGGCTGCTGCCGTTCTATCCGTCACCCCAGCGCGACGACGGGTACGACATCGCCGATTACCACAACGTGCATCCGAGCCACGGCACCAAGGGCGACTTCCGGCGCTTCATCCGCGAAGCGCATCACCTCGGCCTGCGGGTCATCACCGAGCTCGTCATCAACCATACGTCGGATCAGCATCCGTGGTTCCAGGCCGCGCGCCGCGCGCCGCCCGGCTCGGTCAAGCGCGACTACTACGTGTGGAGCGACGACGCCTCGAAGTGGAAAGACACGCGCATCATCTTCACCGACACCGAGACGTCGAACTGGGCGTGGGATGACATGGCCAAGGCGTTCTACTGGCATCGCTTCTTCGCCCACCAGCCGGACCTTAACTTCGCCAATCCGCACGTGATCCAGGCGGTGGTGCGGGTGATGCACTACTGGTTCGAGATGGGCGTCGATGGCATGCGCCTCGATGCGATCCCGTACCTGTGCGAGCGCGACGGCACCAACAACGAGAACCTGCCGGAGACGCATGCGGTCCTCAAGTACATGCGCGCGGCGCTCGACCGGCGCTATCCCGACCGCTTCTTCCTGGCCGAAGTCAACCAGTGGCCGGAAGACGTGCGCGAGTACTTCGGCAACGGCGACGAATGCCACATGGCGTACCACTTTCCCCTGATGCCGCGGATGTACATGGCGGTGGCGTCCGAGGACCGCCAGCCGATCATCGATATCATGGCGCAGACGCCGGAGATTCCCGACAACTGCCAGTGGGCGGTGTTCCTGCGCAACCACGACGAGCTCACGCTGGAGATGGTGACCGAGCGCGAGCGATCCTACATGTACGACACGTACGCGCGCGACCGGCGCATGCGCATCAACGTCGGCATCCGCCGCAGGCTGGCGCCGCTGATGGACAACGACCGCCGGCGCATCGAGCTGCTCAACAGCCTGCTGATGTCGATCCTCGGCTCGCCGGTGATCTACTACGGCGACGAGATCGGCATGGGCGACAACGTCTATCTCGGCGACCGCAACGGCGTGCGCACGCCGATGCAGTGGAGTCCCGACCGCAATGGCGGATTCTCGCGCGCCGATCCGCAGACACTGTACGCGTCGCCGGTGATGGACCCGGTCTACGGCTACCAGTCGGTCAACGTCGAGGCCCAGGCGCGCAGCACATCGTCGCTGCTGGCGTGGATGAAGCGGCTGATCGCGGTCCGCAAGTCGCATGCGGCGCTTAGCCGCGGCACGCTGCGCTTCGTGCGGCCGGGCAACCGCAAGGTGCTGGCCTATATCCGCGAGTATGGCGGCGAAGTGCTGCTGTGCGTGGCCAATCTCGCCCGCTCGAGCCAGCCCGTCGAGCTCGACCTCCGGGAATTCAAGGGTCGCACGCCCGTCGAGCTGCTCGGTGACACTTCGTTTCCGCCGATCGGCGAACTGCCATACCTGCTGACGCTGCCGGGCTGGGGCTTCTACTGGTTCGCGTTGTCGACGAGCGCCCCGCACCCGGACTGGCACGACGAGCGCCCGGTGCCGCCTGAGCCGCCAGTGCTGGTGATTCCCAATGGCATTCTCGAGATCCTCCATGCCGACAAGGCAGGCAACGAGATTCGTGCGCTGATGCTCAGGCGCGGGCGCCAGCAACTCGAGCAGGAAGCGCTGCCCGCCTTCCTCGCCGCGCAACGCTGGTTCGCCGGCAAGAGCAACCCGATCTGCGCGATCCGGCTCGTCGCCGAGGATGAGCTCGGCGACGACGGAGCGCGCTGGCTGCTGGCGACGCTGGAAACGACGTTCGACAACGGCATGCGCCACGTCTACGCGCTGCCGCTCGCGCTGGCGTGGGAGGACGCCGATTTCGACCGCGTGCAATCGCTGCGCCACGCAACGGTGTCGCGTGTACGTCAGCGCGCCAAGATGGGCATCGTCTACGACGCCTACTGGGACGACGGCTATTGCCGGCGGATCGTCGAGGGCATGCGCCGTGCGGAGACGGTGCAACTGAAGACCGGCGTGCTGGTCTTCTCGCGCACGTCCGCGTTCGCCGACGCCGTCGACGAGGCTGCCGTGGCCGCCGGCACGCTGGCGGTGGCCCACCCCGCGTTCGAGCAAAGCAACTCGCTGGTCGTGCTGGGCCAGAAGCTGGTGCTCAAGGGTTATCGGCGCCTGCGCCGCGGCATCAACGCCGAAATCGAGATGGGGCGCTTCCTCACCGAAATCTCGCCGTTCCCGCACATCGCCCCGGTACTCGGCGCGCTCGAGCACCACAACCCTGCCGGCGAGGCGGTCGCGCTCGCCGTGCTGCAAACGTTCGTCGACAACGAGGGGAGCGGATGGACGCACGTCACCGACTACCTCGGACGTCACCTCGACGACGTGCTGGCGTTGCCGGCGGACGTCGCGGCGCTGCCGGGCGGCGAGCCGTCCGCACCGCCCGCGACGTCCGTGGCCAGCGTGCACGCCGCATTCCTCGCGCGGATCGACACGCTCGGCGCACGCACGGCCGAACTGCACCGTGCGCTCGCCGTGCGCACCGGCGACCCGGCGTTCGATCCGGAGGCCGCGACCGCGGACGATGTCGAGGCGTGGATCGGCGTCGTGCGGCGCGACGTCGTCGCCACACTGGACCACCTCGCGCGGCAGCGTGACGCGTTGCCGGCGGCGATGGCCGATCAGATCGATGCCGTGCTGGGGGCCCGCGAGGCGCTGCTCGCGCATCTCGCGAATTTCACGGCGAGCGGTCAGCTGGGCGCGCGCATCCGCGTCCATGGCGACTACCACCTCGGGCAGGTGCTCGTCACGGGCCAGGACTACGTGATCGTCGACTTCGAGGGCGAGCCCGGGCGCAGCATCGGTGAGCGCCGTCACAAGCATTCGCCCCTGCGCGACGTCGCCGGGATGGTGCGATCGTTCAGCTATGCGGCGGCGTTCGCGTTCGACAAGGCGACCGCGCAGCGCCAGCACGACCAGGTCCGCGTCGTACCGCCGCTCGCGGCGTGGCGCCAGGCGACCGTCGGAACGTTCCTCGCGGCCTATTCCGCGCGCATGCAAGGCTGCGTCGCGCACCCGGGCAACGACGCGACGATGCAGGCGCTGCTGCGCCTGTTCGTCCTCGAGAAGACGCTCTACGAGCTGCGCTACGAGCTCGACAACCGCATCGACTGGGTACGCATTCCCCTCGCCGGCCTCACCCAGCAGCTGCTCGAACTCGAACGCCGATGACCGCCGACGACGGTCGTTCCGCATCGGCAGTCGCGCCCGTCGCGCGACCGTCGCGCACGCCGTGGCGCGGCCATCCTTATCCGCTGGGCGCGACCTGGGACGGGGCTGGCGTCAACTTCGCGATCTATTCGGAGAACGCGGACGGCGTCGAGCTCTGCCTGTTCGATCCCAAGGGCCGCCGCGAACTCGAGCGCGTGGCGCTGCGCGAGCGCACCGATTTCATCTGGCATGGCTACCTGCCCGACGCACGTCCCGGACAGCTCTACGGCTACCGCGTGCACGGGCGCTACGATCCGGCGCGCGGCTTGCGCTTCAACCACCACAAGCTGCTGCTCGATCCGTACGCGAAGATGATCGTCGGCAGCCTGCGCTGGAACGATGCGCTCTTCGGCTACCGCGTGGGCAGCCGCCGCGAAGACCTTGCGATGGACATGCGCGACAGCGCGGGCGCGATGCCCAAGTGCCAGGTCATGGACCCTGCCTTCACCTGGGGCAACGACCGCCCGCCACAGACGCCGTGGAAGGACACGGTGATCTACGAGCTGCACGTCAAGGGCTTCAGCCACCGCAATCCGGCGATACCGCCGCAGCTTCGCGGCACGTACGCGGGAGTCGCCACGGCGCCGTCGATCGCGCACCTCAGGCGGATGGGCGTGACCGCCGTCGAGCTGATGCCCGTTCACACCTTCGTCGACGACAAGCGGCTGGTCGAGCGCGGTTTGCGCAATTATTGGGGCTACAACTCCATCGGCTTCTTCGCACCCGACATGCGCTATTCGTCCACAGGCGCGCTCGGCGAATTCAAGACCATGGTGAAGGCGCTGCACGCCGCGCACATCGAAGTGATCCTCGACGTCGTCTACAACCACACGGCGGAGGGCAACCATCTCGGCCCGACGCTGGCGTTCCGCGGCATCGACAACGGCGTGTACTACCGCCTCGGCGAGGATCCGCGCTTCTATGTCGATTACACAGGCACCGGCAATACGCTGACGACGATGCACCCGATCGCGCTGCGGCTCATCATGGACAGCCTGCGCTACTGGGTCACCGAGATGCACGTCGACGGCTTCCGCTTCGACCTGGGGACCGCGCTCACCCGCGAGGCGCACGACGTCGATCGCGCCGGCGCGTTCCTCGACATCCTTCGCCAGGACCCGGTGCTGTCGCCGGTCAAGCTGATCGCCGAGCCCTGGGATCTCGGCGAGAACGGCTACCAGGTCGGCGGCTTTCCACCTGGCTGGGCGGAATGGAACGGCCGCTATCGCGACGACATCCGCTCGTACTGGAAGGGCGACGGCGGCCTGGCCGGCGAAATGGCGTCGCGCCTGTCCGGGTCGAGCGACATCTTCGCGCCGAACGGGCGCGGACCGACGTCCAGCATCAACTTCATCACCGCGCACGATGGCTTCACGCTGCAGGACCTCGTCAGCTACAACGTCAAGCACAACGAGGCGAACGGCGAGGACAACCAGGACGGCGAATCGCACAACCACAGCTGGAACTGCGGTGTCGAGGGTCCCACCGACGATCCGGCGATCCTCGCGCTGCGCGCGCGGCAGAAGCGCAACCTGCTGGCCACGCTGCTGTTCTCGCAGGGCGTGCCGATGCTGCTCGCCGGCGACGAGCTCGGCCGCAGCCAGGGCGGCAACAACAACGCGTATTGCCAGGACAACGAGGTGAGCTGGCTCGACTGGACGCTCACCGACGACGCGCGCGTGTTCCTCGCGTTCACCGAGCGCATCGTCGCCCTGCGCAAGGCCCATCCGCTGTTCCAGCGGCGAACCTACTTCCTCGGCCGCGGCGTGCAGGCCGTGGCTCCCAAGGACATCGTCTGGCTGAATCCCGACGGACTCGAGATGACCGACGAGCAATGGAACCAGTCGTTT
>DATBOK010000146.1:0-24943 GCA_036553845.1 Casimicrobiaceae bacterium
GGCCGTGGCCGCGATGTTCGGCGCGGCATCGGCGACAGCCGACGTTAAGATCGCATTCATCGACCCGCTGTCCGGGGGCGCCGCAAGCACCGGCATTCTGGCGCAGAAGACGCATCAGTTCTACATCGACGCCATCAACGCGGGCGGCGGCCTCAACGGCGAGAAGCTCGAGCTCCTGTCGTACGACAACAAGGTCAACCCGCAGGAATCGCTGATCCAGCTCAAGAAGGCGCTCGACGAGGGCGCGCGCTACGTCGTCCAGGGCAACGGCAGCGCGGTGGCGCTGGCGCTGACCGAGGCCGTGCAGAAGTACAACGAGCGCAACCCCGGCAAGGAGGTGCTGTACCTCAACTACGCCGCGGTCGATCCGGCGCTGACCAACGAGAAGTGCAACTTCTGGCACTTCCGGTTCGACGCCGACGCCGACATGAAGATGGCGGCGATGACTAACGCGATCGCGGCGGACAAGAAGATCAAGAAGGTCTACCTGATCAACCAGGACTACTCGTTCGGCAAGGCCGTCGCCGCCGCGGCGAGGAAGATGCTGGCCGAGAAGCGGCCCGACATCCAGATCGTCGGCGACGAGCTGCATCCGTTGCAGAAGGTGCAGGACTTCTCGCCTTACGTGGCCAAGATCAAGGCCTCCGGCGCCGACACCGTCATCACCGGCAACTGGAGCAACGACATGGTGCTCCTGATCAAGGCTGGCAAGGACGCCGGCCTCAAGGTCAACTGGGAGACGTACTACGGCGGCAGCCCTGGCACGGTGACGGCGGTGCGCGAGGCGGGCGTGGACACGCTGAAGCAGGTGTCCGAGTATCACAAGAACGTGGAGCCGGAGCTCGACAGCACGGTCGCGGCCTTCGACAAGCGCTTTCCCGGCGCCGAGAACGAGTACGCCTACTGGCGCGCCAAGACGATGTGGGAGATGTTCGCCGCCGCGGCCAGGAAGGCGCAGTCGAACGATCCCGTCAAGGTTGCCCGCGCCCTCGAGGGCATGACGATGGCGACGCCGCTCGGCGAAGTGGAGATGCGCGCCGACAACCATCAGATCCTGCAGCCGCTGTACGTCTCGACGCTCGAGCGAGGCCAGAAGTACGACGCCGAGGGCACGGGACTCGGCTGGCGCACGGACATCAAGGTGGACGGCAAGGCCACCGCGTTGCCGACCACCTGCAAGATGGAGCGTCCGAAGTGACGGCGCAGGTCCGGCGTCCCGGCGAAAGCGGGGCGTCAGGGCCTTCCGCGGTCTGCCCGGAACAGCACTAGGTTTCCGGTTTCGCGGAAACGACGGGGCCGCCGATGCTCGAGCTCGCCACGATCTCGCTGCTCAACGGCATCGTCTACGGCCTCCTGCTGTTCATGCTGAGCAGCGGGCTCACGCTGATCTTCAGCATGATGGGCGTGCTCAATTTCGCCCACGCCAGCCTGTTCATGCTGGGCGCCTACCTCGCGTACCAGCTCGGCCGCTGGATCGGGTTCTGGCCCGCGATCGTGCTGGCGCCGCTGTTGTGCGGGCTCGCCGGCGCGGCGATCGAGCGCTACGGTCTGCGCCGCGTGCACCGCGGCGGCCACGTGGCGGAGATCCTGTTCACGTTCGGGCTCGCCTACGTCATCGAGGAGCTGGTGACGATGATCTGGGGCCGCAATGCGGTGGCCAATCCGGTCCCCCCCGCCATCGACTTTTCGCTCTTCACCGTATTCGGCACGCAGTTCCCCGCGTACAAGGGCCTGATGATGGCGATCTCGGTCGCCATGTTCGTGTTCATGTACCTGATGCTGACGCGCACACGCATCGGGTTGGTCATCCGCGCCTCTCTGACGCATCCGAAGATGGTCGGCGCGCTCGGCCATGACGTGCCGGGTGTGTTCGTGCTGGTGTTCGCGGTGGGCAGTGCGCTCGCGGGGCTCGCGGGCGTCATCGGCGGCTTCATGCTGCTCACGCAGCCCACGCTGGCCAACGCGGTCGGGCCCATCGTGTTCGTGATCGTCGTGGTCGGGGGACTCGGCTCGCTGCCGGGCGCGCTCATCGCGTCGATGCTCATCGGCATCGTGCAGACCTTCGCGGTCGCCATCGACTACTCGCTTGCCGATGCGTTGCGCGCCGCCGGCGTTGCGGTGTCCAGTGCGTCGCCACTGTATGAAGTGCTCTCGATCAAGGTGGCCACCGCGGCACCGGTCATTCCATACCTGCTCCTCGTGCTGATGCTCATCGTCCGGCCGCGCGGGCTGCTCGGCACCCGCGACGCATGAGCAGAGGAGGGAACCGCGCGTGAGCGAGGCGGATGCCGTCGCGCCCACGCGCGCGACCGCGCGACGGGACTCGCCCCCTGGCCGCGAAAGCATCGCGTGGCTTGCGATCGCCGCCATCCTGCTCGCGTTGCCCTACGTTCCGGGGCTGGCGAGCGACTTCGGCCGCTCGCTGTTGAGCCAGATGGGCATCGCGGCGGTGTTCGCGCTGTCCTTCAACGTCCTGTTCGGGCAGACCGGCCTGTTGTCGTTCGGCCACGCGGTGTATTTCGGCCTCGGCGGGTACGCGGCGATCCACTTCATGCGTGCGATCAATCACGGACTGCCAATCCCGATCGCCCTGGTCCCGCTCGCCGGCGCCGCGGGCGGACTGTTGTCGGGCCTGCTGATCGGGGCGCTGACCACCCGGCGTGCGGGCACGATCTTCGCACTGATCTCGCTGGGGGTCGGCGAGCTCGTGTATGCGGCGACCTTCATGCTGCCCGGCATCTTCGGCGGCGAGGAGGGCATCACCGCCAGCCGCACCCGCGCTCCTGCGCTCTTCGGACTGGACTTCGGTTCGCAGGTGCAGGTGTATTACCTCGTCGCGTGCTGGGCGCTCATCGCCGCGGCGCTCATGCGCGCGTTCATCGGCACGCCGGTCGGCCGCCTGTGCAATGCGGTGCGCGACAACCCGGAGCGGGCGCAGTTCGTCGGCTACGATCCGCAACGCGTGCGATTCATCGCGTCCGCCGTGGCGGGCCTGTTCGCGGGGCTCGCCGGCGGATTGCATGCGATCAACTACGAGATCGTCGCGGCGGACGCCGTCGGCGCGCAGCGCTCCGGCACGGTGCTCGTGATGGCCTATCTCGGCGGACCGGGCTATTTCGCCGGTCCCGTGTTCGGCGCGGTGGTGCTGACGTGGCTGCAGACCAGCCTCAGCGCCTACACCAGTGCGTGGCTGCTGTATGTCGGCCTCGTCTTCATGGCGGTCATCATGTTCGCGCCGTCGGGTCTGTGCGGGCTCGCGGTCATGCACGGCCCGATCCTGCGCACGCGCGCGTTCCGGCGTCTTGTGGCCAGCTACGCGATTGCGCTGCTGCCGGCGCTCGTCATGGTCGCCGGCGCCGCGCTCATGATCGAGATGAGCTACCGGCTGTCCACCCAGCGCGAGCTCGGCACCGTGCTGAAGTTCGGACCGGTGGCGGCCGACGCCGCGACGGTGCCGCCGTGGATCGTCGGCGTGCTTCTGCTGGCGGGCGGTTACCTGCTGTTTCGCGCGACGTGGCCTCGAGTCGCGACGACGTGGCACGCGGCGCTCGTCGAAGCCGCGACCGCAACCGGCAATGCGCTGGCGTCGTCATGAGCGACGTGTCGACGAGTGCACTGGAATTGCGCGATGTCCACAAGCGCTTCGGCGCCACGCCGATCGTGCGAGGCATCTCGCTGACGATCCCGCCCGGCGAGCGTCATGCGTTGATCGGACCCAACGGCGCCGGCAAGTCGACGCTCTTCAACGTCGTCAGCGGCCGCTTCCCGCCGACCCGCGGATCGATCCGGCTGCATGGCCGCGAGATCGCGGGCGCGCGCGCCTACGAGATCAACCGGCTGGGATTGTCGCGCAGCTTCCAGGTCACCAACATCTTCCCGCGCCTGTCGGTGTTCGAGAACGTCCGCTGCAGCGTGCTGTGGTCGCTGGGCCATCGCTACGACTGCTGGCATCGCACCGACCGGCTCGCCGACGTGCGCGAGCGCACCGAGCGCACGCTCGAGCAGATCCGCATGACCGAGCGGCGCAACGCGCCTGCGGGCGTGCTGACCTACGCCGAGCAGCGCGCGCTCGAGATCGGCATCACCATCGCCAGCGGCGCCAGCGTCATCCTGCTCGACGAGCCGACCGCCGGGATGAGCCGCAGCGAGGCCGACGAGGCGGTCGCGCTGATCCGGTCGGTGTCGCAGGGCCGCACGCTGCTGATCGTCGAGCACGACATGAATGTGGTGTTCGACCTAGCCGACCGCATCTCGGTGCTGGTCTACGGCGAGATCATCGCCACCGACGTGCCGCAGCGCATCCGCGACAATCCCGCGGTGCAGGCGGCCTACCTCGGAACGGCCGCCCATGCTTGAGGTGCGCGACCTGCATGCGTATTACGGCAAGAGCCACATCCTGCAGGGCGTGAGCTTTCGCGTCGGCGACGGCGAGATCGTGAGCCTGCTCGGCCGCAATGGCGCCGGCCGCTCGACGACGGTGAAGACGATCATGGGCGAGGTCGCGCCGGTCGGCACCATCCTGTTCAAGGGCGAGCGCCTCGACGGCCTGCCACCGCACCAGGTCGCGCGCCGTGGCGTCGGCTACGTGCCCGAAGATCGCGACATCTTTCCCGCGCTGACGGTGCGCGAGAACCTGCTGCTCGGCAAGAAATCGGCGCGGGCGGCGGGGCGCTGGTCGATCGACGACTTCTTCCGCATGTTCCCGCTGCTGCATGAGCGCGCCGACACACCCGGCGGCGTGCTTTCGGGCGGCGAACAGCAGATGCTGACGATCTGCCGTACGCTGATGGGCGACCCGGACCTCGTCATGGTCGACGAGCCGACCGAAGGACTCGCCCCCGCCCTCGTCGAAAGCGTGCGTGAGCTCCTGCAGGCCATCGCACGGCGCGGTGTCGCCATCCTGCTGATCGAGCAGAAGCTGACGATCGCACTGGAGATCTCGCACCGGCTGTACGTCATGGGCCACGGGCGGATCGTATTCGACGGCACGGCGGCCGAGCTGCGCGCCGACGATGCGATCCGGCGCGAGTGGCTCGAGGTCTGAACCGCGCTGGCATAAAGTAGCGGTCGCAACCGGCGCTTTCTGGAGGAAGGATCATCGCTACCCGATACGAGACCCGCGGCGACGTCGCCGTAATCACCCTCGACAATCCCCCCGTCAACGGGCTTGGGCAAGCCGTGCGGTCGGCGGTGGCGGAGGGCTTCGACCGCGCGGGCGACGATGCTGCGGTGAAGGCGATCGTTCTCACCGGCGCCGGCAAGTTCTTCTCCGGGGGCGCCGACATCCGCGAATTCAACACGCCCAATGCACACGCGGAACCGACGCTGGCAACCTTGATCCGCATCGCCGAGGCAAGCAGCAAGCCGATCGTCGCGGCCATCAATGGCATCTGCATGGGAGGCGGCCTCGAGCTCGCACTCGGCTGCAGTCACCGCATGGCCGCTGCTGGCGCGCAAGTCGCGCTGCCCGAGGTCAAGCTGGGCCTCCTGCCGGGCGCCGGCGGGACGCAGCGGCTGCCGCGCGTCGCAGGGGTCGAAACCGCGTTGTCGATGATCGTGACCGGGGCGAGCGTGCCTGCGTCGCAGCTCGCCAAGACCGCGCTGTTCGACGACGTGGTGGAAGGCCACGTGGTGGACGCGGCGATCGCGCTAGGTCGCCGCGCGGCAGCGGAATCGCAACCGCCACGCCGCGTGCGCGACCTGCGCATCGACTATCCGAATGCCGAAGGCTACTTCCAGTTCGCGCGCAACACGGTCGCGGCGGTATCGAAGGGTTACCCGGCGCCGCTGAAATGCGTGGACGCGGTGGCAGCGTCCGTCGCGAAGCCGTTCGACGACGGCTTGCGCTACGAGCGCTCGCTGTTCCTCGAACTCGTGCAGACGCCGGAATCGAAGGCGCTGCGCCATGCGTTCTTCGCCGAGCGCGCCGCCGCGCGCATCCCCGGGATCTCCGACGACACGCCGGGCCGCAAGGTCGAACGCGTGGCGGTGATCGGCGCCGGCACGATGGGCGGCGGGATCGCGATGAGCTTCCTGAGCGCCGGCATCCCCGTCACGCTGGTGGAGACCACGGCAGAAGCGCTCGAGCGTGGCACTGCCGTCATCCGCCGCAATTACGAGAGCACCGTGAAGAAAGGCCGCCTGACGCCGGATGCGATGGCGCGCAACCTGGCGTTGCTGTCGCCGGCGCTGTCGCTGGCCGACGTCGCGCAGGCCGACCTCGTGATCGAGGCGGTGTTCGAGGACATGGAGGTCAAGCAGGCGCTGTTCCGGCGTCTCGACGACGTGGCGCGCCCGGGTGCGGTCCTGGCGACCAACACGTCGACGCTCGACGTGAACCGGATCGCGGCGGCGACGCGGCGTCCGCAGGACGTGCTTGGCGCGCACTTCTTCAGCCCGGCCAACGTGATGAGGCTGCTGGAAATCGTGCGCGGATCGTCGACCGCGGACGATGCGCTGGTGACCCTGATGCAGACGGCGAAGCGCATCGGCAAGACCGCCGTCGTCGCCGGCGTGTGCGACGGCTTCATCGGCAACCGGATGCTCGAGCAGTACGTGCGCCAGGCGATGTTCCTGCTCGAGGAAGGCGCTTCCCCGCAGCAGGTCGATCGCGCGCTCGAAGGCTTCGGCATGGCGATGGGTCCTTTCCGCGTGGGCGACCTTGCCGGCAACGACATCGGCTGGCACATCCGTCAGCGGCGCTACGTCGACAAGCCGCAGGTGACGTATTCGCGGATCGGCGACCGCCTGTGCGAGCGCGGACGCTTCGGTCAGAAGACGGGTGCCGGCTGGTATCGATACGCGCAAGGAAGCCGCGACCCAATTCCGGACCCCGAAGTGGACGCGCTGATTGCCGCCTATCGCAAGGAGATCGGCGTCACGCCACGCACGATCGGCGCCGGCGAGATCGTCGACCGCTGCGTCCTCGCGCTGGTCAACGAAGGTGCCCGCCTTCTGGACGAAGGAATCGCGCAGCGCGCCTCCGACATCGACGTTGTCTACCTCACCGGCTACGGCTTTCCGCGCCAGCGCGGCGGTCCGATGTTCCACGCCGACACGCTCGGGCTCTACAACGTCGCGCGCACGATGCATCGCCTCGCCGCCATGCCGCGCGCGGACGCCGCGTTCTGGCAGCCCGCGCCGCTGCTGGCACGCCTTGCGGCCGAGGGTCGCACCTTCAATGGCTGAACGGGACTTTCGCAAAATGCGCGACGCCGTCATCGTCTCCACCGCCCGCACGGGACTCGCCAAGTCGTGGCGCGGCGCCTTCAACATGACGCATGGCGCGACGCTAGGCGGACATGTCGTACGTCACGCAATCGAGCGCGCGAAGCTCGACCCGGCGGAGGTCGACGACGTGCTCATGGGCTGCGCGTTTCCCGAAGGCGCGACTGGCTCCAATATCGGGCGGCAGATCGCGCTGCGCGCCGGCTGCCCGGTGAGCGTGCCCGGCATGACGGTCAACCGCTTCTGTTCATCCGGGCTGCAGACCGTCGCGATCGCCGCGCAGCGCGTCCTGGCGGGCGAGGGCGACGTGTTCGTGGCCGGTGGCGTCGAGTCGATATCGTGCGTGCAGAACGAAGCCAACCGCCACATGGCGCGCGAATCCTGGCTTGCCGAGCACAAGCCCGCGCTCTACTGGACGATGCTGCAGACGGCCGAGAACGTGGCGCAGCGCTACGCGATCTCGCGCGAGCGCCAGGACGAATTCGGCGCGCGCAGCCAGCAGCGTGCCGCCGCGGCCGCCGACGCGGGCCGCTTCGCCGACGAGATCGTGCCGATGACGACCACGATGGGCGTGGCCGACAAGGATTCCGGGCGCATCTTCACCCGCGAGGTGACTATCGCCGCCGACGAAGGCATCCGCGCCGACACCACGTACGACGGCGTCGCGAAGATCAAGCCGGCGCTTCCCGGCGGCGTGATCGCGGCCGGCAACGCCAGCCAGTTCTCCGATGGTGCGGCGGCATGCGTGGTGATGAGGGCCGACGCCGCTGCATCGCGCGGCCTGCGGCCGCTCGGCACGTTCCGCGGCTTTGCCGTGGCCGGCTGCGATCCCGACGAGATGGGCATCGGCCCGGTGTTCGCGGTGCCGAAGCTGCTCGCGCGTGCGGGCATGACGGTGGACGACATCGACCTGTGGGAGCTCAACGAGGCGTTCGCGGTGCAGGTGATCTACTGCCGCGACAAGCTCGGCATTGCGGACGATCGCCTGAACGTCGATGGTGGCGCCATCGCGGTGGGTCATCCCTACGGCGTGTCCGGCACGCGCCTCGTGGCGCACGCGCTGATCGAAGGCCGCCGCCGCGGCGCCCGGCACGTGGTGGTCACCATGTGCATCGGCGGCGGCATGGGTGCCGCCGGACTGTTCGAAGTCGGAACGTAGTCGTCAGGCGTCGAGCTTGACGAGCTGCTTGCCGGTGTTTTCGCCCTTGAGCAGCCCGATGAAGGCGCGCGGCGCGGCATCGAGGCCGTTCGCCACCGATTCGCGGTAGCGCAGCTTGCCGGCACCGACGAGCGCGGCGAGCGCGCGACGCGCCTCCGGATAGCGCTCCTTCCAGTCGAACACCAGCATGCCCTGCACGCGGATGCGGTTGACCAGGATCGCGCGCAAGCCCTGGTAGCCGTAGGCCTCGGTCCGGCTGTATTCGGCGATCAGCCCGCACACCACGATGCGCGAATAGCGGTTCATCTGCTTCAGCATCGCCTCGAGAATGCCGCCGCCGACGTTCTCGAAATCGACATCGACGCCGCCGGGACATGCTGCGCGCAAGTCCTCGACCAGGCGGCCGGCCTTGTAGTCGACGCAGGCATCGAAGCCCAGGTCGCGCACGACGTGGTCGCATTTGGCGGGGCCGCCCGCGATGCCGACCGCGCGGCAGCCGTGCAGTCTCGCGAGCTGGCCGACGATGCTGCCCACCGCTCCGGACGCCGCGGACACCACCACCGTTTCGCCCGGCTTCGGCATGCCGACCTCGAACAATCCGAACCACGCCGTCAGGCCCGGCATGCCGAGCACGCCCAGGTAGTACGACGCGGGTGCGATCGACGCATCGACCCGTTCGAGGTCGCCCGCGCGCGCCACGCCGTGCGATTGCCATCCGAGCGACGTCAGCACGGTGTCGCCGGCGGCGAAGCGCGCATCGTTCGACTGCTCGACCACGCCCACCGTCTGCCCGACCATAACCTCGCCGAGCTTCGCTGGCGGGACGTACGACTTCGCGTCGCTCATGCGGCCGCGCATGTACGGGTCGAGCGACAGCCACTGGTTGCGCACCAGCACCTCGCCCGCGCCCGGCGAGGGCAGCGGCGTTTCGACGATGCGGAAATTTTCCTCGGTGGGCGCGCCCTGCGGCCGGCTGGCGAGGAGGACCTGGCGATTCATCGCGGCTCCTGGCGGGGATCGGTCAATCGGCGGCGAAACGCTGCAGATGGTGATCGGCGTCGCCGTACTGCTGAGCCAGCACCGTCAGCCGGCGGAACGTGTGACTGATCTTGAGCTCGTCGCTCATGCCCATGCCGCCGTGGAGCTGCACCGCCTCCTGGCTGACGTGGCGGGCCGCGTCGGCGATGCGCACCTTGGCAGCGGAGACGATCCGCCGTCGCCGCGCCGGGTCACGCTCCTTGTCGACGGTCGTGCACGCCAGCGCTGCCATCGACTTCGCCTGCTCGTAGGAAAGCGTCATGTCGACCATTCGATGCTGCAGCGCCTGGAACGTGCCTATCGGGACGCCGAACTGGCGCCGCTCCTTGAGGTAGTCGAGGGTCGCCGCGTTAGCATAGCGCAGCGCGCCGACGGCCTCGGCGCACAACAGCGCGGTCGCGTAGTCGACGGCCTCCGTCAGCAGCGCCCCTGCGCCGCCTTCGTCGCCGATGCGATCGTCGAGGCCGACCCGCACGCCGGCCAACCTTACGTCTGCCGCAGGCACGCCGTCGAGCGTGCGACAGGCGCGCAGCGACACGCCGGCGGCGGCCGGATCGACGACGAACACGCCGACGCCATCGGCCGCCGCATCGGCGCCCGACGTGCGCGCGGTCACCAGCAGGAACGTCGCACCCGGGGCGTGGACCACCACGCGCTTGTGGCCGTCGAGCACATAGCCATCGCCCTCGCGCCGGGCCCGCGTCGCGACGCGGGCGAGGTCATACCGCGAATCGTCCTCGGTGCTCGCCAGCGCCATCGTGACGTGTCCGTCCACCACGCCGCGCAGGATCGTTGCCGCCCGCGCTGGCGTGGCGCCGCGCGCGACCAGGCGCGCACACAAACCCACGGTAGCAAGATAGGGCTCGACCACCAGCGCTTCGCCGATGGCCTCCATCACGCACAGCGTCGACATCGCGCCGCCGCCGAACCCGCCATGATCGGGCGCGATGCCGAGACCGAGCAGGCCGAGCTCCGCGAACGACGACCACACCTGCGGGCTCCAGCCTTGTTCGGAAGCGAGGATCGCGCGTCTCGCCTCGAACGCGTAGTCGCGCGCCAGCAGTCGCTGAACTGATTCTGCGAGCAGACGCTGTTCGTCGTCGTAGTCGAACTTCACAGGCCGAGCGCCTGCTTGGCGATGATGTTGCGCTGGATCTCGTTGGATCCGGCGTAAATCGTCGTCTTGCGATAGTTGCAGTAGCGCTGTGCGAGCGCCGCGGTGACATCCGCGGTGTCGTCGGCGTTGCCTGCTGCGCGCACGGCCATTGCCAGCGGCCCTGCCGCCTGCATCATGAGCTCGGTCAGCGACTGCTGGATCTCCGTGCCGCGGATCTTGAGCATCGACACTTCCGCCCCGGGGGCGCGCCCCGCGCGCAGCGCGTCGAGTAAGCGCAGGTTGGTGATGGACAGCGCCATGATCTCGATCTCGAGGCGCGAGACCTTGTCGCGAAAGCGCGTGTCCTGCATCAGCGGGCTGCCATCGAGCAGCCGCGTGGACGCGTACGCCTTCAGGCTCTCGAGCTCGCGCCGCGACGTGCCGATGCGCGCGGTGTTCATGCGCTCGTGGCCGAGCAGGTACTTGGCCACCGTCCATCCGGCGCCCTCGTCGTGCACACGGTTCGCGACCGGCACCTCGACGCCCTCGAAGAACACTTCGTTCACTTCGTGCCCGCAGTCCATCAGCGTGAGGGGGCGCACGGTGATGCCCGGCGTCTTCATGTCGATCAGCAGGAACGAAATGCCTTCCTGGCGGCGTTCGGACTCGCGGCTGGTGCGCACCAGGCAGAAAATCCAGTCGGCGAAATGCGCATGGGTGGTCCAGATCTTCTGGCCGTCGACGACGTAACGGTCGCCCTTGCGCACGGCAGCGGTCCGCAGCGACGCGAGGTCGGACCCCGAGCCGGGCTCGGAGTAGCCTTGGCACCAGAATTCGTCGCCGCCGTAGATGCGCGGCAGGAAGCGCTCCTTCTGCGCCTCTGTGCCGAACTTCAGGAGCACCGGACCGCACATCATCAGCCCGAAGGGCGAAAGCGGCGGGGCCCCGGCATAGCCGCACTCCTCCTCGAACAGGTAGCGTTGCACCACATTCCAGCCGGTGCCGCCCCATTCGACCGGCCACGCTGGGGCGATCCAGCCCTTCGCGGCTAGAATCCGGTGCCAGCGCGCGTAATCGTCCCGCGACAGCGCTTCGTAGCGGGCGACCCGCGCGCGCAAGTCGGCGGGCAGGTTGGCGCGCAGCCAGTCGCGCACGAGGTCGCGAAACGCGAGCTCGTCGGTGGAGTAGTCGAGATCCATGGCGCGCGCGAAGGTCAGGAGTGGCTCCCAAGGATACGCGTCCCGCGTACCCCGGGGAAAGGAAGGGACGCGAGATGGGCGTGAAGCAGCTGTTCGATCTGGGTGGCCGGACCGCGCTGGTGACGGGCGGGTCGCGCGGGCTCGGCCTGCAGATCGCCGAGGCGCTGGTCGAGCTCGGCGCGCGCGTGGCGCTGGTGGCGCGCAAGGCCGACGAGCTCGACGCCGCGGTCGCGCACCTGCGCAATCGCTTCGGCGCGACGGGTACGGTGTCGCTGCGGTGCGACCTCGCCGACACTCGCGCGATCGCGCCCATGGTCGAGCAGGCGGTGACGGCGCTCGGCCCGCTCGACATCCTGGTGAACAACGCCGGCGCCACGTGGGGCGCCGCCACCATCGACATGCCGCTCGAGGCCTGGCAGAAGGTGGTGAATCTCAACCTCACGGCGACATTCCTGGTCACGCAGGAGGTCGGCCGCCGCTGCATGGTGCCGCGCCGGCGCGGCAAGGTGATCAACATCGCGTCGATCCTCGGGCTCGTCGGCGGTGGCGACCAGAATCGTCCCGCCACGCTCGCCTACAACACCACCAAGGGCGGCATCGTCAACTTCACCCGGTCGCTCGCGGCTGAATGGGCGCCGCACGACATCAACGTCAACGCGATCGCGCCGGGATTCTTTGCCACCAAGATGACCAGAGGCGTGCTGGAGATGGCCGGCGACGCGGTGGCGCAGAAGGCGCCGCTACGGCGCATCGGCGGCCCCGAGGACCTGAAAGGCGTGACCGCGCTGCTCGCCTCGGATGCGTGCGCGTTCATCACCGGCCAGATCATCGCGGTCGACGGCGGCGTCACCGCCGTGTAGCGTCCATGCCGGATTTTCACGCTCCTGCCGACCTGGCGACGGCGCCGGCCCCGGCCCCGCCGTTCGCGACGGTGCCCGAGCTGATCGCCGCGGCCGCGGCACAGCGCCCGGCGCACGCGGCACTGCTGCACGACGAGCGTGTCATGACCTTCGCCGAGCTCGACGCGCTCGCGGGACGCGTTGCCGCAGCGCTGCAACGCGACGGCGTGCGACTCGGCGACGTGGTGGCGATCAGCGCGTCCAACTCGATCGAGTATGTCGTCGCGTTCGTCGGCGCCTTGCGCGCCGGCGCGGCCGTGGCGCCCGTTCCGCAGTCGTCGGCGCCGGCGGTGCTGGCGGCCATGGTCGCGGACTCGGGCGCGCGCCATCTCTTCCTCGACGAGGGCGTGGCGCGCACGCTCGCCGCGACGGACGCGGTGACGGCGCGCCGCATCGCGCTCGATGGCTCGGCGGCGGGGCAGGCGCTTCACGCCTGGCTCGCGGACGCGCCGCTGCAGCCGCACCCCGTCGCCGTGCGTCCGCAGGACGCGTTCAACCTCATCTATTCGTCGGGGACCACGGGTACGCCCAAAGGCGTCGTGCAGCCGCACGCGATGCGCTGGACGCACGTGCAGCGAGGCTCGACCTACGGCTACGATCCGAGCGCAGTCACGCTGATCTCGACGCCGCTGCATTCGAACACGACGTTGGTCTCGTTCTTCCCCGCGCTGTCGCTGGGCGGGACCGTCGTGCTGATGTCCAAGTTCGACGCCGGCCATTACCTCGCGCTGGCGGAGCGGCATCGGATCACCCATGCCATGCTCGTGCCGGTGCAGTACCAGCGCATCATGGCGCGCGAGGATTTCGGCCGATTCGACCTCGCATCCTTTCGCGTCAAGTTCAGCACCAGCGCGCCGTTCGCGGCCGCGCTGAAGCAGGACGTGCTTGCGCGCTGGCCGGGCGCCCTGATCGAGTTCTACGGCATGACCGAAGGCGGCGGCACGTGCGTGCTGCCGGCGCACGAGTACCCGGACAAGCTGCACACCGTGGGCCGGCCCGCGCCGGGGCACGACATCCGCATGATCGACGAAGCCGGGCACGAAGTCGCGCGCGGCGAGCTCGGGGAGCTGGTCGGCCATTCACCTGCGATGATGACCGGCTACCACAACCGCACGGAAGCTACCGCGGCTGCGGAATGGTTCGACGCCGAGGGCAGGCGCTTCATCCGCACCGGTGATGTCGGCCGCTACGATGAGGACGGCTTCGTGATCCTCTTGGACCGCCGCAAGGACATGGTCATCTCGGGCGGCTTCAACGTCTATCCGAGCGACCTCGAAGCCGTGGTGCAGGCCCATCCGGGCGTCGCCGAGGTCGCCGTGGTGGGCGTGCCCTCGCCGCAGTGGGGCGAGACGCCGGTCGCCTTCGTGGTGCCGGCGCGCGGGGTGCACCTCGATGCCGGCGCGCTGCGCGAGTGGGCGAACGCCCGTCTCGGCAAGCTGCAGCGCATCGCGGACGTGCGTGTCGTCGCGGTGCTGCCACGCAGCCACATCGGCAAGGTGCTCAAGCGCGAGCTGCGCAGCGCTTACGCGGCGGGTACCGCCCCGGCGGGCAACGGTTCGTAGCATCGAGCGTACCCGTCGGTCTCGGATCGGGTTGGACGAGCGCGCGAGCCCGCCGGATGGGATTCCTCGCTGCGGGCAGCGGCTCGACGCCGTTCAGCCATCGGTCGTCGTCACGTCCTGCAACAACCCCCCGCGAACGCCGCCGACGCGGTATTGTCTATGTGTTGGAGGACGACCATGGTTACACGTGCCATCCATGCAGGCATCCCGTTGCTGGCGATGCTCCTCGCCGCGCCGGCGGCCCGGGCGGACATCTACACGTGGGTCGACGCCTCCGGCACGCTCAACGTCAGCAATCTCGCCCCACCGACGGGGGTGCAGGTGATCAACGTGGTCGTGCACCACGATCCGCCGCCGGCTCCGCCGGCACCGCCCAACGCGGCGCTCGATGCCGCCCGCGATGCCGAGGTTCAGGCGCTCAATGCGCGCGTCGACGCGCTGCGGGACGAAGTCGAGCAGGCGCACCGTCGCATGGCGGCGCAGGCCGACTACTGGTCCGCGGCCCCGCCGCCGCAGGCGGAGGTCTACGACGCCGGGGATACGGCGGGTTATGGCTACGACGCCCCGGTCACTCAGGTGTCGATGGGCTGCGACCCGTCGTGGTGGGGCTGTGCATACGGCTGGAATCCCTACGGCGCATACGCCTACCCCGTGGTAATTGTGGCGGCCAACGCGCGCAACGTGCGTCGCGGAAATGGAGTGCATCCGGCGCCGGTGCGTCCGCCGTACCATGGGCATTTGATGGGGCCGCCGACGCATGCGATGGGCCCACCGCCGCATTCGATGGGGCCGCCGACGCATGCGATGGGACTGCCGCCGCAAACGATGGCGCCGATGGCTGTTGCGCTGCGTCCCGCGCCGCCGCCGCCATCGCGCATGGTGGCGATGTCACGCCATCCGTAGTCCGGAAGCGCGCCGCCGCCGAACTCAGGCCGCGATGGGTATCCGCGCGGCGTTGGACGCAAGCCACGTCGCGAAATCCTGCAGCGCCGGATTGAGCTCGCGTGACAACACGGGGTCGCGATCGCGGAGAAACGCATCGCCGCGAATGGCCTGAAACTGGAACATGTTGCCGATATCGTCGGCGCCGGGGAATCCGAGCCCGCGGAAATCGTCGAACGGCACGTCCTGGAACGCGACGTCGCGGCTCATCGCGCGACCCATATTCGACGCCATCTCGGCGCCGGACAGAACCCCGCCCGCGAGGCCGAAGCGCTGGCCGGCGGCACCCGCGCCGCGACGAAACACGCCGTACGCGCACTTGCCGATGTCTTCGGCGCCGATGCCGGGAAGCTTCGCGCCACCGAGCGGGAGCGCCAGCACGAGCTTGCCGTCACCCGTTGCCCGCGGCCCCATGCCGAAGTAGATGAAATTCTCCCAGTAGAACGCCGCCATGAGGTAGCTGGTCGGCGCAGCCTCGGCAGCGAACACGCGGTCGGCTTCGCCTTTGACGTCGAAGTGCGGCACCTTGTATTTTCCCTGCAACGTCGGCAGCCGCTTGTCGTCGAGTGGAATCCACTTGCGCGTGTCTTCGAGCGTCGACCACACGACGTGCGCGACGCCCGCCTTGCGCGTCGCGCGCGCCAGCGCCGAGGCCTGCGCCAATTCACGCTCGGTCGAGGAGTGCTCCCAGAAATTCGTCACGCAAAACGCGCCGTGCGCGCCTGCCATCGCGCGCGCCAGGCTCGGTGGATCGTCGGCGTCGGCCGCCACCACTTCGACACCGAGTGCCGCGAGCGCCTTCGCCTTGTCCGAATCGGGCTTGCGCGTGATGGCGCGCGCGCGGAACGGGCCGCCGCGATCGGCGACGATGGCGCGCACGAGGCCGCCGCCCTGGGCGCCGGTGGCACCGGATACCGCGATGATCTTCTGGTCTGTCACGCTGCGCTCCCAGGGGTTGGACGATCGGAATGGCCGGGCGATCAAGCCCTGCGACTTCGCAGTATCGCAAGCCGACAGAAACTCCGCAAAGCGTGGCGCGCGGCGCGCGGAATTCGCCCGTTCAAACCAGCTTCTCCAATGTTCCGAGCAGCCGCTGCATTTCCGCCTTTGGCAAGTCCTCCAGCGCGGCCGGCGGCGGGTCGGTGATCTTCTCGACGATCGCCAGCACGCGCCCGCCCGCCCTCGTCAGCGATACCTGCTTCGCGCGCCGGTCTGCGGGGTGCGGCGTGCGCTTGACCAGCCCTCGTGCTTCCAGTGCGTTGATCAGCACCGTGGTCGCCGGGGCATCGGTGCCCATGTCATGCGAAAGCTCGGTCAACGTGCGGGCGCCGCGCTCGAGCCGCCAAAGCGCGCGTACGCGGCTGAACGGCAAGCCGGTCGCCTCGGCGACCTTGCGGCGCCATTCGCCTCGCGTTTCCATCACGAGCTCGACCAGCAGGCGCCAGGTGCGCTCCGCGTCGGATCGCGACACCGTCCGATGGCGCGCCGATCGCTTCATGCTTCGGCGCCTGCGTCGGGCTCCTGCAGCAGGTGAGCGATGCGCGCGGTACTGGCCCGTGCGTGGGCGCCCGTCGACAGCACCCCCAGCGCCACGATCAGCACGCCACAGCCGACGACGATCCACCAGAAAGCGTGCGTCGCCTGCACGAACGCGACGGATGCTTGATTGGCGTCTGTCACCGGGCTGCCCGCCAGCGCGCCAGCCAGCGCCACACCCACCGAAACGCCGATCTGCCGACTGGTGGAGGCCACCGCCGAGGCGAGCCCGGCTTGCGCGCGCGGCATGCCCGACACCGCAGCGTAGGTCACCGGCGCGTTGACCATGCCGAAGCCGACGCCGAAGAGCGCGTACACCAATAGCAATTCGACGATCGGCGTCTGCGTCTCCAGATGCGCGAGAAACAGCGCGCTCAACGTCAGCATGGTCCCGCTGACCAGCAGGGAAGGTCGAGCCCCATGCGTGGCCACGAGCCGGCCCGACAACGGCGACGCGATCATCACCGCCAGTGCCGTCGGCAGGATGCCCATGCCGGCGTGGAGCGCAGACCATCCCCGCACGTCCTGCAAGTACAGCGAGTTGAGGAACAGGAAGCCGCCCAGCGCCGCGAACATGCAAATCGCGATCACCGTCGCGGCGCTGAACGGCAGGCTGTGAAAGAAGCGCACGTCCAGCAGCGGCTCGTGCCGGCGCCGCTCGTAACCGACGAGACCTGCGAACGCGAACGCCGCCAGCACCGCCGCCGCGTACGCGATCGGGTCCCCGCGGTTACCCTCGATCACCGCATAGACGAGCGCCGCCAACCCCGTCAAAAGCAGCGCCTGCCCCACAGGGTCGGGTTGGCGCGCGTGCGGCGCGCGCGATTCGGGCACGTAGCGCGCCGTCAGCCAAAGGGACAGCACCCCGATCGGGACGTTGATCCAGAAGATCGCGTGCCAGCCCAGCGTTTGCGTCAGCACGCCGCCGGTCAGCGGCCCAAGCGCCATGGCGAGGCCGGCCACCGCCGCCCAGATGCCGATGGCACGAGCACGCGCCTTCGGCGCGCGGAAGGTGTGCACGATGATCGACATCGCCACCGGATTCATCATCGAGCCACCTAGCGCCTGGATCACCCGTGCCGCCACCAGCCAGGCGACGCTGACCGCCAGACTGCACAACAGCGATCCCGCGGTGAACAGGGCCATTCCCACCTGGAACACCCGTCGCCGGCCAAACCGATCGGCCATCGAGCCGCCCAGCATCAGAAAGCTCGCCAGCACGATCGTGTAGGCATCGATCACCCACTGCAGCCCGCTCAGCGAGGCCCCGAGGTCCTGGCGGATGTCCGGCAACGCCACATTCACGATGGTGGCGTCCATCGACACCGCCAGCAGGCTCAGGCAGCAAATGGCCAGGATCACGTTTTGTCGCGCCGGGGAGACGGTGCCGAGTTCCTTTGTGTTCATACAATCATTATATAAACACAACTATCTCGCGGTCAACCCCGCCGCGAATCGCAGGTCCGCGCGTGCGGGCGATGCCGAAGTCGCAACCCGGCCCGTCCCCGCATGGACGAACCGGGTCCTGCCAGGTATAGCGAGGACCTGGCCGGAGTACCCGTCGATGCAACAATCAGCCGCTCGCCGCCTGATCACGCATGCCCCCTTGGCCGCCGCACGGCAACCGCTCGACACAACCGACGCCGGCAGCAGAGGCGCGCTCGCAGAGGAGAAGACACGTGAACGACCCGAAACACCTGTTTCGCATGGCTGCGGCGATCGCGGTCGCGGCGCTCTCGGGCGCCTTGTGGGCCGCCGACTTTCCGCCGCCTGTCGAAGGCAGCTGGACCGCGCGCGATTTTCGGTTTCACACCGGCGAGGTCATGGCACAGATGACGATCCACTATCGCACCATCGGCGCGCCCACCGGCGAGCCGGTCGTCATCCTGCATGGCACGGCGAGCAGCGGCGCCAGCCTGCTCACACCCGCCTTCGCGGGGCAGTTGTTCGGACCGGGCCAGCCGCTCGACGCGACGCGCTACTACATCATCCTGCCCGACGCCGTGGGTCATGGCGGCACGGCCAAGCCGTCCGACGGCCTGCGCATGAAATTCCCGCAATACGACTACACGGACATGGTCAACGCCGACTATCGACTGCTGACCGAGCACTTGCACATCAACCACGTGCGGCTGGTGATGGGCAATTCGATGGGCGGCATGGAATCGTGGCTGTTTGCCGAGGACTACCCCGGCTACATGGACGTGGCGGTGCCCATGGCGTGCCTGCCGATCGAGATGGGCAGCCGCAACTGGATGCTGCGGCGGCTGATCATCGATTCGATCCGCAACGATCCCGAATGGATGGGCGGGCAATACACGCAACAGCCGAAGAGCGCGAAGTTCGCGTCGGTGTTCTTCGGCATCGCCACCAGCGGCGGCAACCAGGCGTTCTACAAGGCGGCGCCCACGCGCGCGAAGGCCGACCAGTTGCTGGACCAGCGACTGGCTGCGCCGTTTGCGGCAGACGCAAACGACGTGCTGTACCAGTGGAGCTCATCGGGGGATTTCAATCCGTCGGCGGATATCGGCAAGGTCACGGCGACGGTGCTGGCGATCAACGCGGCCGATGACGAGCGCAATCCCGCGGAGCTGGGCATTCTCGAGCGCGACATCCGGCGAGTGCCGAACGGCAAGGCGATGCTGATTCCCGCCAGTCCAGAGACGGCGGGCCATGGCACTACGGCCAACGCACGGTTCTACCAGCAGCAGCTGGGCGAGGTGCTCCAGTCGGCGCCGCGGATCTAGATTGGCAAGCACGCACGGAATTTCCGGCGCGGCCGCGTCGACGTCTCCGCTCAAGGACCGCGGCGACGTCAATCGTGATGATGATGCTCGTGGGCTTCGTCGTCGAGCGCGGAGCGGCGGCGGACTTCCATGTCGACGGCGACCGTCTGCCGCGCGCCGTCGGTGGTCTCGATGATGAGCTCGAGCGGCACGCGATCGCCTAACTTGAGCGTGCGGTCGATGTGCGCGAGCCGCAGCCGATACTTGCCCGGAGCGAGCAGGACCGGCTCGCCCGGTGGCAACGGCAATCGGTCGCGCGCTGCTTTTTTCGCGCCGGGTTCGATGATCACGACGCTGGCGGCATTGGGGCACCGTGCGCCGACCAGCGCCGCTCCTTCAGAGCTTTGCAGCAACATGAAGGCTTCCGTCGTCTTGCCCTTGACCGCCGGCAGCACCCAGGGCAGGTTGACGACGAACACCGGGCTCGCCATCGCGGTCATGTGGACGAGCGCGAGCACGCATCCGCACACGATTTTCCGACGCACTGCCCGCGCAGCGCGACAAAGAGACGCAACGCCAGTCATTCCTGAATGGTAGTCCTTCGGGAAGCGGTCTTCATCGGGCGACGGCAACGGCGCGGCCCGCGACGGCCCTGCGCGCTTCCATGTCGTTGACTAGCGCTTGGATCGCATTGCGCGGCAAGGACTCAGCTTCCGCGCGACGGGCGCGCGCCGCGCCGACGGCTTTGCCTTGAAGCGCTGGCGGTACCAACGCGAAAAACCGCTCGGCGCTGAAAAGCCGAGCAGCGATGAAACCTCCGCCAGCGACCGGTGCTGCTCGTTGACGTAGCGCTCCGCGAGTTCCCGCCGCACGGCCTCGACCACCTCCGAATAGGTCGTGCCCTCGCGCGCCAGATGGCGGTGGATCGTTCGCCGGTCGATGCCGAGGTGCTGGGCGACGCGATCGACCGTGCACGTTCCCCCGCCGAGCAACATCACCACCAGCTCGCGCACGCGCGTGGGCATGTCGGGCGGCTTGCTCGCGGGCTGCGCCGCGAGCATCTGGCGCGCGAGTCGCGCGACCTCCGGATCGGCGTCCGGATTGACCACTTCGAGGTCGGCGCTGGCGCAGACGATGCCGTTGAAGTCGTGACCGAACTCGACGTTGCGTCCGAACACCCGCTCGTGGGTCGAGCGATCGGCCGGAGCGTCATACGCGAAGCACACGCGTCGGGGCCGCCACTCGGACCCGAGGAACGTGCGCAGCATCCGGAACGCCACGCCGATGGCGAGCTCGGTCGACTGCCGCACGGATCCCGAGCGCCCGACGATCAGCTCCTCGCGCAGCACCACCACGTCGCCGGTTTCCTCGATGGTCAGGAACAGCGCCTCGTTGAGCCGGTTGCTGTAGCGCACGAACTCGTCGAGCGCGAGCCGCATCGTCGGCTGTTCGCGGATGAGCAGCCCGAGCGGGCCGAGATTCGACAACCGGCGCGCCTTGGCCATCAGCAGGCCGAACGCCTCGACGCCGCTCCGCTCGGCCGACGCCTCCAGCAACCGTCGCACCGAATCGATGGGGATCATCAGCTCGGGCTGCGTCAGGCAGCGCGGGGGCAACCCGAATTCGCTCAGCATCCGGTGTGGATCGAGGCCGGCATGTCGCGCGACCTCGGCGTAATGTGTGAGGCTGGCGCTGCGGATCAGTCCGATCATCGGTCGACTGGGGTCGGTCCCGGATAGATAAGTTTATGTCACGCCAGGAAAAGTCAAAAGCGGCGCGTTCGCGCAGAGTCCACCCGCTCGAGCGCCGGGGAGACGGCCTCGAAATTCGCGGAGCCGACAGAGCTTCCGCATCGGGAAAGAGATAACCATGGCATTTACGGCGAGCCACGTCGCCTTCGACACCGCGGACGATCACGCGGCGCCGCGTCGCTACGCGTGGTCCGTATTCGCGGTGCTGTTCGGGCTGATGGTCGTCGATTACATCGACCGCCAGGTCGTGGTGTCGATGTTCCCGCATCTCAAGGCGCAGTGGAACCTCACCGACAGCCAGCTGGGCGCGCTCGTCTCGATCGTTTCGATCTCGGTCGCGCTCGGCGCCGTTCCGCTGTCGCTGCTCGCCGACCGCTGGAGCCGCGTCAAGAGCGTATTCCTGATGGCGCTGGTCTGGAGCCTCGCGACGATCTCCTGCGCGTTCGCGGCGAGCTACGGCCATCTGCTGGTGGCGCGCGCCCTTGTCGGCGTGGGCGAGGCGGCGTACGGCACGGTGGGTGCCGCGTTGCTCGCAACCCTCTTTCCGGCCAGGATGCGCAGCACCGTGCTCGGCGCCTTCCTGGCCGCGGGGATGATGGGGTCGGTTCTGGGCGTGGTGCTCGGCGGCTTCATCTCGGAACACTGGGGCTGGCAGGCGGGCTTTGGCGCGGTGGGCATTCCCGGGCTCGTGCTGTGCGTCGTGTTCCTGCTGGTCGTGCGCGATTACAAGACCGTGGCGCTGGCTGCCAGCGGCCCACGGCACGCTCCCCGCCGACTCACCGCGCGTGCCGTGTTTACCGAGCTGCTGCGGCCACGCACGGCGATCGTCACGTGCATCGGTGCAGGCCTCAACTTGCTCGTGGTTTCGACGACGTGGGCGTGGCTGCCCAGCTACCTGAACCGCTACTACGGCCTTGCAGCCGATCAGGCGGGCCTGAGGACCGGAATCGTGGTGCTGGTCGGCGGCCTGGGCGCGCTCGTCTGGAGCAGGGCGGCCGACCGATTGAGCGCAGCGATCCCGAGTGCCCGATTGATCGTCGCGGCGGCGACCGCGGTGGCGACCACCGTGTTCATGTGCGTCGCCTTCATCGCGCTGCCACCGGGCGACACGCAGTTCCTGCTGATCGTCGCGGGTGGGTTCGTCATGGCCGGCAGCATCGGTACGACGGACGCCGTGGTCATCGATGTCATCCATCCGGGTCTGCGGGCTACGGCCGCCTCGGTGCTGTCGCTGACCCGCAACCTGTTCGGCCTCGCGGGCGGACCGCTGCTGACCGGCATGCTTTCCGATGCGTACGGATTGCACTTCGCGATGTCGGTGGTGCCGGTGATTTGCCTGGCGGCGGCGGCCGTCTTCATGCTGGCGGCGCGGACTTACGATTCCGACCGCAAGCGCATGGGGGGCGTCAAACCTGAACTCGACGCGAACCGGCTCGATCCCCAGCCGGCGTGACATCGGAACGCCGAACATCGTGGCCAAGAAAATCGACGCACTCACCCAGCCGGCACGTCCCGCCCGCCCCCGCAAGAAGGCGAGCGGAAACTGGAACCCCGACTGGGAGCCCTTTGCCAAACTCGATCCCGCCTGGACGGAAAAATTGATCGCCATCTCGCTCGCACCGGTCATTTCCGGCGCGCTCGACGCGAAGACGATCGAGCTGATCGGCATCGCGATCGACGCCTCGTGCACGCACATGTACGCACCCGGCGTTCGCCGGCACATCCAGCGCGCGCTGAACGCCGGCGCCACTCAGGCCGAGATCACCGCCGTTTTGCAGCTCACGAGCCTGCAGGGGATCCACAGCATCTGCCTCGGCGCTCCCATTCTTCTCGATGAAATCGAATCGCGGGGACCGGGTCCGGGTGCCATGTCGACCAACTCAAATCACAAGAGGTAGCGTCATGAACTTCATCGACGGATCGCTGTTTCCGGAAAACCAGGAGAAGCTGGTCATCACCTGCGCGCCTTACGGGCCAGAGTGGATGCCTTCCGACTTCCCGGAAGACATCCCGGTGACCATGGACGAGCAGGTGCAGAAGGCCGTCGATTGCTACAACGCCGGCGCCACCGTGCTGCATCTGCACGTGCGTGAACTCGACGGCAAGGGCAGCAAGCGCCTCTCGAAGTTCAACGAGCTGATCTCCGGCGTGCGCCAGGCGGTGCCCGGCATGATCATCCAGGTCGGCGGCTCGATCAGCTTCGCGCCGGAAGGCGAAGGCGAGACGGCCAAGTGGCTTTCCGACGACACGCGCCACATGCTGGCCGAGTTGAACCCGAGGCCGGAGCAGGTGACGATCGCGATCAACAGCAACCAGATGAACGTCGTCGAGCAGATGTGCGACGCGGATCTGGCCGGCACTTCGCTGGCCGAGCCGGCGATGTATCGCGCTTATCGCGAGATGACCATTCCCGCCGGTCCCGAGTGGGTCGAGGAACACATCCGGCGGCTGTCGGCCTCCGGCATCCAGACGCATTTCCAGCTCGCCAACGTCACGCAGATCGAAACGGTCGAGCGCATGATGCGCCGCGGCGCCTGCAACGTGCCGCTGATTCTCACCTGGGTCGCCATCGGCGGCGGTTTCGACGCGCCGAACATCTACAACCTCGCCAACTTCGTGCGCGCCGTGCCGGACGGCGCGGTGCTGACGCTCGAGACGTCGATGCTCAACGTGCTGCCCATCAACATGATGGCCATTGCGATGGGACTGCACGTGCGATGCGGGATCGAGGACAACATCTGGACGCAGGACCGCAAGGCGCGGATGAGCAGCGTCAGGCAGATCGAGCAACTCGTGCGCATCTCGCGCGAGTTCGGCCGCGAAATCGCCGACGGCAACGAGGCGCGCCGGATCTACCGGATCGGCGAGTTCTACGCGAATGCCGACGAGACGCTGGCGCGCAACGGATTTGCGCCGAACCGCCAGCCGCGCCTGCCCGGCGCGCGCATGCGCGTGGCGGCGTAACGCCGGCGGCTCGCGAAGCGAGGACGATGCACATGGCGCACGCAATCCGGTTTCACGCGCCCGGCGGCCCCGAGGTCCTGCGGTGGGAGGAGGTCGCCGTCGGCAACCCCGGTCCCGGCCAGGTGCGGATTCGCCACGACGCCGTCGGCATCAATTTCGCGGACACGTATTTCCGCACCGGACTGTATCCGGTATCGCTGCCGGCGGGCATGGGCGTCGAAGCTGCGGGCTGCGTGGAAGCGGTCGGCGAGGGCGTGACCAACGTCGCGGCCGGAGACCGGGTGACATACACCGGATTCATCAACACGCTGGGCGCGTACAGCACCGAGCGCGTGATGCCGGCGGCGCCGCTGATCAAGCTGCCCAATCCGATCGCCTGCGAGACGGCCGCCGCGATGACCATGCGCGGCCTCACGTCGGCCTACCTGATGCGCCGCATTCATCCGTTCAAGGCCGGCGATTCGATTCTGCTGCATGCCGCGGCGGGCGGCGTCGGGCTGATCGTCTCGCAGTGGGCGAAGCTGCTCGGGCTGACGGTCATCGGGACGGTCTCCTCGGAGCAGAAGGCGGCCGTGGCGCGTGCGCATGGCTGCGACCACGTCATCCTCTACCAGCGCGAGGACGTCGCGAAGCGCGTGCGCGAGTTGACCGAGGGCGCGGGTGTGAACGTGGTCTTCGACAGCGTGGGCAAGGACACTTTTGCCGGCTCGCTCGATTCGCTGAAGCGCCGCGGCTTGCTGGTCTGCGTGGGCACCGCCTCCGGTCCGATACCGCCGATCGACGCGATGCAGCTCGCGCTGAAGGGATCGCTGTTCGTCACGCGCCCCGCGCTGGCCGATTACAT
>DATBOK010000163.1:0-5343 GCA_036553845.1 Casimicrobiaceae bacterium
CGATAGAGCGCCTGCACTGCCTCGGCACGAATGGCCTTCGCGAATTCGGCGTTGAGCCGCTCGAGCTCGGCCGGCGGGGTGGCGCCGGGGGCGAACACGCCGAAATAACTCGGAAGGCCGGGATCGCCGCCTTCTTCGGCGAGGCTCGGCAGATCCGGCATGTACGCGGAGCGCCGCTCGCCTGTGGCGACCAGCGCCTTCATCTTGCCCGCGCGAATCAGCGGCAGCGCGGTGCCGAATCCCATATAGGTGATATCGACCTCGCCGGACATGATCGCGGGAATCGTGCCGGATGCGCCTTTGTAGTGGATCGCCACGATGTCGACACCGGCGCGATGCGCGATCCATCGCAGATACACGTCGGGGAGCGTCGCCGCGCCCCAGGTTCCCCAATTGAGCTTTCCCGGGTGCGCCTTCGCATACGCGATCATCTCCCGGTACGTGTCGAACGGCGCGCCCGACCTCGCCACCAGGAGGTTGTTGGTGAATCCGAGGTTGATCACCGGCGCGAAATCGCGCTCGACGTCGTACGGCAGCCGGCTGAAAAGCTGGGGGCCATACGACAGGCTGTCGGGGTTCGTGATGCAGACCGTCAGGCCGTCAGGCGCGGCCCGTGCGCACTGCTGCATGCCGATCACGGTGCTCGCGCCCGGACGGTTGTCGACCACGACCGTGCGGCCCGTCGACTCGCCGAGCTGCGCGGCGAGGCCGCGCGCCACGGCGTCCGTGACGCCGCCCGCCGGGTACGGCACGATGACGTGCATGACGCGCGAATCGGGCGTCTGCGCGACCGCCGCGCACGCCACGCATGCGCTGATGATGAGTGCGCAGGCAACACCGGCGAAGCGTCCGAAACGTCCACTGGCCATCTGCATCTCCCGCCGCTTGTTGGGTGTGTTGACGAACCGCGGAAGCCCGCGACCCCTGGTCGGGGCCGCCATGCTACGTCGCGACCGAGGTCTGCGCGAGCCCGGCGTCGACGAGCACGTGCTGCCCGGTCATGCCGTCGCTGTCATCCGCGGCGAGGAACAGCACCGCCCGTGCGACATGCCCGGCATCGAGGCGGATCTTGAGGCACTGCTGTTCCAGGAACGCCTGGTCGGCCGCGGCATCGCGATGCAGCATACGCTGGCGCTCGGTCTCGATTGCACCCGGGACGACCGCGTTGACGCGGATGTTGCGCGGGCCGAGCTCACGCGCGAGGGTGCGTGTGAGGCCGAGGATGCCGGCCTTCGCCGTCGTGTAGCCGACGAGGTTGGGACGCCCCCGCATCCAGCTCGTCGAGCCCATGTTGACGATCGCGCCGCCGCCGGCCGCCGCCATCGCCGGCGCGACGGCCTGGATCGCGAAGAAGTAGTGCTTGAGATTGAGCGCGAATCGCTCGTCCCAGAACGCGGGCGTCACCTCTTCCATCGCGTGGCGATCATCGCGACCCGCATTGTTGACGAGCACACGGATCGGTCCGTCGCGCACGATTGCGGCCCCGAGAAAGCGCTGGTATCCGTCGGCATCGCGCACGTCGCAGGCGCCATATGATGGACGCGGGTATCCGGCGGCCACCGCCTCGGCGACGAGGCCGTCGCCGCCACCCGCGCGCGTCCCGCAGAACGACACGCGCGCCCCTTGCGCGGCGAATGCGCGCACGAGGCCCGCGCCGATGCCCGAGCTGCCGCCCGAAATGAACACGTGTCGCTTGCGCAGCGACGGATAGATCGCACCGGTCATCGAGGTTCTCGCACGGGGAGTGGAAGGTGTCGGACTAGGGCGCTGGCGGCCACGGCTGGAGCCTATCCGGCAGGAGCTCCGCGAGCTCGACGAGCCGGCGTTCGTCGATGCTGCGATGCGCGGCGAGGCCGGTCGCCACGGCACGCAAGCCTTCTTCCAGCGGGATTTCCGGCGGCAGGCCGTCGCGCAGTGCTTGCGCGAAATGCACGTGCTCGAGGTACGACGCGCCGAAGTGCTGGCCGGCGTGGCGGATGCTTTCGTCCCAGACGCGTCGCTCGTCGACACCGCGCCCCGTTCCCGACGGCTGACCCCACCATTCGCGTCGACCCCAATCCGCGCGGCGGCCGTAGCGCAGCGTCAGCGACGGCAGGAAGGTCTCGAGCTTGCCCTCGTCACCGACGATCGTCACGGACTCGCGGTCGACCGAGCTCTCGGCGAACATGCAAAGCTCGAGCATCGCGCGCGCGCCGCCGGGATACTCGACGATCGCGAACGCACTGTCGAGGATGTCCGGCGTACGGCCGCCATAGCGTTCGTCGAGATGGTTGACGCGCTGGCCGCCGGAGGCGAACACCGCGCGCGGACGCTCGCCGGTGATCACGTCCATCAGGTTGAAATAGTGGCAGCACTTTTCCACCAGCGTGCCGCCGGTGTTGGCGTTGAAGCGGTTCCAGTCGCCGATCTTCGGGTAGAACGGCTCGCGATGCTCGCGGATGGACACCTGCTGCACGCGGCCCACCGCGCCGGCGCGAGTCATTCGCAGCGCCTCGGCGACCGGAGGCATGTAGCGGTACTCCTGCGCGACCCAGACGATGCCGCGGCGGCCCTCGGCGTGGCGCGCGCGCTCCTGCGCGACCAGCTCGATGCCATCGGCCATGCGCGTGACGACCGGCTTCTCGACCAGGACGTCGAGATCGGTGGCGAGCGCGTCGCGCAGGATGCCGGCGTGCGTGTGATTGGGCGAAGCGATGACCAGCACGTCGCACAGGCCGCTGGCAATCAGGGCGCGATGTTCGGCGAACGGCTGCGGGCACTGGCGGCAGATCGCCATCGCCGCGTCGAGGCTCGGCGGGTGCGGATCGGCGAGCGCCGTGATGCACGGCGCGCCCTCGCCCGCTGGCAATGCCTGGATATTCTGGATGTGCTCGCGCCCCATGCTGCCGCAGCCGACGATCCCGTAGCGCAGCGTTCGCGTCGCCATCGGTCAGCCCTTCATGGCGCCTTGTGCCAGGCCGCCGACAACGCGCTCCTGGAACACGGCGATCAGCACGGCAATCGGCACGATGGCCACCACCAGTGCCGCGGAAATGGTCGGCCACGGAAATGTGAATTCACCCTGATACAAGGTAATCCCGACCGGTAGCGTGCGCATCGACGCGTTGGCATTGAGCGACAGCGCCAGCAGGAATTCGTCCCAGGCGTTGACGAAGGCGAGAATGCCGGCGGTGAACACGCCCGGGGCCGCCAGCGGCACCACCACGCGCCACAGCGCGCCGAGCCGCGTGCAGCCGTCGATCATCGCCGCGTTCTCGAGGTCGCGCGGAATGCCCTGGAAGAAGCTCGCCAGCACCAGCGTGCACACGGGCAGGTTGAGCACCGTGTACGGCAGCACCAGCGCGGTGTAGGTGTTCAGCAGGCCGAACGCCCGCATCGTCTCGAAGATCGGCACGAGCAGCGTCACCAGCGGAAACATGCTGGAGGCGACGATGCACGTCAGGATGAGCTGGCGGCGCCTGAGGTTGAGCCGCGCGATCGCGTAGGCGGCCAGCGCGGCGACGACCAGCGACAGGATCGTCGACAGCAGGGCCACGGTGAAGCTGTTGCCGAGATAGCGCAACAGCGGCTGGTCGGTGAATGCCCGCACGTAGTTGTCGAGCGTCAGGCGGCGCGGCAGGTAGGTGATCGGCTTCGCCACCAGCTCCGACTCGCTCTTGAGCGAAGTGAGCAGGATCCATACGGCCGGAAAGAACCCGTTGACCACGACGATCGCCGCGGCGACGAGGCGCAATCCGGCCCCCTCGCGCGGCGTCATGCGTCCTTCGCGATCCGCCGCAGGTACACGGCGGTGACGGCCATCGACAGCACGAACATGCAGACGGCGAGCGTCGATCCGTAGCCGACGTCGAGATAGTCGATCGTGGTCTTGTGGATCAGCATTGCCAGCGTCTGGGTGGCATCGCCCGGGCCGCCGCGCGTCATCGTGTAGGGGATGTCGAACGTCTGCAGCGAAGTGATGGTGCGGAAGATGAGCGCGACGACGATCGACGGCATCAGCATCGGAATCGTGATCTCGCGGAACTGTTGCCAGTGCGACGCGCCGTCGACTTCCGCGGCTTCGTACAGCGAGCGCGGGATCATGCTGAGCCCGGCCAGCAGGATGAGTGCCATGAACGAGCTCGTCTTCCAGACGATCGTCAGGCAGATGGCTGCGAATGCCCAGCCGGGTCGCAGCAGCCACATCGTCGGCTCGCCGTGCGCGCCCAGTCGGCGCACGACGTCGTTGACCACGCCGTATTCGGTGTGGAAGAACCACGCGAAGATGAGGCCGGCGAACGCGAGCGGCAGCGCCCATGGCAGGAGCAGCGCGACACGCACGGGCCAGCGCCGCCGGAATGGCAGGTTGGCGAGCAACGCGAGACCGAGGCCTGTCACCAGCGCGGCGGGCACGGTGATGACGGTCACCAGCACCGTGTTCCACGCGGCATTCCAGAATTCCGCGTCGTGGAACGCCAGCACGTAGTTGTCGAGGCCGACGAACCTGAAGCCGCCGCTGCCTCCCGACAGGCGCATGTCGAACAGGCTGTTGAACACGATCTTGGCGATCGGATACGCGACGATCAAGAGCAGCAGCAGGAACGCCGGCGCGAGCAGCGCGATCCCGAGCGCCTTCTCGCCGGGATCGCGCAGGCGATCGAGGAACGTCATCGACGGCAACCCGCGACGCGCCGGACCGCCGCGATCAGCGCATCACGCGGGCGAGGCGCGACTGGATCTCGGCAACGCCTTCGTCCGGCGTCTTGGTGCGCGCCAGCACCGCGCTGGTGGTCGTGCGGATGACGTCGCTCACCTGCCCGTAGTCGCGCGACATCGGCCGGTTCTTGCCGGCGATGACCACCTTCGCCGCGTCCTTGAACCAGGGCACCGCCTTCACCACGTCGTCATCGACATAGACGCTCTGATAGGTGGGCAGCAGCGAGCCTTCGATCGCGAGGAACTTGCTGGCCTTCGGCGTCGCCAGGTACTTGACGAGCTTCGCGGCGTCCGCCTTGTGCTTGGAGAACGCGCTCACCGCCCATTGCCAGCCACCGACGCAGGTCGCGCTGCGGCCGCCCGCCATTGCCGGCAGCGGCATCACGCCGACCTTGCCCTGCACGCTCGAATCCTTGTCGGCCTGGAAGCGGTCCCAGGCAAAACCCCAGTTGATCGCGAACACCACCTGCCCCGCCTTGAATTCGTTGACGGTGTCCGGCGTCTTCACCTCGGCGACGTTGCGCTTGATGACGCCCGCGTCGACCATCTTCAGCCATTCATTGAGGCCCTTGACCGCGGCGGTCTTGTCGAGGGTCATGCGACCGGCGGCGTCGTTGAATTCCTTCCCCTGGCCCCAGTACGGCAGCA
>DATBOK010000210.1:0-32624 GCA_036553845.1 Casimicrobiaceae bacterium
GCGCGATGACGTTGCCGCTGTCGCAGGGCGGCAATGTCGCGAGGTTCGTGCCGAAGGCCGCACGCAGGCGCGCGAGGCTCCCGCGCAAGGCATGGCGCCACGTGAGGAGGTTGACCGCGACGATGCCGCGATCGGTGAGGCGCGCGAGGCAGTTGCAGTAGAACGGCAGCGTGTCCAGCGCGCCGGCGCGCCCTTGCGAGTCGAAACCGTCGACGACGATCCAGTCGAAGCGCCGCTCGCTCGCGATCACGTAGTCGGCGCCATCACCGATCTCGACGCGCAGCCGCGCACGCTCGGCCGGCAGCCGGAACGACGAGCGGGCGACATCGACCACGGCGGGGTCGCATTCGACCACCGTCTGCGACGTGCGCGGAAAGTGGCGATAGAGGAAGCGGGGCACCGACGCGGCGCCGAGGCCGATGACGAGGGTGCTGCGCGGCCACGTCGGTGCCTTGTGCAACAACAACGGGAACATGAGGTCGCGCGTGTACTCGAGCTCGAGCGACCACGGCCGCGCGATGCGCATCGCGCCCTGGATCCAGTGCGTGCCGAAGTGCAGGTAGCGCACGCCGGCCTCTTCGCTGACTTCGATCGACGCCATCAGCGGTGGCGGCGGCGCGCGCAGCGCGCGGGAACGGTCCGCAGGTGCCGCGCGCAGGCGGCGCGTGGCGTGCGGCGCCGCGCGCGGGCGGTCAGTGGCGCAGCCGCGGCGGCGGCGACCACGGCGGCAGCACGGCCGCCGGCTTGCGCAGGATGCGGATCATGCGCACCGCGTTCTCGCGGCCCTGGTAGTAGCCTTCGATGCGCAGGCTTTCCTCGAAGCCGAGGCTGCGGTACAGCGCGAGCGCGGGCGGATTGGACTCGCGCACCTCGACGTGCACCGACGATGCGCCGGCGGTGATCGCGGAGTCGATCAGCCACTGGCCGAGCGCCTTGCCGATGCGGCGCCGCCGGTGCGAAGGCCGCACCGCGAGCAGCACGAGATGCGCGCGCTCGTCGCCGAATTCCATGATCGCGAAGCCGACGATGCGCGAGCCGTCGCGCGCGACCACGGCCGTGTGATTGGCGCTGCCGATCAGGCGCGCGAGGCGCGCGCTGCGATAGCTCCAGTCGAGGCCGGCCTCGATCCAGTCGCGCGTCATCGTCGACAGCACCTGCGCGTCGGCGGGCGTCGCGAACTCGACGACGATGTCGCGAAAGTCCATGGCGGCGATTGTGCCTGCGAAATTCCGGTGGCGCGAGTCTTGCGCGACGGGCGGCGTCGCCGACTGCCCGGCCATGCCATGATGTCGCCATGAACCTCGCCGTCCGTCTCGCGCGCGTCGCGCTCGCCGCCGTCGTCGCCGGCGCGCTGGCACCGCTGCCGTCGGCGCAGGCCGCCGCCGACCTGGCGAAGGTACTGCACATCGCCACGCCCGACATCGAGGCGCTCGACCCGCAGCAGTACGACGACCAGCCGTCGTTCGAGATCATCATCGCGATCTTCGAGGGCCTCTACGAGTTCGACTACCTCGCCTCGCCGGTGAAGCTCGCGCCGCTGACCGCGACCGGCATGCCCGAGATCACCGACGACGGGCTGACGTGGACAGTACACGTCAAGCCAGGCATCTATTTCACGCCCGACCCGGCGTTCGGCGGCCGCCGCCGCGAGCTCGTCGCCGACGACTACGTGTACTCGCTCAAGCGCTGGCTCGATCCCAACCTGCACCGCGGTGGCGACGCGTCGATCACGCCGCTCGTCGTCGGCGCGCGCGCGCTGGTCGATGCCGCGAAGAAACCCGGCGCGCATTTCGATTATTCGGCGCCGATGGCCGGACTGCGCGCGCTTGACCGCTATACGCTACAGCTCAAGCTCACCTCCGCCGTGTATTCGCCGATCGAGTTCTTCCTGACGCTCGGCGCCTGCGCGCGCGAGGTGGTCGAGGCCGCGGGGCGCGACATCGGCACGCGGCCGGTGGGCACGGGCGCCTACATGCTGAAGGAATGGCAGCGCGGGTCGCGCGTGGTGCTGACCGCCAATCCAGGCTACCGCGAGCTGCGCTTTCCGCGCGTCGATGACGGCCCCTATGCGGGGATGGCGAAGGCGATGGCCGGCAAGTCGCTGCCGCGGATCGGCGAGATCGACCTCGACGTCATCGAGGAGGACAGCGTGCGCGTGCTCGAATTCGAGCGCGGCAACCTCGACTACATCACGCTGCATTCGAGCGTCGCCAATCGCCTGCTCGCGGGCAACGTGCTGCGCAAGGACCTCGCGGCGCGTGGCGTGAAGCGATTCGCGACGCCGGAACCTTTCGTGTTCTTTGTCTACTTCAACGTCGACGATCCCGTCGTCGGTGGCATGCAGAAAGACGCCATCGCCCTGCGCCGCGCGATGATGCTGGGCTTCGATACCGGCACGATGATCGACGTGCTGGCCGGCGGCCAGGGATTGCCGGCAAACCAGATGGTGCCGCCGCGCGTCGCCGGACACGACCCCGGTTTTGGCGATCGCGCGTTGTACGACCCGGCGGCCGCCAACGCGCTGCTCGACCGCGTGGGCTACAAGCGCGCGGGCCCCGGCGGCTATCGCAGCCGGCCCGACGGCAAGCCGCTGGTGGTGACCATGACGCTGCGCTCGGGGGCGATATCGACCGAGCTGGCGACGCTGATGCGCCGCAATTTCGACGCGATCGGCGTGCATATGGAATTCCACATGACCCCGTTCCAGGACGCGATCAAGGAGCTCGAGCGCGGGCAGTTCAGCGCGTACTACGGCGGCTACGGCGGCCTGCCGTACGGCTACGGCATCCTGCAGCAGCTCGACAGTCGCGCCTCGCCGGTGCAGAACGTGTCGCACTTCAAGTCCGCCGACTACGACCGCGCGATGGACGCCTTCTTCCACGCGCCCGACGCCGCGACGCAACAGGTCGAGCAGCTCAAGATGGCGGCCATTGCGCGCACCTATGTGCCGATGTTTCCGGTGATGTACCGACTGCAGAACGACTTCGTGCAGCCCTGGCTCGCGGGTTTCGCGCCGCAGACGTTCCAGACCTACTGGAAGTACATGGACATCGACATGGCGCAAAAGCGCGCCGCACGCTAGGGCGCAGCGTCAGGTCTTGCGGCCGGCCGGCTTCTTGGCGGCGCGCTTGGTCGTGGTGCGCTTGGTGGTCGCGCGCTTCACGACCGGCGTCTTGGCGCCGGCCGCGGTCGAGCGCTTGGCCGCGGTGCGCGTTCCGGTGACCTTCGCGGTGGTCGTTGCCGGCGTCTTGCGCGCCGCGGTGCGCGCGGTGGCGGTGCCCGCCGCCGGGCGCTTGGTGCGGCGCACCGCCGGTGCCGGCTCCTCGACGCCGCGCGGCTTGCGCGCCACCGGCTTGCGCGCCCGCCCGCCGACCGGCTTGCCGGTCTTCGCCGCGAGTATCGACAGGGCTTCGTCGAGCGTCAGCGTGTCCACCTTGTCGCGGTCGGGCAGCGTGGCGTTGACCTCTCCGTGCTTGACGTACGGGCCGTAGCGGCCCGCGTGCAGCTCGACCGCGCCACCATCGCGCGGATGCTTGCCGAGCACGCGCAACGCCGCCGCGCGCTGCGGGCGGCCGCGACCCTTGCCGTCCTTCTTCGCCTCGAACTCGAAGCCGACCTTGCCGTCGGGCTGGCGCACGAGGAACGCCGAAAACGGCCGGCGCGTGCGCGCCGACACGAATTGCAGCAGGTCGCTCTTGCCGTGCGCGAGCAGCTTTTCCATCTGCGCGCGCTCGATCGAGCGTGTGAGGATCGTGCGCCCGGAGCGGAAGTCGCAGGTGCGCGCGGGACCCACCGCGTTCTCGCACACGTAGGCAGTCGGCGTCTCGAATACGCGGCCGCCATCCTTCGGACAGGGTCCGAGCGGCGTCTGCCCGCTGAAGTCGATCGCCTCGTCCTCGTCGCCCGGGCGCGGCCCGAAATCGAACTCGACCTCGTTCGCGTCGTTGAGCTTCAACTTTGCCGAGAAGGCGCGGCCAAGACGGCTGCGGAAGCCGTCGAGCGGGCCGATCTCGCGATCGCGCAGCAGCGCCTCGCTTTCCGCCGGCTCGATCTGGCGGCCGCCCATGATCTTCCAGAAGGCGAAATCGCACTTGACGCACTGGAACTTCTTGTAGCGCTCGTGCACCTCGCCGCCGCACTTCGGGCACGGCACGGACAGCGTCGCGAAATCGCCCGGGATCGTGTCGCTCTCGTAGTTCTTGGCCTGGCCGACGATGTGCCGTGTCATGTCGACGATCTCGCGCATGAACGCGTCGCGCGCGAGCCGGCCGTGCTCCATCTCGTTGAGCTTGAACTCCCACTCTGCGGTGAGCTCGGGGGAGAACAGCTCCGGCACGCCGAGCCCGTGCAGCAGCGTCATCAGTGAAAACGCCTTGGCGGTGGGAATGAGGTCCTTGCCTTCGCGCAGGATGTAGCGCTCCTGGATCAGGCCCTCGATGATCTGCGCGCGCGTGGCCGGCGTGCCGAGCCCCTTCTCGCGCATCGCCTCGCGCAGCTCGTCGTCCTCGATCGACTTGCCCGCGCCTTCCATCGCCGACAGCAGCGTGCCTTCGTTGTAGCGCGGCGGCGGGCGCGTGGTCTGCGCCACGGCGTCGACCTTGTCGGCGACGACGCGCTCGTAGACGTCGCCGGTGGCGGCCGCCGACGCCGCATCGGGCGCACGCCGGGCGAGCGGCACCAGCGACGCGTCGTCGCCTTGCGCCTCCTTGCCATACACCGCTAGCCAGCCCGGGTTCACCAGCACACGGCCCTCGGTCTTGAACGGCTCGCCATCGACGCGCGTGATGCGCGTGGTCACCTCGAACTCGGCGGGCGGGTAGAACACCGCGATGAAGCGCTTGACGACGAAGTCATAGAGCTTCTGCTCGATCTCGTTCAGCGACTTCGGCGTCTGCAGCGTGGGAATGATCGCGAAGTGGTCGGAGATCTTCGAATTGTCGAAGATGCGCTTGTTGGGGCGCACCCACTTCTCCTTCAGCACGCGGCGCGCCAGCGTGCCGTAGGCGTTGGTGTCGCCCAGCGCCTCAAGCGTGGCCTTCACCGTGCCCTGGTAGTCCTCGGGCAGTGCGCGCGCGTCGGTGCGCGGGTAAGTCAGCACCTTGTGGCGCTCGTAGAGCGCCTGCGCGAGCGACAGCGTGGTGCGCGCCGAGAAGCCGAAGCGGCCGTTGGCCTCGCGCTGCAGCGTGGTGAGATCGTAGAGGAGCGGCGGGCTCTGCGTCGACGGCTTGGATTCCTCGGTGACGATCCCGGGCTTGCCGCGGCACTTGTCGGCGATCGCCAGCGCGCGCGACTCGTCGAACACGCGCTCGGCGCGCATGTCGGGGTCGTCGTCGCGCTTGCGGAAGGCCTCGTCGAACCAGCGTCCGGTGTATTCGCCGGCCTGCGCGCGGAACGTGCCGATGAGCTCCCAGTAGTTGCGCGGCTTGAACGCGCGGATCTTCTCCTCGCGCTCGGTGAGGATGGCGAGCGTCGGCGTCTGCACGCGGCCGACGGTGGTGAGCTGGAAACCGCCCGACTTCGAGTTGAACGCCGTCATCGCGCGCGTGCCGTTGATGCCGACCAGCCAGTCCGACTCGGAGCGGCACGTCGCCGCATCCGCCAGCGGCCGCATCGACTCGTCGCTGCGCAGCTTGGCGAAGCCGTCGCGGATCGCCGCCGGCGTCATCGACTGCAGCCACAGCCGCTTGATCGGCTTGTCGGTCTTCGCGTAGCGCGCGATGTAGCGGAAAATGAGCTCGCCCTCGCGTCCGGCATCGCAGGCGTTCACGAGGCGCGTCACGTCCTTGCGGCGCAGGAGCTTCAATAGCGTCTTCAGCCGGTCTTCGCTCTTCTCGATGGGCTTCAGCGCGAACTGCGAGGGAATCGCCGGCAGGTGCGCGAACGTCCATTTGCCGCGCTTCACCTCCTCCTCCTCCGGCATGCCGATCTCGATCAGGTGGCCCACCGCCGACGACAGGACCTGCGTATCGCTCTCGAAATAGTCGCCGTGGCGGGTGAATCCCCCCAGCGCGCGCGCGATGTCCGCGGCGACCGAGGGTTTTTCGGCGATGATCAGTTCCTTGCTCAAGAGCTCTTCCTTCCTTCGAGGAGGCGGCGATACTACAGATTAAGTCACGTGAGGGGCAACCTCGCTTCGGCAAATGGTCACGGCCGAGCGTCGCCGCAACCCCCGGGGTTCGCTCGCGGGCACGGACTTCGCCCTGCGCCTTTCGCGCGGGGCCGGTGGATCAGTGCCGCCGTTGCCAGCGGCCGCCGGGCATCGGCGCCACGAGGCCCTCGAGCTCCAGCGCGGTCAATTGCGCGGCGATCGCCTCGACCGCCTGCCCGGTGCGCGCGACCAGGCGGTCGATGTCGACCGGCGCCTCGCCCATGGCCGCCAGCAGCCGCGCATGGACGGGGTCCGCGGCGCGCGCTGCGGCAACGGCGCGCGCCGCCGGTGCGCCGAGGCCGAGCTCGACCAGCACGTCCTGCGCCGTCTCGACCAGTTTGGCACCGTCGCGGATCAGCTTGTGGCAACCCTTCGACAAGGGCGAGTGTATCGAGCCCGGCATCGCCATCACTTCGCGCCCTTGCTCGCCCGCGAGCCGCGCGGTGATCAGCGATCCCGAGGACAGGTTCGCCTCGACGACGAGCACGCCGCGCGCGAGCCCCGAGATCAGGCGGTTGCGGCGCGGAAAATGCCATTTGTCCGCGTTCGTTCCGGGGACGAACTCGGAAACGATGAGTCCGCGCTCGGCGATCGCGTGCGCAAGCTTTCGATTGGCTGCCGGATAGACGCGGTCGAGCCCGGTGCCGACGACCGCGATCGTCGATGCCGGTGTCTCGAGCGCGCCCTCGTGCGCCGCGGCGTCGATGCCCTGCGCGAGTCCCGACACCACGGTGAGGCCTGCGGTCGCGAGCGCGCGCGCGAATGCGCGCGCGTCTTCGAGCCCCTGCGGCGTCGCCTGCCGGCTGCCGACGATCGCCACCGCGGGCCGGTTGAGGAGTTCGCCCCGTCCCATGGCGAAGAGCACCGGCGGCGCGTCGCCGACGGCGAGGAGCGCCTGCGGGTAGTCGGCGTCGTCGAACGTCACCAGGCGATGCGCCGGCGATTGAAGCCACGCGAGCGTCGCATCGATCGCCGCCTGCGGCACGTCGGCGAGGGCGGCGCGCCCCGCCGCCGGCAGGTCGAATGCCGCCGCGCGGCCACAAGCCGCAGCGACCAGCACTTCGGGATCGCCGGCGACGCGCAACAACGCCACCAGCTCCTGCTGGGGAATCCGGCAGTGCGCGAGCGTCACCCAAGCGCGCAGGCGCGCAGCGTGCGGGGGGTCCGGCGTGGCGCCGCCGCGGCTCACGCCATCGCCCGCACGCGAAGGGTCAGGGTTGGCGGATGCGGTCGCCGACCAGGATCGGGTCGGTGGTGTTGAGCAGGATCGCGTACGACACGCGGTCGAATGTGCGGAACACGAACATGAGACCGGTGCGTTCCTCGGGCACGTCGAGGTAGTGATCCGGCACGTAGAATGTCGTCTGGTCGAGGAAGCGCAGCAACTGCGGGGCCTCGGAATTGGGACGCGGATCCTGGATCGGCGGCACGCTGTGGTAAATGGCGAACACGTTGCCGACCTCGACGCCGTCGCTCTGTCCCCGGTCGATCGTGACGATCGAGCCGCGGCCCATCTCGCTCTCGTTGCGATAGGAGGCGATGATGTTGCCCTCCATCGGCTTGTCGGGCGCGTGCGGCACGTAATTGATCAGCGTCTCGCGCGGCACCGGCACCAGCCGGTCGCCGACGAAGACTTCCTGGTCCGACTCGGTGATGAGCAGCGTCGACACGTCGGCGAAGCGCTCGACCTTGGCGCGGCCGATGAACCGGTTCTCGAAACCCAGCACCTTGCCGGATTCGGGCGACACCAGCGCCTTGCCCGGCCGGTAGATCAGCCACGCGTCGCCCTGCTTGGAATCGATGCCGACGGCGTAGACGCGGTCGTTCTGGCCGCGCACCACGCGCGTGCGGTCGCGGCCGGCGACGATTTCCGCCGAGTTGGGCATGCCCGGCTGAGGCGTCACCAACGCGGGGGTGAGGTAGGGCTCGATGTCTCCCGGCGGGATGGAGGGAATGGCGTCGGACGCCAGCCGCTCCACGCGGGTCTGCGGCGACAGCCGCACGGTGCCGCGCGCGATCGACAGGCGCGGCGCGCCTCCGGGGCCCAGGTGGTCGAGCACGACCACGTCGCCCGGATAGATCCAGTGCGGGTCCTTGATCTGGGCCCGGTTGAGGCCCCAGATTTCGGGCCAGCGCCAGGGATCGCGGAGGAAGCGGCCGGAGATGCCCCACAGGGTGTCGCCTTTTTGCACCGTGTACGACGACGGCGCATCGGGCGCCAGCGTGAGCGGTTCGTCGGCGAGCGCGGGCGCGGCCGCAAAGGCCAGCACGCATGCGGCGGCGATCGCCACGGCGGCCCGCAACATGCGTGTGCTAAACTGTTGACGCATAAGACCTCTTCCTAGGCAAGCGGGCTTGCAAACGTCCTAAACCGCCGCAAAATAAGGACTTAAAGCCGATTCTGCAACCGACACATGCATTTGGCAAGCTTTCCCGTCGGATGCATTGGTGGTCCACGGCGTGTCGTTGCAGGAAGGCCATGCAAGGCGTCCGCCCGGGCGTCTGCTTGATAGGGCGCGCTCGCTGCCCCACCATCGCACCATGATCCTGCCGATTCTCGAGTATCCGGACCCGCGCCTGAAGAAAGTCGCGGCGCCCGTGTCCGCCTTCACGCCGGACATCGAGAGGCTGGTCCACGACATGGCCGAGACCATGTACGCGGCCCCCGGCATCGGCCTCGCCGCCACCCAGGTGGACGTGCACAAGCGCATCGTCATCATCGACATCTCGGAAGCCCGCGACGAGCTGCTCGTGCTCGTCAATCCCGAGATCGTGGCGCGCGAGGGCGAGGCGGAGTCGGAGGAGGGCTGCCTGTCGGTGCCGGGCTACTACGACAGGGTGACGCGCGCGGCGCGCGTGCGGGTGCGCGCCCAGGATGCTCGCGGCACGCCATTCGAGCTCGACGCCGACGAGCTGCTGGCGGTATGCATTCAGCATGAAATGGATCATTTGGTGGGCAAGGTGTTCGTCGACTACCTGTCGCCGCTGAAACGCGCGCGACTGTCCTCGAGGTTCAAGAAGAAGCAGAAGCTGGCCGGGTGAACGGCATTCGCGCAGGCTTCGCCGGCACGCCCGAGTTCGCGGCGACCGCGCTCGAGGCCCTGGTCGACGCCGGCGTCACGATACCGCTGGTGCTCACCCAGCCCGATCGGCCACAAGGCCGAGGTCTCGCCATCGCCGCATCGCCCGTCAAGCGCCTGGCGCAGCATCACGGCCTCGCGTTCGCCCAGCCCGCAACGCTGCGCGATGCGGACTCGCACGCGGCGATCGCCGCGGCGCGGCTCGACGTGCTGGTGGTGGCCGCGTATGGCCTGATCCTGCCGCAAGCGGTGCTCGACGCGCCGCGCCACGGCGGCCTCAACATCCATGCTTCGCTGCTGCCGCGCTGGCGCGGCGCGGCGCCGGTGGCGCGGGCGATCGAGGCCGGCGACGCTTCGACCGGCGTCACGATCATGCAGATGGATGCGGGGCTCGACACCGGGGCGATGATCGAGACGCGGCGCGTGGCGATCGATGCGCGCGATACCGCGGGCTCGCTGACAGCGAAGCTCGCGGTCGAAGGCGCGCGGGCGATCGTCGACGTGCTGGCGCGTCTGGCGCGCGACGGCCGGCTGGCGGCGACGCCGCAGCCTGCCACAGGCATCACCTATGCGCACAAGGTCGCGCGCGAGGGCGCACGCATCGACTGGACGCGCGATGCCGAGGCGGTCGACCGCGCGGTGCGCGCATTCGACCCGTGGCCGGCGGCGTGGACCACGCTCGGCGCCACGGTCGTCAAGATCCGGCAGGCGCGCGCGCTGCCGGAGATGGCGGTGACCGGCATGGCGCCGGGGACGGTCGTGCGCGTGCACGCATCGGGGATCGACGTCGCGTGCGCGCGCGGCGTGCTGCGCATCGAAGCCCTGCAGCCCGCCAACGCGCGGCCCATGACGGCGGCGGCGTTCGTCGCTGGGCACGCGATCGCACCGGGCACGCGGCTCGGCTGATGCAGCAGTCGCAGCGGCAGGCGGTGGAGATCGTCACGCGCGTGCTCGACGGCGCGGCGCTGCCGGCGGCGATGGCCGCGGTCGACCTCGAGCGCGCCGGGCCGGCGCGCGCGCTCGTGCAGGAGCTCGCCTACGGCACGCTGCGACACCATGGGCGACTCGATGCGCTGACGCGAGCGCTTTCGCAAAAGCCGATCGCCGATCGCGCCATCGCGCTGCTGGTGGAAGTCGCGCTCTATCAGATCGCGCATACGAGGATGCCGGCGTTCGCCGTGGTGGACCAGGCCGTCGACGCGGTGGCGGCGATGGGCAAGCCGGCCGCGCGCTCGCTCGTCAATGCGCTGCTGCGCCGCTATCTGCGCGAGCGTGCGACGCTCGATGCGGCGATGGCGACGAGCGACGATCCGCGCGCGCGCTTCTCGTATCCGCGCTGGTGGGCCGATCGCGTGCGCGCCGACCATCCTGCGCACTGGACGGCGATCCTCGAGGCGGGCAACGCGCGTCCGCAGTTGACATTGCGCGTCAACGCGCGGGTGACGACACGCGCGGCGCTGCTCGCGCGCCTGGCCGACGCCGCGATCGATGCACGCGCCCAGGGCGCCGCCGCCATCGTCGTCGCCGCGCCGGCGCCGGTGACGACGCTGCCGGGCTACGCGGAGGGTGCGTTCAGCGTGCAGGATCCCGGCGCGCAGCTCGCAGCACCCTTGCTCGACTGCGGCGACGGCATGCGCGTGCTCGACGCGTGCGCCGCACCCGGCGGCAAGACCACGCACATCCTCGAGCTTGCCGACGTCGCGATGACCGCGATCGATCGCGACGCGACGCGGCTTGCGCGCGTGCGCGACAACCTCGCGCGGCTGCGCCTCGCGTCGCCCGCGGTCACCGTGGCCGCCGGCGATGCGCGCGATCCCGCGACGTGGTGGGACGGCCGCCCCTTCGATCGCATCCTCGCCGACGTGCCCTGCAGCGCATCGGGCATCGTGCGCCGCCATCCGGACGCCAAGTGGCTGCGCCGCGCCACCGACGTCGCGCAGTTCGCCGCCGAGCAGGATGGGCTGCTCGCGGCGCTGTGGCCGCTGCTGGCGCGCGGCGGCCGCCTGCTGTACGCGACGTGCTCGGTGTTCCGCGAGGAGAACGAGGCGCGCGTCGAGGCGTTCGTGGCGACGCGGCCTGAAGCGTTGCGCGAAACCCTCATCTTCCCGGCCGAAGTCGCGCACGAGGACGGCCAGGTCTTGCCTTCGGCGGAGGCAAGCCCGCACAATCAGGACGGATTCTTCTACGCGCTGATTCGAAAGGCGTGACGCCGGCAGCGGCGCGAAGCCCGGTGCGGCGAATGCCGTGCGAGCCACGCGCCGCGATCCGCGAGGTTCGCCTCGCGAAGTCCACGCCGCCGGCGGTCATGAGCGCCCTCGAATGCGCCAAGCGCCCGCCGGCATGCTCGCCTTGCCCCGCACTCCCGATCCGATGTCGCGGCGCGCGCCCTGGACGCGCTGGCTCGCCATCGCGCTCGCCGTGATGGCGGTGGCGGCGACGCTCGCGGCGCGCGCCGACACCATCGGCGTGCGTGGCGCCGAACTGCACGAGGAGGACGGCGAGGTGCTGCTGTCCGCCGATTTCGACTTCAACCTCAACGCCACGCTCGACGAGGCACTGTCGAAAGGCATCGCGCTCTACATCGACCTCGAGTTCACGCTGACGCGGCCGCGCTGGTACTGGGTCGACGAAAAGGTCGTCGACCAGGTCACGACGTACCGCCTGTCGTACGCGCCGTTGACGCGTCAATACCGGATCGGCAGCGGTCTCATGTCGCAGAGCTTCGCGACGCTCGACGAGGTCGAACGCTTCATCGGCCGCGTGACGTCGCGGCCGGTGGCGCGCGCGTCGGCGCTGAGCAAGGGCACACGCTACGATGCCGCGTTGCGCCTCAAGCTCGACGCGGGGCAATTGCCGAAGCCGCTGCAGGTGTCGGCGCTGGCGTCGCGCGAGTGGCAGCTGTCTTCGGAGTGGCTGCGCTGGAGCTTCACGCCGTGAGAATCCCCGGCTCGAGGCGCTGGCGCTTCGCGCTCCTGTGCGCGGCCTGCCTCGCGGCGATCACGCTGTTCCTGCTCGCGAGCGCGACGTCCAATACCGAGTTCTTCGCCGGCGGCTACGACAAGCTCGTCGTGGTCACCGCGGTGCTCGCCGTATTGCTCATGGTGATCGTCGGCGGCCAGCTCTTCATGCTGCGGCGCAATTTCAGGGCCGGCGTGTTCGGCTCGCGCCTCGCCGTCCGCCTCGTGCTGCTGTTCTCGCTGGTGGCGCTGTTGCCAGGCGCGCTGCTGTACGCGGTGTCGGTGCAATTCGTCGGCCGCAGCATCGAAAGCTGGTTCGACGTGCGCGTCGACCGCGCCCTCGACAGCGGTCTCAATCTCGGGCGCAGCGCGCTCGACTTCGTGCTTCGCGACGCGACCAACAAAGCGGGCCAGCTCGCGATCTCGCTGGCGGACGCCAATTCGTCCAACTTCGCGCAGGTGCTGAACCGCGCGGCCGAGCAGATCGGCGTGCACGAGGCGGTGCTCTATACGCCGACCGGCAACGTGCTCGCCGTCGCCGGCATCTCGAGCTCGACGGCGACGCCTGACCCGCCGCCGGCGGAGGCACTGCGCCGCGCGCGGCTGCAGCAGACGTTCGGCGCGATCGACCAGCTGCCACAGCGGGGACTCGTCGCGCGCGTCGTGGTGCCGGTGAACAGCGGCGACCGCCTCGAGCCGCTGAAATTGCTGCAAGTGATCGAGCCGGTGCCGTCGGGGCTCGCGCAGGAGGCCGACCGCGCCGAGGCCGGCTATCGCGACTACCAGGAGATCTCGTACTCGCGCAATGCGCTCAAGCGCCTGTACGAGTGGACGCTGACACTGACGCTGCTGCTCGCGCTGACCAGCGCGCTCGGCCTCGCCGTCGTGCTCGCCGAGCGCTTCGCCGAGCCGCTCGGGCTGCTCGCCGAAGGCACTCGCGCGGTGACCCAGGGCGATTTCACGCGACGCCAGCCGGTGACCTCCGGCGACGAGCTCGGCATCCTCACGGAGTCGTTCAACACGATGACGGCGCAACTCGCCGACGCGCATACGCGCAACGAGGAATCGCGGCGCGCGATCGAGACGACGCGCGCCTATCTCGAGAGCGTGCTCGGCAATCTTTCCGCGGGCGTGCTCGCGTTCGATGATCGCTACCGTCTGCGCACCGCGAATCCGAGCGCCGCGCTCATCCTCCAGCAGCCGCTCGCCGACCTGACCGGCATGCCGCTCGCCGACTGGGGCAAGCGGCTGCCGGCGCTGGCGCCCTTCGCCGAGCTCGTCGGCGAGGGCTTTCGCGGCAGCCGCGACGGCAAGTGGCAAAAGGAGGCCGAGCTCGCCGTCGCGAACATGACGCGCACGCTGCTGATGCGCGGCACGCGGCTCGCCAATGCCGCCAATGCCGGCTACGTCGTGGTGTTCGACGACGTCTCCGAGCTCGTGGTCGCGCAGCGCGACGCGGCCTGGGCAGAGGTGGCGCGCCGCCTTGCGCACGAAATCAAGAATCCGCTGACGCCGATCCAGCTCTCGGCCGAGCGCCTCGCGGTCAAGCTCGAGGGCAAGCTCGACGGTGCCGACCAGGACACGTTGAGGCGTGGCACGCAGACGATCGTCACCCAGGTGGCGGCGATGAAGAGCATGGTCGACGACTTCGCGATCTACGCGCGCAGCCCGCGGCCGGGGCAGGCGCAGCTCGTCGATGTCAAGTCGCTGTTGCAGGACGTCCTCGAACTGTACGAGAATCTGCGCCCACAGATCTCGCTGTCGCTGCCCGACGCTCCGGTGGTGATCCAGGGCGAGCCCACGCGACTGCGGCAGGTACTGCACAACCTTCTGCAGAACGCGATCGACGCCCAGGCGGACGTCGCCGACCCCGCATACGGAATCGCGCTGGACGCGCACAATGGCGAGGCGGCGCTCGCGTTCACCGACCATGGGCCCGGTTTCGCCGAGACGGTGCTGAAGCACTCGTTCGAGCCGTACGTGACGACCAAGACCAAGGGCACCGGTCTCGGCCTCGCGATCGTGAAGAAGATCGTCGAGGAGCACGGCGGACGTGCGAGCCTCGAGAACGTGGCGCCCCGCGGCGCGCGCGTGACGCTGGTTTTTCCGCTCGCGCGACGCGCGGGCGCATGAGGGAATGCGGATGGTGCATGCAAAGGAAATCCTGGTCGTCGACGACGAGGTTGGCATACGCGAGCTGCTGTCGGAGATCCTGCAGGACGAGGGCTACCGCGTGGCGCTCGCCGAGAACGCGGGCGAGGCACGTGCCTACCGGGCGCGGCAGCAGCCCTCGCTGGTGCTGCTCGACATCTGGATGCCGGACACCGACGGCGTGACGCTGCTGCGCGAGTGGGGCGCATCGGGCGCGCTGACGATGCCGGTGGTGATGATGTCGGGGCACGGCACGATCGAGACGGCCGTCGAGGCGACGCGCATCGGCGCATTCGATTTCCTCGAGAAGCCGATCGGGCTGTCCAAGCTCCTGGCGACGATCTCGCGCGCGCTCAAGGTGGCCGCGATCAAGGAGCCGCGCCGCGTCGTGTTGACGACGCTCGGCACCAGCGCGCGCGTGCACGAGGTGGAGCGCGCGCTCGAGCAGCTCGTCGCGGCGCGCAAGCCGATCCTGATCCTCGGCGAGACCGGCACCGGCCACGAAGTCGCGGCGGAAGCGCTGAAGCTGCCCGACGTGCCCTACATCGCGCTGGCCAACGGTGCGCGGCTCGCCAATCCGGTGGCGCTGCTCGAGGAGGCGCGCGACGGCGTGCTGGTATGCGCCGAGATCGGACAGTATTCGAAGGCCGACCAGCGGCTGCTGTCGTTCCTCGTGCCCAAGCTCGAGCGCCACAACGTGACGCTGGTGGCGACTTCGTCCGAGCCGCTCGGCAATCTCGCCGCGGAAGGCCGCTTCGACGCGGCGCTCCTGACGCAGCTGTCGGCCGGCGCGGTGATGCTGCCGCCGCTGCGCACGCGGCGCGAGGACATACCGCCGCTGATCGAGCGCTTCTGGCGCGACGCGACGCACGGCGATCCGCAGGCGCCGCTGCTCGCCACGCTGCAGCCGGCCGCGCTCGCCGCGCTTTCCAGCGCGCACTGGCCGGGCAACCTCGAACACCTCGCCAACGTCGTCGGCAACCTCGCCCTGCTGCGCGGCGAAGTCACCAGCGAGCACGTCAAGCGCCTGCTCGGCGAGGCGGCGTCGCCGACGCAGGCGATCGCGCCGGAGATCACGGCGCGCTTCTTCGAGGTCCCGCTGCGCGAGGCGCGCGAGGCGTTCGAGCGCATCTACTTCGAGCAGCTGCTGGCGCGCGAGCAGAGCAACATGAGCCGCGTCGCCGAAAAGGCCGGCCTCGAGCGCACGCACCTGTATCGCAAGCTGAAGCAGCTCGCCATCCGCTTTTCGCGGCGCAACGAGGAAAGTGCCGGTTGATGTCGCGGTCATGAGCGCCGCCGGGCCGTTCCAAGGCGCTGCCCCCTTCATGGGGGAGGCGAGCGAAGCTCGCTACCGGGAGAGCCAAGCGCCGAAGGGCCGCCCCGAGGCGCGTGCCCCCCTGTGGGAGGAGGCGAGCGAAGCTCGCTTCGGGGGGATCCAAGCGCCGAAGGGCCGCCCCGAGGCGCGTGCCCCCCTGTGGGGGGAGGCGAGCGAAGCTCGCTTCGGGGGGATCCACTTGACCGACGCCCCACCAGCCCCGCACGAGCAGCGGCGCATGGCGCCACTGGTGCTCGGCGCCATCGGCGTCGTGTTCGGCGACATCGGCACGAGCCCGCTGTACACGCTGCGCACGGCGTTCACCGGCCATCATGGCCTCGGGCTCACGACGGGCAACGTCTTCGGCATCCTGTCGGTGATCTTCTGGGCGCTGATGATCATCGTCACGCTGAAGTACATCACGATCATCATGCGCGCCGACAATCGTGGCGAGGGCGGCATCCTCGCGCTGACGGCGCTCGTGTCGCGCGGCCTGTTGCGCGGCGAGCGGCGCCGCTGGTGGCTGGTCGGCCTCGGCATCTTCGGCGCGGCGATGTTCTACGGCGACGGCATGATCACGCCGGCGATCACCGTGCTCGGTGCCGTCGAGGGCCTCGAGGTGGCCGCGCCGGGGCTGCAGAACTGGGTGGTGCCGCTGGCGGTGCTGATCATGATCGGGCTGTTCGCCATCCAGAAGCGCGGCACCGGCGCGATCGGCGCGGTGTTCGGGCCGGTGATGTGCCTGTGGTTCGTGGTGATCGGCACGCTGGGACTGCTGCAGCTCTGGCGCTCGCCGCACGTGCTGCTCGCGCTCAATCCGCAGTACGCGTACGAGTTCCTCGTGCACAACACCGAGGCCGCGTTCATCGCGCTCGGCGCGGTGGTGCTCGCGGTCACCGGCGTCGAGGCGCTCTATGCCGACATGGGCCACTTCGGCGCGGCGCCGATACGCCGCGCGTGGCTCGGGTTCGTCGGCCCGGCGCTGGTGCTCAACTACTTCGGCCAGGGCGCGCTGATCCTCGAGCAGCCGGAGGCGATCCGCAATCCCTTCTACCTGCTGGCGCCGTCGTGGGGGCTCTTGCCGCTGCTGCTCCTGGCGACCGTCGCCGCAGTCATCGCTTCGCAGGCGGTGATCTCGGGGGCGTTCTCGCTGACGCGCGCCGCCGTACAGATGGGTTACTGCCCGCGCCTCGCGATCCTGCACACGTCCGAGAAGACGATGGGCCAGATCTACGTGCCGTTCATCAACTGGATGCTGTTCGTCGCCGTGCTGCTGCTCGTGGTCGGTTTCCGCACGTCCGACAACCTGGCCGCCGCCTACGGCATCGCCGTGACGATGGCGATGCTGATCGACTCGATCCTGATCTTCGTCGTCATGCGCAGGCTGTGGAACTGGTCGCTGCCGGCGGCCGTCGCGGTGGCGCTGCCGCTGGTGACGATCGACCTCGCGCTCCTGTCGTCGAACGCGCTCAAGATACCCGACGGCGGCTGGTTCCCGCTGTTCATCGGCGCGCTGGTGTTCACGCTTCTCACGACGTGGAAGCGCGGCCGGGTGCTCGTTGCCGAGCGCCTCGCGCAGGACGCGCTGCCGCTGGAGGCGTTCATCGCCAGCATCGAGGTCGCGCCGCCGACACGCGTCGAGGGCACCGCGGTGTTCATGACATCGAACCAGGACCGCGTGCCGCACGCGCTGCTGCACAACCTCAAGCACAACAAGGTGCTGCACGAGCGCGTCGTGTTCCTCACCATCGTCACCCGCGACATCCCGTATGTCGCCGACGACGAGCGCATCGAGATCGCGCCGCTCGGCTGCGACTTCTACCGCTTCCTCGCCTATACGGGCTTCAAGGACGACACCGACATCCCGTCGCTGCTCGAGGACGCCGGCCGCCGCGGCTTCGCCTTCGACATGATGGAGACGTCGTTCTTCGTGTCGCGCGAGACGCTCATTCCCACCGCCGGCACCGGCATGGCGATGTGGCGCGAGCGGCTGTTCGTGTCGATGTCGAAGAACGCGGTCAAGGCCTCCGACTTCTTCCATGTGCCGACCAACCGCGTGGTCGAGCTCGGCACCCAGCTCGAGATCTAGCGGGCGCCGCGCCGCCCGCGACGCCCAAAAAAAACCGGCCCGCGAGGGGCCGGTCGATCGCGCGAGGCTGCGGCTTTAGGCCGCTGCCGCCATCGCGCCTTTCATCTGCTTCATCGCCTTCGACTCGATCTGGCGGATCCGCTCGGCCGACACGCCGTACTCGGTGGCGAGCTCCTGCAGCGTCAGCGGATTCTCCTCGCGCAGCCAGCGGGCCTCGATGATTCGCCGAGAGCGCGCATCGAGCTTCGACAGCGCCCGGACGAGCCCCTCGCTGCGCCGCTCGGCGGTCTGCTTCGCCTCGACGATCGTCGCCGGCTCGTCGTCGGCGTCGGTGAGGTAGGCGATCGGCGAATACGCGTGCTCGTCGTCGTCGGACGGCGTGGGGTCGAGCGTCAGGTCATGGCCCGTCATGCGCGTCTCCATCTCGAGCACTTCCTCGCGCTTGACGTGCAGCTCCTCGGCGATCGCGTCGGCCTCGGCGTTGGTCAGCGCCGCCGAGCGCTTCTTCATGCTGCGCAGGTTGAAGAACAGCTTGCGTTGCGCCTTGGTCGTCGCGACCTTGACCAGCCGCCAGTTGCGCAGGATGTATTCGTGCATCTCGGCGCGGATCCAGTGCAGCGCGAACGACACCAGCCGCACGCCGCGGTCGGGGTCGAAGCGATGCACGGCCTTCATCAGGCCGACGTTGCCTTCCTGGATCAGGTCGGCCTGCGGCAGCCCGTAGCCGATGTAGTTGCGCGACACCGCCACCACGAGCCGCAGGTGCGACAGCACCATCGCCCGCGCTGCGTCGACGTCCTGGCGTTCTTTCCAGCGGCGGCCAAAGTCGGCCTCCTGCTCGGCCGTCAGCAGCGGAAAGCGGTTGACCGCCTGGATGTAGTTGTCCAGGCTCCCGAGCGAGGAGGGGGTCGGAAAGGTCAGGGCGCTACCAGTCATCCAGTTCTCCTTTCGCATGGGGCCGGCTTCCCGCCGGGCCCCCGGTTCGGTGCTCATTTTAGCACTCGCACAATAGGAGTGCTAAGGCGATCCAAAGTTCCCGACTAAATTAGTCAAGCTTGCAAATGGGGGTGCCCGCGGGGCGGCTCAACCCGACCGGAACGGCTAGCCTGCGGGCCAGGCGAACCCGGGCCTGCAGCACCAAGGTGCGGCTGAAGCTAGCGGGCGCTCACTCAGCGGCAATCAGCGCGTCGGCGAACTCGCGGGCGACGAAGGGTCGCAGATCGTCCACCCCTTCGCCCACGCCGATGAAAGCCAAGGGTACCGGATGGGTACGGGCGATCGCGCCGATGACACCCCCCTTGGCGCTGCCATCGAGCTTGGTGACGATGAGGCCGGTCAAGCCCACGGCGGCGTCGAATGCCTTCACTTGCGCGAGCGCGTTCTGCCCGGTATTCGCATCCAGCACCAACAGCACTGCGTGCGGCGCCCCCGGCTCGGCCTTGCCGAGCACCCGCCGCATCTTGCGCAGCTCGTCCATCAGATGCGCCTGCGTCGGCAGCCGGCCGGCGGTATCCGCCAGCACCACGTCGATGCCGCGCGCGCGGGCGGCGGCTACGGCGTCGAACATCACGGCTGCCGGGTCACCGCCCTGCTGGGCGATGACCGTGACGCCGTTGCGCTCGCCCCACACCGCCAGCTGCTCGCGCGCCGCCGCGCGGAACGTGTCGCCCGCCGCGAGCAGCACCGACAGGCCCTGCTGCTGCAACCACTTGGCGAGCTTGCCGATCGAGGTCGTCTTGCCGGCGCCGTTGACGCCCGCCAGCATCACCACGAAGGGCCGCGGCGCGCCGATGACGAACGGCTGCTCGAGGGGTGTGACAAGATCGCGCAGCGCTTCGTTCAGAATGCGCCGGGGATCGGCGTCGGCGCCGGCTCGCTTGTAGCGTTGCGCGAGCGTGTCGAGCAGCGCCGCGGTAGCCTCGACGCCGACGTCGGCGGCGTAGAGCGCAGTCTCGAGCTCGTCGAGCGCCTCGGCGTCGAGCGTGCGCCGGCGGAACGCATGCGTGATCGCGCCGGACAGCTTGTCGCGCGACGCCGCGAGGCCGGCCTTGAGTCGCTCGCCCCAGCTCTTGGGAGCGTCGGGGTCGGCGGCGGGAGTGGACTTGAGGAATTCGAACACGAGTGGACTTGAGGAATTCGAACACGATGGGGCGACAAGCCAGGACTTCGCCAGTGTACCGGCCGCGCGCGGCGCGCCGCGGCGACGGGCTGCACTGATGGGCCCGCGGCACGCGGGCAAGGCTTCCGCTGGTACGGGGCGACGCGCACCGTCGACGCGCGGTCCGCACCGCGTGCGCATCATCGGGGGCACGCACCGCGGGCGAATCGTGCGCTTCGGCGGCGCCGAAGCGGTGCGCCCGACCCCGGACCGGGTGCGCGAGACGCTTTTCAACTGGCTCGGCCAGGATCTCGTCGGCCGCACCACACTCGAGCCCTTTGCCGGCAGCGGCGTGTTGTCGCTCGAGTCGCTGTCGCGCGGCGCCGCACTGGCCGTTGCCATCGACCGCGATGCGGCGACCGTCGAGCGGCTGCGCGCCAATGCCGCCACGCTCGGATTGGCCGGGCTCGACGCCGCGCGTGACGATGCGCTGGCATGGCTCGCGCGCGACGCGCGCGTGTTCGACGTCATCTTCCTCGATCCGCCGTACGCGTTCGACGCGTGGCAAAAGCTGCTGGCGCTGTGCGCACCGCGGCTCGCCGCGAGCGGCTTCGTGTATGCCGAGTCGGGACAGGCGTTGCCGCCGCCGCCGGGCTTCGCGTTGCACCGGGAGGGGCGCGCCGGGCAGGTGCATTATCATCTGCTGCGACGCGACGAGGCCTGAGCGCGGCGCGCGCCGCCGATGCCCGCCGCGCCGTCCGCCCCGCAAAGGCCACCCATGCTGACCGTCGTCTATCCCGGAACGTTCGACCCGTTTACCCGCGGCCACGAGGATCTCGCGCGCCGCGCCGCGCGGCTGTTCGACCGCGTGGTGATCGGCGTCGCTGCGAGCGAGGCCAAGAATCCGTTCTTCGACGCCGGCGAGCGCGTGTCGATGGTGCGCGAGGTGCTCGCCGATCTGTCCAACGTCGACGTGCAGCCGTTCGCCTCGCTGCTGATGGACTTCGTCATCGCCCAGAAGGGCCAGGTGGTGCTGCGCGGCCTGCGCGCGGTGTCCGATTTCGAGTACGAGTTCCAGATGGCGGGGATGAACCGGCGCCTCTATCCGGCGGTCGAAACGCTTTTCCTCACCCCGTCCGAGCAATACATGTTCATTTCCGCGACCATCGTGCGCGAGATCGCGCGCTTCGGCGGCGACGTGTCAAGCTTCGTGCATCCGACCGTTGCGGCGCGGCTCAACGCGCGTGTCGCGCGCGGGGACTGACGGAGGCCGGCGATGGCGCTGATCATCACCGACGAATGCATCAACTGCGACGTCTGCGAGCCGGAATGCCCGAACGACGCGATCTCGCAGGGCGCGGAGATCTACGTCATCGACCCCGCGAAGTGCACCGAGTGCGTCGGCCATTTCGACCAGCCGCAGTGCCGCGAAGTGTGCCCGGTCGACTGCATTCCCAACGATCCGGCGCACGTCGAGTCGCGCGAGATGCTGGCGCTCAAGTACGCGGCGCTGATGCGGGACAAGACGCCGCAGAAGGCATGATGGCGGCCGGTCGCCGGAGTCCTGCGTCGTCTGCCGCGGTGCGCGCAACGGCAACGCGGCGACCGGGGTCGCGCGGCTGATCCTGCGCTGGGTGTCCCCTCTGCCGCGGGCAGAGGGCGCCCGCGGCTATGGGCCGCGTGGCCGATCCCTCTCCCGCGCGGGGGAAATGGTCGCGCCGCTCAGGCGTTGGCCGCGAGCGGCAGCTCCGGTTGCACGACGACGTCGTCGATGGCGGCGATCTCGGTCTTGAGGCCGCGGATCTGCAGCTCGAGCGACTCGCCCTGCTGCTCGAGCTCGGCTATGCGCCCCTCCAGCTCGTCGCCGGCGGCGTGGATGCGCTTGATGCTGTCGAGCCTGCGGCGCAGCTGGATGTGGTGCTCGCGCACCTGCGTCTCGAGCGGCGCCATCACCGCCTTCAGCCACGCCTCGACGTCGCGGTTGGCGATGTCGTAGACGTGCTTGACGCGCGTCGCCACGGTCTCGAAGAAACGCCGCATCAGCGCGAACTTGGCCTTGCTCGCCATGTTCCACAGCGTGTTGAAGTGCTGGTTGTAGGCGCGCTCGAGGCGGTCGACTTCCTTGCGGTACTTGAGCACCGAGAACGGCGGCGGGTCGTACAGCTCGACGTTGTGCTCGCGCGCGAAGCGCGCGTACATCGCCCGCATCATCTCCTGGATCTCGCCGGCCTGCTGCGACGCGCTATCGAGGTCCTGGCGGATGTTGGCGAAGAAATCGTTGAGCGCGCCGCGCACGCCCTTGGTGAACAGCGAGCCCTCGATCGCGCGCCGCGTGCGTCCGGCGTTGAGCTTGAGCGCCTCGAGGCCGATGTAGTCGAGGAGCTTGGTGGTGTGCTCGGTGAACACGTTGCGCAGCGCCGTGTAGCGCGCGAGGCCGCGCTCGAACAGCTCCTTCTCCTCGCGCACGCGGTCCATCATGTGCTGCACCACATCCTGGTTCTTGCCGCGCAGCGCGCGCATCTCCGCCAGCTGCTCGTCGATGCTCGCCGCCCGCTGGCGCAGGATCGTGCGCACGCCGGCGATCACCTCGCGCACCTCGCTTTGCGTGGCGGCGCCGACGATGTCGCGCTTCGCCGGGATCAGTTTGCGCGACAGCGCCGCCTCGAGCGCCGGCAGCCGGCTGCGGGCGAGGAGCGCGTCGTCGCCGTTGACCTTGGCGATCAGGCCTTTCTGCGCCGACACCGCGTACACCTGCGACACCGGCACGTCGAGCATGTGCGCCGTTTTCGCCACCTGGCGGTCGATCTCGGCATCGACCTCGGGGGGCGAGCGCAGGTCGTCCCACAGCCCGTCGATCTTGTTGAGGATGACGATACGCCCGGCCTTGGTCGAGCTGTCGTCGCCCGCGAGGTGGTCGTTCCACACCTCGAGGTCCGTCTTGGTGACGCCGGCGTCGGCAGAGAGGATGAACAGCAGCGCATGCGCGGCCGGCAGGTGCGACAGCGTGAGCTCGGGCTCGGTGCCGATGGCATTGAGCCCCGGGGTGTCGAGGATCACGAGGCCCTGCTGCAGCAGCGGATGCGGGAAGTTGATCACCGCGTGGCGCCAGCACGGCACGTCGATCGCGCCCTCGTCGTTGCGGTCGAGCGACGCCACCAGATCGTCGTTGTCGTCGAACAGGCCGTACTTGCGCGCGAGCTCCACCGGCACCCGCTTCACTTCCGACACGCGCGACAGCGCCTCGCTCATGCGCTGCGCCGACGCGAGGTCGAGCGGCAGCGTCATCCATTCATCCGGATAGTTCTTGAATTCCGAAACCGTGGCGTCGCGCAGCCGCGTCTCGATCGGCAGCAGGCGGATCGACGGCGCGCGCCCGGCGTCGTAGAGGAGCTCGGTCGGGCACATCGTGGTGCGACCGGCCGAAGACGGCAGCAGGCGCTGGCCGAACTCGCCGAAGAACATCGCGTTGATGAGCTCGGACTTGCCGCGCGAGAATTCGGCGACGAAGGCCACGACCAGCTTGTCCTGGTGCAGGCGCTCGAGGAGCTGCTGCACCTTGTGGTCGACCTGCGCGTCGGCGAGGTCCTGCTCGGTCAGCCATTCATGCAGCGAAGAAATCGCGGCCGACAGCCGGCGACGCCAGTCGGCGTACGCCTCGAATCGAACCGCGAGATCCCGCGATTGCACCATGTTCCCGCCCCCTCGCAGACCGCTGGCCTTTGTGAGGCCGGCCAAATCGGTCGCGGTTGTTCTCACCTGTCAAGCACAAGTCATGCCTTTGCCCGGACCGGCGGACGAACGGCGATTGTCCTACGAAGCGGCCGGATCCAGCCAGCAGTTGCCGGCGCCGGCGCCCGCCTCGCCGCGGCATCCGCGGCCTATTTCTGGCAGGTCGGGCAATGGAACGTATTGCGCTGGCTAAGGTAGCGCGCCCGGATGGGGGTACCGCAGATACGGCAGGGCTCGCCCTCGCGTCCATAGACGAAATGGGTGAACTGGAACCGACCCGGCTCGCCCCGACCGTTGACGTAGTCGCGCAACGTCGAGCCGCCGCTTTCGATCGCCCCGGCGAGGACGTCGCGCACGGCGGCCGCGAGACGCGACATCCGCGCGCGCGACACGCGCTTCGCGGCCAGCGACGGCCGGATGCCGGCGCGGAACAACGCCTCGCTCGCGTAGATGTTGCCGACGCCGACGACGACGTGGCTGTCCATCAACAGCGCCTTGACCGGCGCCGTACGCGAGCGCGCTGCTTGCCACAGGTGGTCGCCGTCGAATCCGGGTTCGAGTGGCTCAGCGCCCAGGTCGCGCAGCAGCGGGTGCGCCAGCGGATCGCCGGGGGTCCACAGCACGGCGCCGAAGCGTCGCGGGTCGTGATAGCGCAGCGTCGTGCCGTCGTCGAGGATCCAGTCGATGTGATCGTGCGCCCGACGCGGCGGAGCCGGCTGCCACACGCTGAGACTGCCGGTCATGCCGAAATGCACGATCATCGTGCCCGCGTCGAACTGGAAGAGCAGGTACTTGCTGCGCCGGCGCAGACCGCGGATGCGCGCGCCGCCGATCGCCTCGGCGAGTGACTGCGGAACCGTCCACCGCAATCGCCGGTCGTAGAGCTTGACCGCCACGATGCGCCGGCCGACCGTCGCCGCGAGGATGCCGCGACGGGTGGTTTCGACTTCCGGGAGCTCGGGCATGGCACAATCGGGACGTGGATTCGACGCGAGGCGAGGCTTTCACGCCGCCGTACGCGTGCGGCGGCGCTACTCCTCGCATTGTGCCGCATCGCCCCTTTTGAGCCGAACCCACCCATGCCCTCCAAACGCATCGCCCTGACACCCCTCGCCGCCGCCGTCGCGCTCTTCACTGTGGGCGCGAGCGCGCTGGCGCAAGCGCCTGCCGCGGCACCGGGGGCGCCCGCCGTCGCCCCTACGCCGACGCCGGCGACCTCGCCGGCGAACGCGCCGGCCGCTGACGCGTCGTCCGCGGGCGTTACGGCGTGGCCGTCGGCCGACGGCATGTCGGCCGAGCTTTTCTATCGCATCCTGCTCGGCAACGTCGCGCTGCAGCGCGGCGACCCGACGCTGGCCGCGCGCGCGTTCTTCGAGGCGGCCAAGGAGGCACGCGACGCCGATCTCGCGCGGCGCGCCGCGGAGATCGCGCTGCGCACCCGGCAGCGCGACGTGGCCGAGGCCGCGGCGTCGCTCTGGCTCGACATCGACCCGTCGGCGACGCGGGCCAGCCAGATCCTGGCCGCGGCACGCAGCGGCACGTTCGGCGCCGACACGCAGCAGGGCGACATCGACGCCCTCGAGACGCGGTTGCGCGAGGCGATCGCCGACGCGGTGGCCAACAACAAGGGCGCTTCCGACATCTTCCTGCAGCTCAACCGGGCGCTCGACCAGCAGACCGACCGGTTGACGACGTTCCGCGTGGTGCAGGACCTGGCCAAGCCCTATCCCGACATCGCCGAGGCGCAGTTCGCCCTCGCCCTCGCCGCCGCCAACACGGGGCTCACGTCGGACACGATGCACGCGACCGCGATGACGGCGATCGACCGGGCGCTGGCGCTGAAGCCCGACTGGGACCGCGCCGCGCTGCTGAAGAGCGAGATCGTCGGCACGACGTCGCGACCGGCGGCCATCGACTACCTGAAGGGCTTCACGAGGGCATATCCGCAGTCGAAGCCGGCGTGGGGCGCGCTCGCGCAGTTCTACGTCGAGGACAAGCAGCTCGCCGAGGCGCGCGCGATCTTCGCGCGGCTGGCGAAGGAAAACCCGCAGGCGCTCGAATACCAGTTCGGCGTCGCCGCGCTGTCGTTCCAGATGAAGGACTGGCCGCGCGCGCAGAGCGAATTCGAGGCCCTGCACGGCGCGAAATACGGCGAGAACGGCGTGGTCGAGCTCTACCTGGGGCAGATCGCCGAGGAAGAGAAGCACTACAACGAGGCGATCGCGCTCTACAAGGCGGTGCCCGAGGGCGACCGCGGCTGGATCGCGCAGCTGCGCATCGGCGTGGTAATGGCGAAGAAGGGTGACCTCGCCGGCGCGCGGCGCTATCTCGCCGACCTGCCGGCAGTGACGATCGAGCAGCGTGTCGAGGTGCGACAGACCGAGGCGCAGATCCTGCGCGATGCCAACGACAACAATGGCGCATACGCCGTGCTGACGAAGGCGCTGGTCGAGCATCCCGATTCGCCCGAGCTCCTGTACGACGCGGCGATGGTCGCCGAAAAGCTCGACAAGATCGACGAGTCCGAAGCGAAGCTCGCGCGCGTCGTCGAGCTGAAGCCGGACGATGCGCAGGCGCTGAACGCGCTCGGCTATACGCTGGTCGACCGCGCGCAGCGCGTCGACGAAGGCTACGCGCTGATCGAGCGCGCACTGAAGCTCGCGCCCGACGACGCTTTCATCCTCGACAGCATGGGCTGGGCGCTGTTCCGCATGGGCCGACTCGACGACTCCATCACCTACCTGACGCGCGCGCTCAATGACCGCCCCGATCCCGAGATCGCCGCGCACCTCGGTGAAGTGCTGTGGGCGAAAGGCGAGCAGGCGCGCGCCCGCGACATCTGGCAATCGCAACTGAAGTCCAACCCGGACAACCCGCTGCTGCTGCAAACGGTGAGGCGCTTCGCGCCGTGACGCCGGCGCGTGGCCGCGGTGCGCTCTTGGCGGCCGCGGCGCTCGTCGCCGCCTGCGTGCCGATCGCGCGCGTCGACACCACGTCGCCGGCCGTCGCCGATGCGCCGTTCACGGTCACCGGCCGCCTGTCGGCGCACCACCAGTCCGATGCGCTCGCTGCCAACTTCGATTGGGTGCATCGCCTCGACGGCGACCGGATCGCGCTGGCGACGCCGCTCGGCCAGACGCTCGCGGAGCTCGATCGCCAAGGCGGCGAGGTGACGATCACGCTGGCCGACGGCCGGCGCGCGAGCGCCGCGTCGTTCGACGCGCTGACTGCGCAGGCGTTCGGCGTGCCGCTGCCGGTCGCCGGCCTCACCGCCTGGATTCGCGGCGGCCCGCGAAGCGGCAGCCCGTTCGCCATCGAGCGCGATGCCGCCGGCCGCGCGTCGGTGCTGCGCCAGGACGGCTGGGAAATCGACTACGCCTACGCCGACGACGCGGACACCCGCGCGCGGCGGCTGACGCTCGCCTATCCCGACATCGACATGCGCATCGTCGTCGACCGATGGCAGTGACAAACGCCGGCTCGCCGCTCGTGGTGGCGGCGCCGGCGAAGGTCAACTACTTCCTGCATGTCACCGGCCGTCGCGCCGACGGCTATCACACGCTCGAATCCCTTTTCGTGCTGATCGATCTCGCGGACACGCTGACGCTCGTGCCGCGCGACGACGGCGAGATCGTGCGCGCGCGAGACGTCGCCGGCGTGACCGAGGACGACGACCTCGCGCTGCGCGCGGCGCACGCGCTGAAAGTCGCGACACGCAGCCGGAGCGGGGTGTCGATCGAGCTCGCCAAGCGCATTCCGGTGGGCGGCGGGCTCGGCGGCGGCAGCTCCGACGCCGCGAGCGTGCTGCTGGGCCTCAACCGGCTGTGGTCGTTGCGCCTGTCGCGCGCGGCGCTGGCGGACATCGGCGTCGCGCTCGGCGCCGACGTGCCGTTCTTCATCGTCGGCGAGAACGCGATGGCGCGCGGCATCGGCGAGCGCCTCGCGCCGGCGTCGGTGCCGACGGCATGGCTCGTCGTGGCGACGCCCGATGCACATTCGGCGACGCGTCAGATGTTCGCTGCGCGCGAATTGACACGCGACGCGCCGTCGGCGAAAATAGACGTCTTTTCCGAGGGTTACGGCCGCAACGACCTCGAGCCCGTGGTGCGGGCGAGGTTGCCGGCAGTGGCCGACGCGATCGACGCGCTGCGCAAGCTCAACGCCGGCGCGCGAATGACGGGCTCGGGAGCGTGCGCGTTCGCCGCATTCGCCAAGGAAGTGGAGGCGCGCGCGGCACTCGCGGCGCTGCCACGCGGCCTGCGCGGCTTCGTCGCGCGCACGCTCACCCGCCATCCGCTCGCGTCGTTCGCTTGATACCCGACGGGGCCAACGGTTTCCGCTGGGGAGTCGCCAAGTGGTAAGGCACCGGATTTTGATTCCGGCATTCGTAGGTTCGATCCCTACCTCCCCAGCCAACATCGCGGGCGGGCGGGTGCGGCACGCGCGCCGCGCCCGCGCGGCGCAACGCACGAGCTAGGTTTCGCCGATGGCCTTCGAACGGATGCGCATCTTCACCGGCAACGCCAATCCGCGGCTTGCCGAGGCGGTCTGCAAGCATCTCAACATCAGCCTCGGGCGCGCGGTCGTCGGCCGCTTCTCCGATGGCGAGGTGATGATCGAGCTGCTGGAGAACGTGCGCGGGCGCGACGTCTTCATCCTGCAGTCCACCTGCGCGCCGACCAACGACAGCCTGATGGAGGTGATGGTGATGATCGACGCGCTCAAGCGCGCGTCGGCCGCGCGCATCACCGCCGCGCTACCCTACTTCGGCTACGCGCGGCAGGACCGCCGCCCGCGCTCGGCGCGGGTGCCGATCTCGGCCAAGGTGGTCGCGGACATGCTGGTCACCGTCGGCGTGCACCGCGTGATGGTGATGGACCTGCACGCCGACCAGATCCAGGGCTTCTTCAACATCCCGGTCGACAACATCTACGCCACGCCCGTGCTGCTGGGCGACCTGTGGAAGCAGAACTACGACAACCTCCTCGTCGTGTCGCCCGATGTCGGCGGCGTGGTGCGCGCGCGCGCCATCGCCAAGCGCCTCGACTCCGACCTCGCCATCATCGACAAGCGGCGGCCGAAGGCCAACGTCGCCGAAGTGATGAACATCATCGGCGACGTCGAGGGCCGCACCTGCGTGATCATGGACGACATCGTCGACACCGCGAACACGCTGTGCAAGGCGGCCACCGCGCTGAAGGAACACGGCGCGCAGAAGGTCGTCGCCTACTGCACGCACGCGGTGCTGTCGGGCGGCGCGGTGCAGCGCATCGCCGAGTCGGACATGGACGAGATCGTCGTCACCGACACGATCCCGCTGTCGGCCGAGGCGCAGGGCTGCACGCGCATCCGCCAGCTTTCCTGCGCGCAGCTCCTGGCCGAGACCATGACGCGCGTGTCGAACGAGGAATCGGTGTCGAGCCTCTTCATCGACTGAGCGCCGCCGTCCCGCGGCGCGGGCGGGGTCGCCCGGCCCGCGTTGCCTCCCGGGCGCGTTTCGACGTACAATCAATGGCTTTGCCGCGCGCGCAGGCCGCGTCGCACGGCATGTCGCCCCCCGCGGACGACCCGTCCGGCCCACACGTCGAATCCGTCGACGCGTGGGGACCGCGAAGGGAAGGCCGCAGACAACGAGGAGTCATCATGGCCAAGGCCCACATCGAATTCACTGCCTTCCCGCGCGAAGGCGAAGGCGGCCGCGGCGCCAGCCGCAGGCTGCGCCATTCCGGCAAGACGCCCGGCATCGTCTACGGCGGCGCCGACAAGCCGGCGCCGATCGAGCTCGATCACAACGCGCTCATCCATGCGCTCAAGAACGAGGCGTTCCATTCGTCGATCCTGACGATGCAGCTCGGCAAGTCGTCGCAGCGCGTGCTGCTGCGCGACGTGCAGATGCACCCGTATCGGCCGCAGGTGCTGCACATCGACTTCCAGCGCGTCGACGAGAACAAGAAGATCCACATGAAGGTGCCGCTGCACTTCGTCAACGCCGAGAATTCGCCGGCGGTGAAGGTCGGCGGCGCGATCGTCAGCCACGTGCTGAACGAGCTCGACATCGCCTGCCTGCCCAAGCACCTGCCCGAGTTCATCGAAGTCGATCTCGCGAACCTCGAGCTCGGCCACTCGGTGAAGGTGTCCGACCTTAAGCTCGGCGAGGGCATGGTCGCGGTCACGCATGGCAAGGATCCGGTGGTCGCGACTGCCGTGGTGCCGAAGGCCATCGTCGAGACCGAGGAAGCCGCGCCTGCCGAAGGCGAAGCAGCCCTCGCGACCACGGCGGCCGGGGCACCTGCCGCCGACGCCAAGGCGACCGATGCCAAGGGCGGCGACAAGGGCAGCGAAAAGGGCAGTGACAAGGGCGGCGACAAGAAGGAAGCCGCGAAGGACGACAAGAAGAAGTAGCGCGCCGCCGCGCGCGGTGCCGTTTCGCGGCATCGGCCGGTGCACGAGAGGGCCCGTCCACTGCCGCGCGGACGGGCCTTGTCGTTCATGGCGGCGGCAAATTCCTGCACGCGATGATGACATCGATCCGCCTCGTCGCCGGCCTCGGCAACATCGGCCGCGAATACGCGAGCACCCGGCACAATGCCGGGTTCTGGTTCGCCGACGCGCTGGCGGCGACGCTCGGGGCGACCTTCGCTCGCGAATCGAAGTTCGCCGGCGACGTGGCGAAGACGGGCGCACTGCGCATCGTCAAGCCGACGACGTACATGAACCTGTCGGGACAAAGCGTCGCCGCGCTCGCCCATTTCCTCGCGATCGCGCCGGAGGAGATCCTCGTCGTGCACGACGAGCTCGACCTCGAGCCTGGCGCGGCGAAGATGAAGCTGGGCGGCGGCGTCGCCGGCCACAACGGGCTCAAGGACATACGCGACAGGCTCGGCAGCGCGCAGTTCTGGCGGCTGCGCCTCGGCATCGGTCATCCGCGCGATTCGGTGTTTCCCGAGCAGGCGGTCGTCGACTACGTGCTGCGGCCGCCACTGGCCGCCGAGCGCGCGGCGATCGATGACGCAATACGCCTCGCGCTCGATCGCTGGCCCGATATCGCCGGCGGCGACTTCGAGCGGGCGATGCTCGTGCTGCATACGAAACCCAAGGAAGAGAAATAATGAGCGCCGAAGGGCCGTCCCGAGGCGCTCGCCCCCCTGAGGGGAGAGGCGCGCGAAACGCGCTTCGGGGGGAACGTGAATCGGCCGAAGGGCCGCCCCGAGGCGCTCGCCCCCCTGAGGGGGGAGGCGCGCGAAGCGCGCTTCGGGGGGAGACCACCAGATGAGTTTGAAATGCGGCATCGTCGGCCTGCCGAACGTCGGCAAGTCGACGCTCTTCAATGCGCTGACGAAGGCGGGGATCGCCGCCGAGAACTACCCGTTCTGCACGATCGAGCCCAACGTCGGCATCGTCGAGGTTCCCGACGCACGCCTCGCCGCGCTGGCGGCGATCGCGAAGCCCGAGAAAGTGATTCCCGCGGTCGTCGAATTCGTCGACATCGCGGGGCTCGTTGCCGGCGCATCGAAAGGAGAAGGACTCGGCAACCAGTTTCTCGCCAACATCCGCGAGACCGACGCCATCGCGCACGTCGTGCGCTGCTTCGTCGACGACAACGTCGTGCACGTGGCGGGCGGCGTGAATCCGGTGTCCGACATCGAGACGATCAATACCGAGTTGGCGCTCGCCGATCTCGCCTCGGTCGACAAGCAGATGGTGAAGGTCGAAAAGCTCGCGCGCGCCGGCGGCGACAAGGAGGCGAAGCGCGTGCACGAGGCGCTGGTCAAGGTTTCCGCCGTCCTGGACCAGGGGCGGCCGGCGCGCAGCGCCGACCTCTATGCCGAGGAACGCGCGCTGCTCGCGCCCTACTTCCTGCTGACGATGAAGCCGACGATGTACGTCGCCAACGTCAGCGACAAGGGCTTCAAGGACAATCCGCTGCTCGACGCCGTCGTCGCCTACGCCGCGAAGGAGGGTGCGCCTGTCGTTGCCGTGTGCGCGGCGCTCGAAGCCGAGATCGCCGATCTCGACGGTGACGACAAGCTCGCGTTCTTGGCCGACCTCGGGGTCACCGAGCCGGGGCTCGACCGCGTGATCCACGCGGGCTACAAGCTCCTCGGACTGCAGACCTACTTCACCGCGGGGCCGAAGGAAGTGCGCGCATGGACGGTCCACGTCGGCGCCACCGCGCCGCAGGCGGCGGCCGTGATCCACACCGATTTCGAGAAGGGCTTCATTCGCGCCGAGACCATCGCCTACGACGACTACATCCGCTGCAAGGGCGAGACTGGCGCCAAGGAAGCGGGCCGCATGCGGCTCGAAGGCAAGGACTACGTCGTCAAGGACGGCGACGTCATGCACTTCCGCTTCAATGTCTGATCGCGCATTGCGCGCTGCCCGCGCGCGGGAACGCCGATGAGCGGCGCGCGCGAGCGTATCGTCGATTGCCACGCACACGTGCTCGACCCCGTGCGCTTTCCATACGCGAACGGCGTCTGGTACCGGCCCGCGGGACAGGAAATCGCGCCGCGGGAGCAGATGGGTGCGTTGTTCTCCGCACACGGTGTCACCCACGCGCTGCTGGTCGAGCCCAATTCCGGCTACGACTACGACAACCGGTGCATGCTCGATGCCATCGCGCGCGGCGGTGGCCGCTACAAGGGCATCGCCGTGGTGCGCGACGACGCGAGCCGCGGCGAGCTCGAGGACCTGAAGGCTGCGGGCATCGTCGGCGTCGCGTTCAATGTCGCGCTCAAGGGCGTCGACTTCTACCGCGGCGCCGGCCGGTTGCTCGAGCGGCTGCGCGATCTCGAGCTGTGGGCCGACGTGCAGGTCGAGCACGACCAGCTCGTCGCGGTGCGGCCGTTGTTCGAGGCGAGCGGCGTGCGCATCGTGTTCGACCACGGCGGGCGGCCGCATCCACCGGCCGGACTCGTCCAGCCGGGCTTCGCCGCGCTCCTGGCGATGGCCGCGACGGGCCGCGCGGCCGTCAAGCTGTCCGGCTACGCCAAGTTCTCGCGCGTGCCGCATCCGCACGAGGACGCGTGGCCCTACGTGCAGGCGCTGCTCGAG
>DATBOK010000245.1:0-4965 GCA_036553845.1 Casimicrobiaceae bacterium
CCGGCTTGAACACCACGCAGTTGCCGTAGGCCAGCGCGGGCGCGATCTTCCACGCCGGTATCGCGATGGGAAAATTCCACGGCGTGATGATGCCGACGACGCCGAGCGGCTCGCGCGTGACCTCAACGTCGATGCCTGGACGAACGGAGGGAATCTTTTCGCCGCCCAGGCGCAGCGTTTCGCCGGCGAAGAACTTGAATATCTGCCCGGCGCGGGCCGCTTCGCCGATGCCTTCGGGCAGCGTCTTGCCTTCCTCGCGCGACAACAGCCGGCCGAGCTCGTCCTTGCGCGCGAGGATCGTGCTGCCGATTGCATCGAGCAGGTTGGCGCGGTCCTGCACCGACGACGCCGCCCAAGCCGGAAACGCCGCGCGCGCGGCGGCGATCGCGGTGTCGGCTTGAGCCTGGTCGGCGCGCGCGTATTCGCCGATGACGTCGGAGAGGTCGGACGGATTGATGTTCCTTGCGGTGTCCGGGCCGGCGGCCCATTCGCCGGCGATGTAGTTGCGGTGCAGATCGGTCATCGTCGTTTCCTCGTCGTCATCGGGTGCGGAGCAGGCCGCGCGCCGACAGGTTGCGCATCAGCTCGCCGACGCCGAATGTCCACGGCGGCGCTAAGTCGCTGGTCGTTACGTGGTTCTCGAGCGCACCGAGCCGCGCCGCCGCGATGACGACGCGGTCGCCCAGCTTGTGCGTGAAGCCCATGCCTGCGGCACCGCGATCCTCGACCGGCGCGAACATCGTGCCGAGGAACAGCATGAAGCCGTCGGGATACTGGTGGTTCACGCCGCTCGCCTGCGCGGCCAGGTCCTCGGGGTCGCGGCTGATCCTGGTCATCGAGCTCGCGCCGCGCAGGTGGAACCCTTCGGGGCCGTGGACGTCCAGCGTGATCTCGGCGCGCCGCACGTCGTCGAGCGTGAAGTCGTCGTCGAAGACGCGAATGAACGGGCCGATGGCGCAGGACGCATTGTTGTCCTTGGCCTTGCCGAGAAGCAGTGCGCTGCGGCCCTCGAAGTCGCGCAGGTTCACGTCATTGCCCAGCGTCGCGCCGCGTATCCTGCCGCGCGAGTCGACAGCGAGCACGATTTCGGGCTCGGGGTTGTTCCACGTCGATTTCGGATGCACGCCGATCAGCGCGCCGTGGCCGACCGCGGCCATCGGCTGCGTCTTGGTGAAAATTTCGGCGTCGGGACCGATGCCTACCTCCAGATACTGCGACCAGGCGCCTTGTTCGACCAGGAGCTGCTTGATCCGCGCCGCCTCGTCCGAGCCGGGGCGCACCGTGGCGAGATCGTCGCCGAGTATGCCCTGCAGCCGCGCACGGATGGCTTCAGCGCGGCTCGCATCGCCGCGCGCCTGTTCCTCGATCACCCGTTCGAGCGTGCTGGCGACGAAGGTCACGCCGGCCGCCTTGATCGCCTGCAGGTCGCAGGGGGCGAGCAGCCGCGGCGCGCCGGGGTCGAAATCGCTGCGGCTGTTGGCGAGCAGGTCGTCGATGCGTCCCGCTGACGGTGCCGCCGCCGCGCGGATCGCGGCTGGCAGGTCGTCGCGCTCGAGCCATGCGCTCGCGGTCGGTGCGATGGTCGAAAGATCGATGACTGCGCCGTCGGGCCGCACTGTGACCGGCGACGGGCCGCCGGGATTGCCGGGAAGCCAGGCGCGGCCGAGCAGGGTCGACGTCCTCCAGTCGGACGGCAGCGCGGAAAGCACCAAAGATGACATTGCGATCGAACAGTTTAAGATGATCGGATGCGTCCATCGCGGGCGCCCGGGACGCGCGTGCGGCGAGCGCGAACTCCGAGCTCGTGTCGCCCCCTGCGATAATACCCGCTGCCGCGAGATTACAGGAGGCTCCCATGCGTGTGCGGTCTGCTCCACTCGATCCGCCGGACCTCGCTCCAGCCCCGTTGCACGAATCCATCCGGCACGCGGTATTGGTCCCACTGCGGATGCACACGCCGGGGCCGATTCCGCCCATCGACGACGACGATGACGACGAGGACGACGACCAGCGCGGCGGCGGGGGCGGCGGCAACATCGACCCCGACGATGATGACGAGGTCGATGACGACGACGACGATGACGACGAGGGTGAGACCCAGTGGGCAGGCGTCAGGCGTCAGGCGCCGGGCCGGCGGTGCCGCAGGGCGCGGTTTCGTGCTATAGTGTGGTCTGCATGGCGTCACGCCGGTCTGCATTGCCGACGTGCGACTGCCCGCCTCGTCCGGTGTGATTCCCGGCCGAAATTCAGGCAGTCCGATCATCGGCTTCTAATCCATCGCTCCCCAGCAGTTCTACCGAGCGGCACGTTCCGGTTAGAGATGATGGTTTCTCGACCCGGTTGCGGCCGTATGCGCGAGGGTGACGCTCGTCCGCCCTGTCCGGACGAGCGGCTCGCGCGCCCATTTCCGCGCTTTCCGGAATTCAGGCCCGGGTATCGGCGCGCTCGCCGACCGGCGCATGCGGTTGGTTTCGCGACGCCACGACGGCTGCGCGACGATTTTTATGGAACGAACGATGAATTTCGAATCATTACAACTCGCGCCGGCCTTGCTGCGCGCGCTCGCCGATTGCGGCTATACCGAGCCGACACCGATCCAGGCGCAGACGATCCCGCCGTTGCTCGCGGGTCGCGACGTCGTCGGCTCCGCGCAGACCGGCACCGGCAAGACGGCGGCGTTCGTGCTGCCGGCGCTGCAGCGCTTCGTCGAATCGGCGCCGGGCGGGCCGGCGCCGAGGCGTCCGTTCGGGCACGGCCCGCGCGTTCTGGTGCTGGCGCCGACGCGTGAGCTCGCCCAGCAAGTCGCCGGACAGGCAGTCCGCTACGGTGCGCATTTGCCTGTCAAGACCGTGTGCATCTACGGCGGCGCGCCGTACCCGCCGCAGAACAAGCAGCTTGCGCGTGGCGTGGACATCCTGGTGGCGACGCCGGGGCGGCTACTCGATCACATGGAGCGGGGGCGCATCGACCTGTCGCAGCTCGACATGCTGGTGCTCGACGAGGCGGACCGGATGCTGGACATGGGCTTCATCGAGGACGTGGAGCGGATCGCGGCGCGCACGCCCGCGAGGCGGCAAACGGTATTGTTCTCGGCCACGCTCGACGGCGCGATCGGCCGCCTCGCCGGGAAGCTTTTGCGCAACCCCGTCCGCATCGAAGTCGCCGCCGGCAAGGCCGCGCCGATCGCGATCGAGCAGCGCGTGCATTTCACCGACGACCATGCGCACAAGCACCGCATCCTGGATCATCTGCTTGCCGACATCACGATGACGCAGAGCATCGTGTTCATCGCGACCAAGCGCGACGCCGAAACGCTGGCGACGCGCCTGCGTGGCGAGGGACATGCGGCCGCCGCGCTGCATGGCGACATGCGGCAGCGCGAAAGGACGTACACGCTGCAGGAGATGCGCCGCGGCCGCGTGCGCACCCTGGTCGCGACCGACGTGGCAGCCCGCGGGCTCGACGTGGCCGGCGTCAGCCACGTGATCAATTTCGACATGCCGCGGCAGCCCGACGATTATGTCCACCGCATTGGCCGCACCGGCCGTGCCGGCGCGACCGGCATCGCGATCTCGCTCGCCGGGCACGCCGACCGCGGCACCTTGCGCCAGATCGAGCGCCACACCGGTGCCCCGATCGCGCCGCACGTGATACCGGGGCTCGAGCCGCGCAGCCGAGCCTCGCGCGACGCGCCGCCGGCGCGGGGAAGGCCGGCCGGCAATGGCAATTCCCGCGCCGCGTATGCGCGGGATTCCCGCGCGCACACCGGTCACGCGCCGCGCCATTCCGGCTGGCAGGGCAAGACCGCGGGCCGCACCCGCTAGGCCGCCCCGGGACGGCCGGCCGCGGCGGCGCAGGCAACAGGGATTAGCTCGCCGTCAGGCCGCCGAATCGTGCGTAGAAATAGGGCGCTGCCGGAGGCAACGGCCCGCCGTCGACCTCGAGCGTCGTCGCGAGATGCTGCTCGGCCCACCGGTAGTTCAGCCGATAGAAATCCCGGCACAGCGCGTACGCGTCGTGCGCATGCCAGCTTGCCGGCAGCATCTGCGCCGGAAGTTGTGGATCGTGCAGGGTGACCCGCCGGAACTCATGGATCAGCAGCGTGCGAACGACAAAGCATTGACCGGGATCCGGGGCGGCTTTGGCGTGCAGCAGCTCGACGACGCTGCGGAAGCGGCGGATGAAACGGCGGTAATCGGCATCGAGGCTGGCGAGGTCCCAGCCTTGCCGGACCCGCGAGCTCAAGGGCAGCGCGGCCCCCCGGACGTCGCGGCCGCGAAGCAGCGACACGTCGCGTTCCAGCCCGAGCGCAGCGACGATCTCGGCCGGCGAGGTCTGACCCGGCCGTGCCGGGCGCGCATAAACGCCGGCCATGATCGCCGCGTAACCTTCCCAGCCCAATGCCTGGCGGAGCTTGCGATGGCCACCGGTCCCACCGGCGGCTCGCGCCAGCAGCAGCTCCCAGCGGCCGTCCCAGGCTTCGGCCGGGGGGGCGTAAATGCGCCGATACGCGTGCTCAAAGCGCCGCCGTCCGCTCGCGGTGAGCCGGTAGACGCTCCGCCGTCCGGCTTGGCGCCCCGCGAGCCAGTCTTCCCGGGTGAGCCGGTAGACGCTGGTGCGCGCCAGGCGCTCGTTGATGCCCAGCGGCGCCAGCAGGCGAATCAGGCCCGACAGCCAGACCTTGCCGCCGTGCGGGGCCAGCGCGTCGCCCCAGACGGTGACGACCAGCGACTTCGCCCGCGGCGGCGCGAGGGCCAGCTCGCGCCGGATCCAGCGCGCGATCGCCGGGTCGGGGCGGACCGTCATCGCGGGCCGCGCCGCTCCGGCCAATTTGATACAGAAATTGCCGCTGGCATCGAAAAAGTGTATCGTTTTTATTTGCCCGGGGCCAGCCCCGGCAACCAGGTCGCCGGGCGGCGGCGAGGAGGCAGGCGATGTACGCGCAGATGGTCGATACCGGGGCGA
>DATBOK010000247.1:0-3646 GCA_036553845.1 Casimicrobiaceae bacterium
GTCTACAGAAAGGTCTGTCTTCCACTTGCATCATACAGACCTGTCTGGTAATGTCAAGGCATGGCTAAGCAATCGGTGGCAGCCCGGGGCAGCCCGGCAACCAAGGCGCTTGGCGCGCCCGGACACGCGCCCGAAGCGGCACGCCGCTCGGCGCGCGAGCGATTGCTCGAGGCTGCGGAAGTGCTGTTCTACGAGGAAGGCATCAACACCGTGGGCATCGATCGCGTGATCGAGCGCGCAGGCGTGGCCAAGGCGTCGCTGTACGACATCTATGGCAGCAAGGAGGAGTTGATCCGCGCCTACCTGCTGTCGAAGCAGGAAGCGCGCAAGGCGCGCATCGAAAGGGTGCTCGCGCGCCACGCGACGGCGCGCGAACAGCTTCTCGGCGTGTTCGATTCGATGGCCGAGGTGTTCGCGGAGCCGACGTTCCGCGGCTGCGCGTTCATCCGTGCCAGCGCCGAGTCGCGCGATGGCAGCCGCATCCGCGCGGTGTGCGACGATTCGCGCATGTGGCTGCATGACCTGCTCGCGCGCCTTGCGCGGGAGGCCGGCGCACGCGATCCCGCGGCGCTCGCCGCGCAGCTACTGCTGGTCTACGACGGGGCGCTGGTGGCGGCGCAGATGGACCACGACACCGGCGCCGCGAAGACCGCGCGCGCGCTGGCCGGTGTGATGCTCGACGCGGCGGTGAGGTAACGCGCGACCCGGCGCGCGCGCAGCGCGCGCATCGGACATCAGCACCCCTCCACGCATTTCCCCGAGCCGTCGAATTCCAGCGACCGGCCGCTCAACCCGAGATAGAGCGGGCGCTTGACCAGCGCCGCAAACGCGGCCGTGTGCGAACCGGCGCGCGGCTTGCCGCCGGAAGTGCCGGCCTCGTTGACGTGCGTGAGGATGACCGACGCCGGCTGCACCAGCGTATCCACTGCGTAGGCCGCGGCCTCCGGCGTGATCGCGTTCGGCCCGAGGTTGAGCTCCATCAGGTTCGCCTTGTAGAAATCGCGATCCACGGTCTGCATCTCCGAATGCAATCCGGTGTCGCCGGTCAGGTAGGCGACGAGTCCGTTGGTGAACCGGATCACGTAGCCGATCGGCGGACCGAGCGTGAGGCTCACGTCGTCGGCTTGGAGGTTCTTTCGCTCGGCTTCGCTCAGCAGTCCGACAGGCACCGTGCTGTCGTGCACCGCGGGCACGGCGATGATCTCCACGGCCTTGGTGGACGCCGAGGCCTTCACCGGGCGCATGCCACCGACCTGCATCGAGGCGACGCAGGGCGACGCGAATGGGGCGACGACGTCGTCGCCGGATTGCGGGCATGCAGGCGTGGGCTTGCCACGGATCGTCTCGACCTTGCGGGCGACGAAGCTCGCCAGCGGCGCGACCGTGATGATCGCGGCGTTCTTCGCGGCGACGATGTCGGCGGTCGTCGAATTCGGCGCCGCCGAGACGAGGCGCGGTGCCGCGCACGTGCCGGCGCCGGGCGCCGCGAGCTTCTGGTCGCCGAGGTGGTCGCCATGCGCGTGGCTCAGCAGCACGACATCGATGCGGCCGAGGCGCGCATCGTCGGCGCCGGTCACCGATTGTCCCGCATCGTAGAGGATGCGCAGCCCGCTCGGGTCCTCGAAGATCGTCGCGCGGTCGCGGCTGCACAGCTCGCCCGCGTGCGTGCCGAGGAAAGTGACCTTGACGTTCTGCGCCTGCGCGCCGGCGGAAGCCGCGACGATCATCACCGCGGCCGCCAGCATCGCGTAGGTTCGATTGCGCTTCATCGCGTCCTCCATCATTCGAATCGGAAAGGGCCTGCCGGGCGGCGGTGTTGTGCGCCGCCTCCCGGCACGAAAAGGCGGCCGGGTGACTTATTTCACCGTCGCGGCGCCGCGCGCCACGGCGCGTGCATCAGTGCCCGCCGAAGGCCGCCTTCAGCGTGGCGATGTCGAGCTTCACCATCTTCATCATCGCTTCGGCGGCGCGCCTGCCGCCGGCTCGATCAGGGCTCGCCATCATGTCCAGAAGCACCTTCGGCGTGATCTGCCACGAAAGGCCGAAGCGGTCCTTGAGCCAGCCACACGCCTCCGGCGCCCCGCCATTGGCCAGAAGCGCGTTCCAGTACCGGTCGACCTCGGCCTGGTCGTCGCAGGTCACGATGATCGACACCGCGTGATTGAACGGATCGCCATGCGCGGCCGTCATCGCCATGAACGTCTGGCCGAAGAGCTCGAACTCGACCATTTTCACCGACCCGGCCGGCCCGCTCGGCGAATCCGCCGGCAGCGCGCTCACGCGCACGATCCGCGAATTCGGAAAGATCGACGTATAGAACTTCGCGGCCTCTTCGGCTTCTTTCGAGTACCACAGGAACGGGGTGATCTTCTGCATGGCATCTCCTCTGGACAAGCCAGTCATTTCCTTCGAGGCCGGTCGAGCCGCGGCCGCACCGCGGGCAGGCGCCCCGAGCGCAGCTCCGCCACAGCCTTGACGACGGCGCGCGCGACGTTGCGCACTTCCTCCTGCATGGCAAGATCGCGGTCGAGGGCGGCGTGGCTGTCCGCATAAGGCGCGTAGTAGCCGATGTACCGATCGAGCCGCGCCTGCACGCCGGCGTCGATCAGCCCCATCCAGTCGAGCCAGTCGCACAGCGCATGCCGCGACGATTCCACGCCGGCTACGTCGCCGTGCACGATCACGCCATAGGTGCGCCCGGCCAGGTGCTGCGGATAGTCCCAGCCCGCGTCCTCCAGCGATTTCGCCTTCGCCACGTTCTTGCCCGACGTCGACGTCGGATCGGGATTGCCGCCGTCCGCGCACACCAGGCGGTCGATCATCATCTTCAGCGCGCTCGGGCTCTGGTACCAGTAGACGGGGGACGCGATGATGACGGCGTGCGCGGCGACCCAGCGTGAATAGATCTCCGCCATCCAGTCGCCGGTCTGCGCGAGCGCGTGGTTGGGATAGCAGCTGCACGGCCAATGACACAGCGGCATCGCCGTCGACACGCAGGCCTTGCACGGATGGATATGGCGGCCGAATTCGGACGTCAGGAGGCTCAAGTCGAGCACGTCGCTCTCGATGCCGGCGGCATCGACGATCTCACGCGCGAGCGTGAGCAGGCGGAACGTCTTCGACATCTCGCCTGGACAAGTGCCGTCGTTGCGCGCGGCGCCGCAGACGAGCAGCACGCGCGACGGCGCAGCGGGGTCCGACCACCGGCGCTGCGCCTCGTCGATCTGGCGGCGCGACTCGATCCAGTCGACCGACAGATCATAGTCCGGGTTCTCGTAGCCCGGTCCCGCCTTGCGCGTCACTGGCGCCTTGCGGCCGTCGCGGTAGGCGTCCCATGCGATGGCCTCGAGACGCGCGATCGCGCTCGCCTCGCCCGCGAACGCCGGATCGACGAAGCTCGCGCGATAGCGGCGGCCGAACGTCTCGCGGTCGAGCGGCGGCGGGGCCTGTCCCTTGCGGATGTCGGTCATCGCGTCCCGCTTTCAGGTGGACGTGCACGCCCGCTGTCGGGCGCGCGCAGGGTGCGCACGTCTGCGGTCGCAGACGCGCATACGCCGACCTTACGCCGGAAGTCGCGCGGGCTGTTGACGCTGCGTCAGATCGGCGCGCAGAACGTGACGCCGATGCCGTAGCCTTCGGGTGTCCA
>DATBOK010000034.1:0-5207 GCA_036553845.1 Casimicrobiaceae bacterium
GATCGACAACGCCCTGCGCTACGGCGGGGCGCCGGTCGACGTGGCGGCGCGCAGCGAGGGGGCCGCGGTGGTGATCGAAGTCGGCGACCGGGGGCCCGGCATTCCGCCCGATCAGGTCGACCGCCTGAAGCGGCCGTTCACGCGCGGCGAGCCGGCGCGCAGCGGTGGCGGCGGCGCCGGGCTCGGGCTCGCGATCGTCGAACGCATCGCGCGACAGCACGGCGCCCGCTTCGACGTTCTCGCGCGCGATGGCGGCGGCACGCTGGCGCGCGTGACCATGCCGGCCGGCGCGGCTCTTTAGGGCATCCTGACCAGCAGCGGCGCCAGCGCGGCCCGGATGGCGTCCGGCACCGGCCTCGGGCGCCGGGTGGCGCGATCGACCCAGACGTGAACGAAATGGCCGGTCGCGGCCGCAGCCTCTTCGCCGCCGGCAAACAAGCCGACATCGTATAGGACCGACGAGGTGCCCAGCCTGGCCACACGCAGCCCCGCGTCGACGCTGCCCGGAAACGACAGCGGTCGATGGAATCGGCAGAGCGTTTCGACGACCAGGCCGATCGCCGGGCCCTGGCGGATGTCGAGACCGCCGGCGCGGACCAGATGCTCGTTCACCACGGTGTCGAAATACGAATAGTAGACGGCGTTGTTGACGTGGCCGTAACTGTCGTTGTCCATCCACCGCGTCGGTATCGCGAGAAAATGCGGGAAGTCGCCGCGCCGCGGCGGCGCCGTGTCGCTCATGACCGCGGCAGATCGCGCAACCGCGACTCGAAAATCTCGACCCAGTGCAGCACCGGTCGCCGCGCGGCGCTGGCGAGATGCACGAGGCATCCGATGTTGGCGGTCGCGATGACGTCCGGCGCGCCGGCTTCCAGCGCAGCGAGCTTGTTGGCTTTGAGCTCTTCCGACAGCTCGGGCTGCAGGATCGAGTAGGTGCCGGCCGAGCCGCAGCACAGATGCGCGTCGGCGACCGACGTCAATTCCAGGCCGATCGCCTCGAGGATCTCCTCCACGTTGCCGACCAGGCGCAGGCCGTGCTGCAAGGTGCACGGCGAATGAAAGGCCACGCGCTGCGGGCCGTGATCCATCGCCACCAGCGGTGCGAAGCGCTTCCACTCGGCGGCGATGACCTCGACCGGATCGCGCGCCAGCGCCGCGACGCGGCGCGCCTTGTCGGCGTAGGCGGGGTCGTCGCGCAGCAGGTGGCCGTACGCCTTGAGCACAACGCCGCAGCCGCTGGCGCTGACAACGATCGCCTCGGCGCCGCGCTCGACATGCGGCCACCAGGCGTCGATGTTGGCGCGGGCAAGGCCGAGCGCCTCGTCGTGCGCCCCGAGGTGATCGCTCAACGCGCCGCAGCAACCCGCTTCCGCGGCGCGGACGAGCGAGATCTCCACCCGGTCGAGCGCGCGCGCAAGCGCGGCGTCGATGCCGGGCGCGAGCGAGCGTTGCACGCAGCCGGCGAGCGACAGCATGCGCCGCGCATGGCGCGGCGCCGGCCAGCGCTTGGCCGGCCGCGCCGCGGGAACCCTGGCGGCAAGCGCGCGCGGCAGCAGCGGGCGCGCGAGCCGGCCGGCCGCCAGCGCGACGGCGAACCAGGGCCCGCTCGACAAGCCCTTGCGCAACAGCCAGCGGCGGGCGCGCTTGAGCGCCGGACGTTCGATCGCGCGCTCGGCGACGCGATGTCCGATGTCGAGCAGCCGCCCGAAGCTGACCCCCGACGGACAGGTGGTCTCGCAACTGCGGCAGCCAAGACAGCGATCGAGATGCAACCCGGTCGTCGCAGTCACCGCTTCGCCTTCGAGCATCTGCTTGATCAGGTAGATGCGTCCGCGCGGCCCGTCGAGCTCGTCGCCGAGGAGCTGATACGTCGGGCAGGTCGCCGTGCAGAAGCCGCAATGCACGCAGGCGCGCAGTATCGATTCGGCGTCGCGCCCATCCGGGGTGTCGCGAATGAAGTCGGCCAGATGCGTTTCCAAGCTCAGAGCTCCGCGTACATCCGGCCGGGATTGAAAATGCCTGCCGGATCCAGCGCCGCCTTCAGCCGCTGATGCAGCGCGAGCAGCGCGGGCGGCAGCGGATGGAACACGCCGGCGGACTTGTCGGCGGCGCGAAACAGGGTCGCGTGGCCGCCGTGTGCGGCGGCCCACGCGCGCGCCTGCGGCGCGTCAGCGTCCGCCGCCGCGACGACCCAGCGCAGCGCCCCGCCCCACTCGATCATCGTCGCATGACCGATCGGCGCAGGCGGTGCGGTCGAGCGCACCGACAGGCGCCAGAGCGCGGGCGCGCGTTCCGCCGCGGATTGCCCGGGACCCTGCGCGTGGAACGGCGCGAAGAACGGATGCGCCTGATCGCGTACCGCGGCCCAGTAAGCCGCAGCGTCGTCGAGCGCTTCGCCGCCAAGGCGCTGCGTGGCCGCGGCCACGGCGCTGTCGGGGCCGGACAGGCGCACATGCAGCCGCCCGTCGTGCCAACAGCTCGCCGACAGCGGCAGCGGCGCCGCGCTCCATTCGTTGAGCTTGCGCAGGGCCTCGTCGGCAGGCAGCTCGAAGCTCCGTGTCGCCTCGGCCCGCGGCAGCGGCAGACACTTGAGCGAAACCTCGAGAACGACACCCAGCGTCCCGAGCGATCCGGTAACCAGCCGCGAGACATCGAATCCCGCGACGTTCTTCATCACCCGCCCGCCGAATGCCAGGTCGTCGCCCCGCCCGTCGAGCAGGCGCACCCCGAGCACCAGGTCGCGCACCGCGCCCGCACTTGCCCGGCGCGGCCCCGACAAGCCCGCGGCGATGCAGCCGCCGATCGTCGCGTCCGGACCGAAGCGCGGCGGCTCGAACGCCAGCATCTGGTCCGATTGCGCCATCGCCTGCTCGACATCGGCCAGCCGCGTGCCGCAGCGCGCGGTGATCACCAGCTCGGTCGGATCGTAATCGACAATGCCGGTGTAGCCGGTGACGTCGAAGATCTCCCCGGCGAGGCTCTGCCCGTAGAAATCCTTGCTGCCGCCGCCGACGATGCGGAGCGGCACCTTGTCCGCAGCCGCCGCGCGCACGCGTTCGCGCCAGGCGGCGAGGAGATCGTTCATCCGCCGCGCGACGCCGTCATTGCTGCTGCTGCACCTGCGCCATCGGCCGGTCGAACCTGGGGATGTGCTCGGTTTCGTGCGCCGCGCCGTCCGCCCATTCGCGCATCGCCGGGAGCGCGAGCAGTGCCCGGTGATACGCGGCACAGGCGGTGTCGAGCGCGACGCCGTAGCGGTCGAAACGGAAGGCGACCGGACAGTAGAACGCATCGACGATGCCGAACGCGCCGCACAGGAAATCGCCGTCCCGGCCGTAGCGCTCGCGGCCTTCGCGCCACAGCGCGGTGATGCGGGCGATGTCGCCTTCGACCGCCGGCGACGCTTTCCGCCTCTCGCGCAGGCGCAGGTTCATCCCGAATTCGTTGCGCAGGTCGCCATAGCCGGAGTGCATCTCGGCCGCGGCCGAACGCGCCCAGGCGCGCGCCTCCGCGGCGCCCGGCCACATGCCGGGATGGAGTTCGGCAAGGTACTCGGCGATCGCCAACGAGTCCCAGACGATCGTGGCGCCGTCATGCAGGCACGGCAGCCTGCCGGACGGCGACCTCGCCCGGACGCGCTCGGACGAGCCGGGCTCGTAGAGCGCGATCCGCTCCTCGTGAAATGGAACGCCGAACACTTTCATCAGCGCCCACGCGCGCAGCGACCACGACGAGTAATTCTTGTTGCCGATGTAGAGCGTATACATGTCAACTTCCGCGCATCAGCGTCGCCAATACCGCGCTGTTCGCATCCATTCGGTCATCTGTCATCTGTCATCTGTCATCTGTCATCTGAAATCCGAATTCAAAACGGCACCGTCTTCCCCGGGTTCATGATCCCGTGCGGGTCGAGCGCGCGCTTGATCGATCGCATCAGATCGACCGCCTCGCCGTGCTCCTGTGCCAGCAGGTCGAGCTTGTGCCAGCCGATGCCGTGCTCGCCGGTGCAGGTGCCTCCCATCGCTATCGCCCGCATGCTGACGGCTCGCGCCAGGGCGTCGGCGCGCTCGCGCTGTCCCGGGTCCGCTGGCTCATAGAGCACGATAAGATGGAAATTGCCGTCGCCGACGTGACCGACGATGGTCACCGTCAAGCCGCTTTTTTCGATGTCGGCCTTGGTCTCGAGTATGCATTCGGCGAGCCGGGATATCGGTACGCAGGCGTCGGTGGCGATGCTGGTCGTTCCGGGCTTCAACGCCAGCGTCGCGTAATACGCGGCGTGTCTCGCCTTCCACAGCCGCGTGCGATCCTCGGCCTGCGTCGCCCACTGGAATTCGCTGCCGCCGAATTCGTCGCTGATGGCACGCATCGTCGCCGCCTGCTCGCGCACGCCCGCGTCGCTGCCGTGGAACTCGAAGAAGAGCGTCGGCAAAGGCTGGAATCCTTCGAGCCTCGAATAGCGGATGCAGGCGTCCATCTGGACCTCGTCGAGCAACTCGATCCGCGCCACGGGGATGCCGGTCTGCATCGCCGCGATCACCGCGTTGACCGCGCCGGCCAGATCCGCAAACTGGCAGACCGCCGCCGATATCGCCGCGGGCACGCCGTACAGGCGCAGCTGGATTTCGGTGATCACCCCGAGCGTGCCTTCGGCGCCGACGAAAAGCCGGGTCAGGTCGTACCCCGCGCTCGACTTGCGGGCGCGGCCGCCGGTGCCGATCACGCGGCCGTCCGCGGTGACCACCGTCAGGCCCATGACGTTCTCGCGCATCGTTCCGTAGCGCACCGCATTCGTGCCCGACGCGCGGGTCGACGCCATGCCGCCGATCGTGGCGTTGGCACCGGGATCGATCGGAAAGAACAGCCCGGTGCCCTTGAGCTCGGCGTTGAGCTGCTCGCGCGTGACGCCCGCCTGCACGCGGCAATCGAGATCCTCCGCGTTGATCTCGAGCACGCGATTCATCTGCGACAGGTCGACGCACACGCCGCCGTAAAGCGCGGCGACGTGCCCCTCGAGCGAGGTGCCGACGCCGAAGGCGATCACCGGGACGCGCGACAGATGGCAGAGCCGCACGATCGCCGCAACCTCGTCGTCGGAGCGCGGAAACACGACGACGTCGGGCAGCGCCGCGTCGACAAGGCCCTCGCCGTGGCTGTGGTGTTCGCGCACCGCGTGCGCCGTCACGGCACGCTCGCCGTAGTCGCCG
>DATBOK010000071.1:0-89680 GCA_036553845.1 Casimicrobiaceae bacterium
CTCGGCGAGAGTGGGATTGCATGGCACGCTCGGTCCCTCGATGGGCGCGGCGATGTGGATCGGTGCGATGCATCAGCGCATCCAGCAAACGGTGGCGGGAAGCGTCGCCAATACGGACCTGCAATTCGTCGTGGTCCAGTCGCCGACGAATCCGTGGAATACGCTGCTGGGCGGGCTGATCGAGTTCGGCAAGGACGGCTACGTTCTCCTCGAGGGCGGTTTCGGTCTGCGCACGTCGGTCCTTTTGTCCGCGGCGTATCGCTTCTGACCGTTTGCCTCGGCCCGACATGGCGCACATCCCATCCCGCCGGAATGCGGCTTGTAATCGGCGCGCGCCGACAGCGATGCGTCGATCAACCTGATCGCCCTGCCGCGACGTGCGCGATAACTCGTGGCCATAGTCCGATACCTCGTCGCCGATGTGGATGCCGCCGTGGCGTTCTATACGAACGTCCTCGAATTCGAGTTATCGGAACGATGGGGTCCACCCTTCGCCATGGTGACGCGCGGCGATCTCACGCTGTGGCTGAGCGGGCCGGGAAGCTCGGCATCGCGCGATCTCGCCGACGGCTCGAAGCCGGCCCCGGGCGGTTGGAACAGAGTGGTTCTGGAAACGGACAAGCTCGACGCGCTGATCGATAAGCTGGCCGCCTCCGGCGCACGCTTTCGTGGCGAAGTGGTTTCCGGCCCGGGCGGCCGGCAGATTCTGGTGAACGATCCTTCCGGCAACCCGGTTGAATTGTTCGAGGCGAGCGCATGAGCGCGTGCAGATGCTGACCGTCGACGAAGTGCGCTCCATCCCGCTGTTTTCGGCGCTTCAGGTCGGCGAGCTCGAGCGTCTCGCCGCCACCTCCGCCGATCTGCATCTCGCTGCCGGAGAGTTCGCCGTTCACGAAGGTGGGGACCGCGCGCTCTATGCCGTCCTCTCGGGCAAGATCGAGGTCGTCAAGCTGTTCGACGGCATCGAGCGAACGCTGGGCTGGCGGATCCCCGGCACGATCTTCGGTGAAGTCCCGATCGCGTTCGGCACGACGTTCGTCGGCGGGTACCGGGCTTCGGAGCCTTCGCGCGTGTTCCGCGTCGACCCCAGGCAGTACTACACCGTCGCGGCGGCGGCGCCGGAAGTCGCCGTGAAGGTCGGCGCGCTGGCGCGCGAGCGCATGGGAGGATTGCAGGGCCTCGCGGCCGAGCCGCCGAAGGCGCGCGTGGTGATGGTCGGCAATCAATGGGACGCCGCCTGCGTGGCGTTGCGCCAGTTCCTCGCGCGCAACCAGATTTCCAATGACTGGATGACGCCCGACGCACCCGAACTGGCGACGCGCTGGCCCGGAGCGCCGACGTCGGACGACGATTATCCGGCGCTGCGCCTGACCGACGGCACGGTATTGCGCCGACCCGCGACGCGCGACCTTGCCGAGCGGCTCGGCCTGCAAACCCGCGCGCGGCTCGCCGAGTACGACACGGTCATCATCGGCGGCGGCCCGGCCGGACTGGCGGCCGCGGTGTACGGCGCGTCGGAGGGACTGCACACCGTGGTGGTGGAGCGTGAGGCGCCCGGTGGCCAGGCCGGAACGTCGTCGCGCATCGAGAACTATCTCGGCTTCCCGAGCGGCGTCTCGGGCGACGAGCTCGCGAGCCGGGCGCTCCAGCAGGCAAGGCGGCTGGGCGCCGAGATCCTGGTCACGCGCGCGGTCACCGGCATCGATCCGGCGACGCGCAGGGTTTGCCTTGATGGCGGCGAATACCTCAATGCCCGGACCGTGATCCTCGCCACGGGCGTGACGTGGCGTCGCCTGGATGTCGCCGGCTTCGACCGGCTGATCGGCAAGGGAATCTACTACGGCGCGGCGCGCAGCGAAGCCAGCGCGACGCACGGTCTCGACGTCCATCTTATAGGCGCTGGAAACTCGGCCGGCCAGGCCGCGCTGTATTTCGCCAACCACGCGCGCGCGGTGACGCTCGTCGTGCGCGGGGACTCGCTCGAGCGCAGCATGTCCCGCTACCTGATCGAGCAGCTCGGGTCGAAGACGAATGTGGCGGTCCTGCCCCATTCGGAAGTGGTCGGCGCGCACGGAGACACCCATCTCGCCGCGATCGACATCCGCAATGGCACGGATGCGACGGTGCTGCGACGCGACTGCGGCGGCCTTTTCATCTTCATCGGCGCCGATGCGGAGACCGGTTGGCTGCCGGATGGCATCGCTCGCGACGATCGAGGCTATATCCTGACCGGCGACGGCGTGGTGAAGGCGGGGCGCTGGTCGCACAACCGCGATCCCTACCTCCTCGAATCGAGCGCTCCGGGGATCTTCGCCTGCGGCGACGTGCGGCTGAGCCCGGTCAAGCGCGTGGCCTCGGCGGTCGGCGAGGGCAGCATGGCGATCGCATTCGTCCACAAGTACTTGCAACAGGAGGGCCGTCAGCCATGACGCCATCGAGCGGCGTGCCGCGATGTCCGCATTGATCGTTGCGCAGCGCGGCGGACGCCCCGTGACGTCAGATTCCCATCGGAGCCGCGCCCGTCGCCGCCCAAAACATGGCTCATGACGATGCTGCAACGGCGATCGGCTTCTTCGGCGTGGCGCTGCTGCTGCTGGCGTTCCTCCTCAATCTCCTGAAGGTCCTGCGCTCGGATGGATCGATCTATCTCGGACTCAATTGCGTCGGTGCAGGATTGGCCTGCTACTCGTCGTATCTCATCATGTTCATGCCCTTCGTGCTGCTGGAAGGCATCTGGGCCACCGTCGCGATGGCTGGAATCGTGCGCCGCCTGATGTTCGTCGCGAAGCGTTAGCAGCGCATTGGCATACACGTGGAGGGGACCGCATGGCCGATCATCCTCGCTGGACTTGCCCGACATGCGAGGAAGCCGTCGATGCGCCGTTCTGTGCCCGCTGCAGGCCGTGAAGACGATCCTGCTTGCGCTGGCGGTCGGCGCCGGCGTACTGTCGTTTTCGTGCCATGGGGGAGCCGCTCATGTCCGATCCCGTTGATGCCCTGGTGCTCGATCTGCTGGAGTGGATCGGACCCGGCGCCAGACCTTATGCGGAAGTGATGGAGGCGTGGCGCACGTCGTGCCCGCGGCTGCCGGTGTGGGAAGAGGCCAACGCTCGCGGCTATCTTCACCATGCGCATTCACCCGGTTCGTTCGCCGAAGTGTCGGTGTCGCCACTTGGCCTCGCAGTCCTGCACCGCCATCGGCGGTCGCTCGCAGCGGGCGCCGCGCCTCCAGTCATCGCGGACGCGGATCGAACGTCGTGAATCCCGAGCGCCTGATGGCGTTCGCCGATGGGGTGCCCGGACCATGAGGAACAGGCGATGCTGGCCTACGTGAGCGGCGGGTTCGGCATCCTCATGCTGCTGCTCGTCGCCAGCGCGCTGCGCGAGGCGGTGGCGATGAAGCGCTGGCCCGTCGCAAAGGGCCGGGTCCTGTCGTCCAAGGTGGAGCAATACAAAGTCGTCGCGGGAGCGGGCGATTTCGGCACGGCCCGGTCGCGCATGGTGCTCTACCGGCCCGTCGTCACCTACGAATATGTCGTCGCCGGCCGGCGCATGGAAGGCAAGCGCATCGCGCAAAGCGCCGGCCTCGATCGCGGCGTGCCGGTCTTCGCCGAGAAGACGGTCGCGCGCTGTCCGGCCGGCAGCGCCGTCGACGTGCGCTTCAACCCGCAGCGGCCCGATGAATCGGTTCTCGAGCCGCGCGTGCCATTGGGGTGGATCCTCGTCGCGGTCATCGCGGTCGCGCTGCTCGCGCTCGCGGCCCACCTCTACGTCAGCGATCAATGAGCACCGCGCGGCACGCGATGGACGATTCGCCTTCCTGGCGCCGCGCGCACCGGACGCGTTCGAGACATTGAGCGTCGACATGCCGGCGACCGCAAATGCCGCGATGCTCCTGATGTTCGACGTCGTCGAAGAGGCGATCCCCGAGCACGATGACTGGCATACGCACGAGCATCTCCCGGAGCGGCTTTCCATTCCGGGGTTCCTGCGTGGAACGCGGTGGGTGTCGCCGCACGCGCAGCCACGCTACTTCGTCATGCACGAAGTGGAGTCGCTTGCCACCCTGGAGTCGCAAGCCTATCTCGATCGGCTCGATCATCCGAGCCCCTGGACATCGAGGATTATGCCGAGCTACCGGGGCATGACGCGCGGGTTGTGCGCGATAACGGGTCGTTCGGGCGCGGGACTGGGACCGGTCGGCCTGTTGATCCGCTTCGAGCCCCGGACCGGACACGAGTCGGCGCTTCGGTCATGGCTGATGGACGACACGCTGCCCCGCCTGGTGTCCAGGCGCGGACTCGGCAGCGCACATCTGTTCGAGCGCGCGTTGACGGCCCCCATGACTACGGAACAGCGCATCCGCGGTGCCGATGGCGGCGTCGCCTGGGCGCTGTTCGTCACGGGCTACAGCGAAGATTCCGTTGCGCCGCTCGCGCAGGCGGACTTCGGCCACGATCGGTTCGCGGCCCATGGCGGCGCCGGTGTATCCGAAGCCTTGTACCGGATGCATTACACGTTGACCGCGCAGGATGTTCGCGCACGGTCGGATGTCCGGTGAGCCGCGACGACAAGTTGCGCAGGCGCACCGAAGATCCCGCGCGGCTGAGTGTCCAGCTCGAATCCGCGGAGGCGGCTCATTTGTGGGCGGGTGCCGTGATCGTGCCCTACGTGGTCTACGCGTTCGCCGCGGGAATATGGCGGACGGCCATCTGTTTCACGATCGTGCAGGTGCTTGGCAACGCCTATCCCATCATGCATCTTCGCGTGGTGCGAAGCCGGGTCGATCGATATGCATCGACAATTTCCGTGCGTCGTGCGCGAGTGCATGGTTCGCCACCCGCGACGAACCCGCCGGCGCGGCCATGGCGGAGCTGATTTCCCGCTTCGCGGCATTGCCCGCCTACGGCCTGGGCGCCGTCGTCGTGCTGCTCCTCTATGCGATCCAGTCCGAGGTCCGATTCGGCGCGCGCGCACGCACGTCTCGCCCCGGCCCCGCGGATCGCCACAGCACGCTGCTCGTTTCGATGTCGGCGGCGATTTCGATCCTCGGCTTCGCGTTGGCGATGAAAGCGAATTCACCGGACCTTTCCTGGCTTCCGCAGGGATTCCGCGAGGCAGCGTTGCCCGGCATGCCGCTCGTTGCCTGGCTCGGCGTGGGGCTGGGAATCGCGGGCATCGCGCTGCGATTGTGGGCGGTGCTGACGCTTCGCGAGCGCTATACACGAACGCTGCTCGTGCAGCAGGAGCATGCGGTCGAGACCCGCGGCCCCTACCGCTGGGTGCGTCATCCGGGATACCTCGGATCGCTGCTGTGCCTCAACGGCATCGCCCTCGCCTCTGGCAATTCGATCGTCCTGGCCGCGTCGCTGCTCGCCACGTCGGCGGCCTACCGCTACCGCATCAAGGTCGAGGAGGACATGCTGGCAGGCAGCCTCGGAAACGACTACGCCGACTACCGGCGCCGCGTCGGCGCGCTGATCCCGCGCTTCGGCATCGGACGCGGTTCCGCCGGAACCGGGCCACGCGACTGATCCCCCCGGCCGGATCGCATGCGCGCATGGCGCCCGCCGCTTCCGTTCGCTCAGCCGGGATCGTCGGTCATCCGGAAGGGGCGCAGCAGCCAAAGCCGCCGGCACTCGAACTGCGCGCCGTGCCCGATGTTGCGCAGGTTGCGCGTGACCTTGCTGACGCGATGCGGCTTCGCCCCGGCAAAATGGTCGTCGTAGACGCGGTTGGACACCAACGCGTTGTACGCGGGCGAGCTCCCCTTTTCCTTGAGTGCCGCTTGCAGCCGGCACGCCACGTTGATCGCGCGGCCGACGTATTCCTGATGACCGTGCAGGGTCACCGGGATGAGCTCGCCTTTTTCGATGCCGAACGTGATGCCGACGAGCGCCGGCTTGTGCGACAGGTGCGGCAGCAGCGTGCGGCGGAACGCCACGACGAAATACAGGCAAAGGCCTTCCAGGAAGCGCAGCAGGCTCGCGCCGTCCGTGTTGGCGGGGAACAGCAGCAGCCACCCGTCCCCCGTAAACTTGTATGGGTCGAACGGAGCGTCGCCCTTCTGCTGCTTCGCCAGGTATCGGGTGAGATCGCCGAAGAACTTCGTCAGCGGCTGGACGTTCCCGCTTTTAGTCAGGTCGTCGATGATGTTGGACGACGAGCACATGTCGAAGGCGACGACGATGGCTTGTTCGCCGATCGTCAGGCGTGAATGGTGCATGTCATCTGCAGGGCGAAGGACTTGCGCGCGTTGTCGATGCCGGACGGCGACATCCGCGCCGGCTGCTGACACTTTGCCCCCGAACCAATGTGGCTTGCAATGGTGAACGTGCCACCTGCCGCGATTGTCCGCTTTTACGCGCCCGGCGATTTCGACGACCTCGTCGCGCGATGGCATGAGACGAACCGCGTGAGCTATCCGTATGTCGCGGAGCACCAGCGGCATACGCTGGCCGAGGCGCGCGATTTTTTCATGGATCACGTTCTCGACCGGTGCCGCGTGTGGGTCGCCGAGTGTTCCGGGCAATTGCGCGGGATGCTCGCGCTGGAGGCGCCGTGGATACGCCAGCTCGCGGTATTTCCGGAGGCGCAGCGCCAGGGCATCGGCGCCCTGCTGTTGCGCAGCGCGCGCGAGGCCTCGCCCGACGAGCTGCGTCTCTTCACCTTTCAGCGCAACGCCGCAGCCCGCGCTTTCTACGCGAAGCACGGCTTTGCGCCGCTGGCATTCGGCGTCAGCCCCGCGCCGGAGTCCGAGCCCGATGTCGAGCTGCGTTGGTTCGCCGGGCGCGCCGCCCCATCGGCAACCGCGGATGGCCGGTCCGGACCGTTGATGACCTGATTACCCGAGGAGCTGCCATGCCAAGGAAGATCGTCTTCACCTCCAATGCACCGAAGCCGCCACCCACGTACAGCCAGGCCGTGGCGGCCGGCGGCCTGATTTTCGTGTCGGGCACCGGTCCGTACGACGTGGATTCCGGCAAAGTGACGGGCGATACCATCCAGGAACAGTGCCGGCAGTGCCTGACCAACATCGCCGCGATCCTGGAGGCGGCAGGAAGCTCGCTCGCCAAGGTGGTGAGCGCCACCGTGATCCTGCTGGATGAAGCAGATTTCGCCGGAATGAACGAGGAGTGGCTCAAATGGTTTCCGTCCGACCCGCCTGCCCGCCAAGCCGCCAAGCTGCCCGTGCGCATTCCCGGCATGAAGGTGTCGATCGCGGTGATCGCGGAAGCGTAGCGGCGGTCTCGCCGCGCGCGATGCCAGCGCGCGGTCGGCTTCGCGCGCCACGCGGCGGTCGCTAGCCGATGTCACGCGCGAAAGCCGGATTCATCGTCGCCGCGGCCATCATGACGGGCCTCGTCGGGCTCGCGTTCCTGGTCGCGCCGCACGCATGCGAAGGGGGATTCGAGCTGTACTTCTGGATCGGCTGCGCTGCGCTGGTGTTGCTGCTGGGGCTGCCGTTCGCGACCCCGATCGGCGGCTCATGGATCGCACGTGGCGCCTGGGCGCTGGGCTTCGTGGCTCTCGGCACCGGCGCGTGGATCATCGGGCTCCTTGGCGCCAATGTCCGGTTCATCTGCGGGCTCGGGTTTTTGTAGCGCCCGCGAACTTCCGCGATGGGCCCTGTCCTAACATGATGTCGCAAGAGACGCGCAGGGCGACGCGCCGGTTCCGATGCGCCGGGATCCGATTGCGACGGCGAGCTCGATCGACGCGCGTGTCCCGGGAGCGATCATGAACGTAGTGGCGGTCAGCGTCGGAGGCCCGCGCGAAGTGCAATGGCGGGAGCAGGTCGTGAAGACCTCCATTTTCAAGACGCCGGTGCCGCATCGGGTCGGCGTCGCGCGCGACAACCTCGAAGGCGACGAGCAATCGGATCTGTCGGTGCACGGCGGTCCGCAAAAGGCCGTGTATGCGTATCCGCAGGAGCATTACGTTCATTGGCGTGGCGAGCTCCCCGATGCGGCGCTGCCCTGGGGATCCTTCGGCGAGAATCTCACCACGCAAGGGATGCGGGAAGACGAGGTCTGGATCGGCGATCGCTATCGCGTGGGCACGGCGGAGCTCGTCGTCACGCAGCCGCGCATGCCCTGCTACAAGCTCGCGATCCGCTTCGGCGATCCCGACATGGTCAGGCGCTTCCTGCACAGCGGCCGCAGCGGATTCTATTTTTCCATTGCCCGCGAAGGCGACGTGGGCGCGGGCGATGCGATCGAGCGGCTCGCGCGCGACGCCACGCGCCTGACGGTCGCGGACGTCGTGGCGCTTTACGCCACCGACCGGCAAAACAAGGCCCTCATGGAAAATGCCAGCACGCACCCGTCGCTGCCGGCCGCCTGGCGCGGGTATTTCCGCAAGCGGCTGGGAGTGCCCGATGCGTGACTACGGTGCGCGGCCGGTCGCCCGTTGGTAACGACGGCGCCCACCCTTTTTCGCACGTCGCAGAAACAGGAGACGAACGATCATGACTGCAGGCACCATCAGGCTCCATCGCGTGCTGCGCGCGAAACCGGAACGGGTCTACAAGGCGTTCCTCGACGCGGACGCATTGGCCAAGTGGTTCCCGCCCTATGGCTTCACCTGCAAGGTGCATCACCTCGATGCCCGGGTCGGCGGCACTCATTCGCTGTCGTTCACGAACTTCTCGACGGGCCACGGCCATTCATTCGGCGGCGAGTATCGCGAGCTGGTGCCGTCCACAAAGATCCGCTACACCGACCGCTTCGACGACCCGAACCTGCCCGGGGAGATGCAGACCACGGTGACGCTGAAGGCCGTGTCGTGCGGAACCGATCTCGGCATCGTGCAGGAAGGCGTGCCTGCGGCCATTCCGCTCGAGATGTGCTATCTCGGGTGGCAGGAGTCGCTCGCGCAGCTCGCCAAGGTCGTCGAGCCCGATATTCCGGGCTGACGAGGTCGCCGTGCGGCCATGAACACCGCGCAGGTGAAGGCATTCTGTCGCCGCTTCCCCGGCGCACTCGAAACGCTGTACGGCGAGCCCTACAATTTCCTCGTGTACGCCGTCGGCGGCAGGAAATTCGCGTACTTCAAGACCAGCCATCCCGAGCGATGGCGCTTCAGCATGTGGGTCGCGCCGGATCGCTTCGTCGAGCTGACGGATGTTGCGGGCGTGAAGCCCGCCCGCTACCGCGGGCGCTATCATTGGATCACCATCGTCGACGTGTCCGGCTTTCCATCGTCGTACCTGCGGACACTGGTGGACGGGTCGTACCAGCGCGCATTCGCCACATTGAGCAAATCGCGGCAGCTGGCGATCCGCGAACGCCCAATCGCGGAGTCCAGGCGCCCATGACATCCACTCTCGATCACTTAGACGCCCGTTAGGACCCGCGATGCGCGGAAGCTGCCTCTGTGGCGCAGTCGTGTACGAAGTGGAGGCGCTCGACTCGCCTCCGAGACATTGCTCGTGCAGCATGTGCCGCAAAGCCCATGCCGCCGCCTTCAACACGTCGGCCGGCGTCAGCCGCAGCCGCTTCAAATGGGTTCAGGGCGAAGCAGTGCTGCGCGCCTACGAATCGTCGCCAGGCAAGCGGCGGTACTTTTGCGGCAATTGCGGCAGCCAGCTGATCGCGCACCGCGACGGCAGCGCGACGATTGCCTTGCGAGTGGCGACGCTGGACGACGACCCGGGTCAACGCCCGCACGCACATATCTGGGTCTCGCAGGAGGTCGCGTGGCTCAACTACACGACGGATGTGCGTTCGTACGCCGAGTGGGAGCCCAAGGCGAAGTGACTCCCGCGTCCGTCACCACCCTCGATTGGAGCGCTCACGATGTTTGCACGACTCATGGGTCTCAGAACGATCTCGCCCAGAGATCTGCATCGGCTCGCGCAGAATCCGGGCCAGGTGACCGTCATCGACGTCAATGCGCGCCACAGCTGGCTGCGGGCGCGCGTGCCGGGCGCGCGACATCTCGATCCCGCCGGATTCACGGACGCCGACCTGCCCGCCGACAAGGATGCCGCGCTGGTGTTCTACTGCTCCAATCCGCTGTGCCGCAAGGCGCCCAACGCGGCGCGGCGCGCTGCGCAGAGTGGGTACCGCAACGTCCAGGTGATGTCGGCGGGCATTTCGGGCTGGCTCGCGGCGAAGCTGCCCACGCAGTCCGGCGAGTGAAACGCGACGCTGGCGCAGCCTGCCGTTTCACGCGCGGTGCGCGTGACCGTCGATGCCGCTCCGCCGCTGCACCGTCGCATTCCTAGCGAGGCATGCATGTCGAAATTGCGCGTACAGAGCTTCGCAGTCTCGATCGACGGTTTCGGCGCCGGGCCGGACCAGGATCTCGAGCATCCCCTCGGCGTGCGCGGGCCCGAGCTGATGGAATGGTTCTTCGCGACGCGCGTCTGGCGCAGGATGCATGGCCAGGGCGAGAGCGAGGGCGAGACCGGCGTCGACAACGCGATGGCGGAACAGGGCTTCGACGGCATCGGCGCGTGGATCCTCGGCCGCAACATGTTCGGCCCCGTGCGCGGCCCCTGGCCGGACGATTCATGGAAGGGCTGGTGGGGCGACGAGCCGCCGTATCACACGCCTGTCTTCGTGCTGACGCATCACGAACGGGCACCGCTGACGATGGCCGGCGGCACGGTGTTCCATTTCGTCACCGACGGCATCGAGTCCGCGCTGCGGCAGGCGAAAGTTGCAGCTGGCGGCCGCGACGTCCGTCTCGGCGGTGGCGTGGCCACCATCCGCGAGTACCTGCGCGCCGCCCTGATCGACGAGCTGCATCTCGCGATGCGGCCGGTCGTGCTCGGCACCGGCGAGCACCTGCTGCACGGCATCGACTTGCGTGTGCTCGGCTACGAATGCACGAAGTCCGTCGCCGGCGAGCGCGCCACCCACGTGACGCTGCGCAAGCGCGCGTGATTGAGGAGCCCTCCCCCATGTCGTCGCCGAAGCGTCCCGTCGCCATCCGCGCCGCCGACGCGCCGCCACGCGTCAAGCCTACGAATTATCCGCAGCAATTCGCGTCACGCATGGCGGGCAGGCGCAAGCATCCGCTGGGCGATGTCTTCGGCCTCGCCAACTTCGGCGTGAATCTCACGCGCCTCGCGCCCGGCGCGGTCTCGGCGCTGCGCCACGCGCATTCGCGGCAGGATGAATTCGTCTACATCCTCGACGGCGCGCCGACGCTCGTCACGGACGAGGGACGCACCCTGCTCGGACCGGGGATGTGTGCGGGGTTCAAGGCCGGCACCGGCGACGGCCATCACCTGATCAACGAGACGCCGGTCGAGGCCGTCTATCTCGAGGTCGGCGACCGCACGCCCGGCGACGAAGGCACCTACCCCGACGACGACCTCAAGGCGGTGGCGCGCGAGGATGGATGGCATTTCACGCACAAGGATGGATCGCCGTATTGAATCCCGCGTGCCGCCATCGCCGAGCGCGGCCATGGCATTCGCGATGAGCGACACCAGGCGGCGTCCGCGATGATCGACGTCGCTCCCGCGCTGGGCGCCGAAGCGATCGCCAGCGCACGCGAGCTCTTCCGCGAATATGCCGCGGCGCTTCCGGTCGATCTCGAGTACCAGGGCTTCGCCGCCGAGCTCGAAAACCTGCCCGGTACGTATCGGCCACCCGCCGGCGTGCTGCTGCTGGCGCGCGTCGAGGGTGCGCTGGCGGGTTGCGTCGCCGTACGCCCGCTGGACGCGCACGTCGGCGAAATGAAGCGCCTGTATGTGCGACCGCTGCACCGCCGCGCCGGCGTCGGGCCGCGCCTCGTCGAGGCCGCGATCGCGGCCGCAAGCGCGTGCGGCTACGACGCGCTGTGGCTCGATACGCTGGCATCGATGACGGCGGCGCAGCGGCTGTATCAGCGGTACGGGTTTCGCACGATCGCACCCTATGGCGGACAGGCTGTGCCCGGCACGCGCTACTTTGGATTGCGCCTGCATGACCCCGCCCGCGATCCCGCGTGATCGGTCGATGGGGGGGCGCTGCGCCGGAGGGTCGCGCGGCTTGCGTCCGATTCGCCGCTGGACGACACTGTGGCGCCTGCCGTGCGCCGCATGCCGGCCGGCGACCACCCCCGCCCACCCGAAAAGGAGTAGCTCACTTGGCAAAGCCCAACTACGCACTTGCGAAACGACAACGAGACCTCGCGAAGAAGCAGAAGAACGAAGCGAAGCGTCAAAAGAAGGCTGCAGCGACGCAACCCGAGGCGCCGGCGGACACCGCGCCACCGGGGACGGGCGAGAAGCCCACGCCCTGACGCCGGCGGCCCGCAGGTGGCCGCGCGCCGCAGCCGCGAAGCGCGCGACGCCCGCAACCTCCTGCGCTGCGCATGCGGGCGGAACACCGGATGGCCCACCTTTTCATCGGCATCGTCACCGGCGCGCTCGGCTTCGCGTACATCGTCTACGGCCGGCGCCAGGCGCGTTTCGCCCCGCTCCTGTGCGGCGTCGCGCTGTGCGCCTACCCGTACTTCATCGACAGCATCCTCGGGCTGTGGCTCGTCGGCGTGCTGCTCGCCGCGGTCCCGTTCATCGTCGACATGTGAGCGCGCCGCGCGCGCCCGCCACGCCACAACGCCTCGCGGAGACGGCCATTGAAGATCGACCACATCGACCATTTCGTGCTCACCGTGCGCAGCATCGAAGCCACGTGCGAGTTCTATGCGCGCGTGCTCGGCATGGACGTCGTCACGTTCGGCGCGGGACGCAAGGCGCTGGCGTTCGGCGCGCAGAAGATCAACCTGCACCTGGCCGGACACGAATTCGAGCCGAAAGCCGCCCATCCGGCGCCGGGCACCGCCGACTTCTGCCTGATCAGCGCAGTGCCGTTGCCGGAGGCGATCGCGCATCTCGCGCGCTGCGGCGTCACCCTCGTCGAAGGCCCGGTCGCCAAGACCGGCGCCGCCGGCCCGATGCAGTCCGTCTATTTTCGCGACCCGGACCAGAATCTCGTGGAAGTATCGAGCTACGCCGTGTCCTGACACCGTGCACGCAGCGTTTCACCGCCTCGCACGGCCATGAAAAAAAACCTGTCGCGCACGAGTCGCGTCGTGGCCTTCGCGCTCGCGGCGATCTGGCTCGCGGCCGGCGTGCTGGCGCTCACCCTCGCCTTCGCGTACCGACGCGTGCTGCCGGGGGCCATTGCGGTGGTCGCAATCGTTTACGGGCTCATGTGGTGGCGCGTGGCCGCGCGGGCGCAGCTGCTGACATGACGCGAGCTGGTCGCGCCCTGGCGCAGCGGGCGCGGTGCCAGGCCGGACCGCGAATAGTCGCTATTCGAGTCCCGTGCGCCGGCGCAGAATGCCCATTCGGCACGTGGCACCCGGGAGAGATCCCATGCGCATCCAGTACGCCATCGTCTTCGTCAGCGACATGCGGCGAGCGGCCGCGTTCTACCGCGATACGCTTGGCTTGCCGCTCCGATTCGAGTCGCCGGGCTGGACCGAGTTCGCGACGCAGGGCGCGACGCTGGCGCTGCACGCAGCGGAGGCCGCAGCCCCCGTTGCCGGCGGATCGAATGAAACGCCGGCCGGACAGTGCCAACCGGGCTTCGGCGTGCCGGATCTGGACGCGTTCCATCGGCGCATGACCGAACACGGCGTCAACTGCATCGAGGCGCCCAAATCGATATTCGGGGCGCGCATCGCGCGCAATCGCGATCCCGATGGGCTGGCCATTTCGGTCAGCGAGGTGCGTGGCACTTCGCCTCAAGCGACTTGAGCCCGGCCATGCACGTGCGCGCCGTTGCTCGCATCGGCCATTCCCGCGCGAGTCGCTGCACATGAACCCGACGCCGCCCGACGACCACTGGCACGAGGGCGATCCCTACGAGCGCTACATCGGCCGCTGGAGCCGTCCGGTCGCCGCTGCGTTCCTGGCGTGGCTCGACCAGCCGGCGTCGCTGCGTTGGCTCGATATCGGCTGCGGCACCGGCGCGCTGACTGCGGCCATCGCCACGCAAGCGCAACCGGCCTCGCTCGTCGGCGTCGATCCTTCGCCCGGCTTCCTCGCCAAGGCGCGCGAGCGCGTGGCCGGCGCCACGTTTCGCGTCGCCGATGCGCTCGCCCTGCCGCTGGCGGACGCGACGGCGGACGTCGTGGTCTCGGGGCTCGTGCTCAACTTCGTCGCCGACACGGGGCGCGGCCTCGCCGAGATGCGGCGCGTGTGCGCGCCGGGTGGGACCGTCGCCGCCTACGTATGGGACTACGCCGCGAAGATGGCGCTGATTCGCCATTTCTGGAATGCGGCGGTGGCGCTCGATCCCGCCGCGCGCGCGCTCGACGAGGGCGTGCGGTTTCCACTGTGCGATCCGCACGCATTGGAGTCGGCGTTTCGCGGGGCGGACCTGGCGGCGGTCGAGGTCGTGCCCATCGACGTGCCCACCGTGTTTCGCGACTTCGACGACTACTGGTCGCCGTTCCTCGGCGGCCAGGGGCCGGCGCCGGCGTACGCAATGGCGCTGGACGCAGCCGCACGCGACAAGTTGCGCGACAGGATCCGCGCGGACCTGCCGGTGCGCGCCGACGGATCCATCGCGCTCGTCGCGCGTGCATGGGCCGTGCGCGGGACGGTGGACGCCCCGCCGGCGCGCGGCATCGGTTAATCTCCGCGGTGCAGCGAAGCGACGGCTCGCCTGCGTTGGCTGCGATCGACGGTTCCGGGCCGGTCGCCCATCGCGACGATTCGCCGCCGATACGCGCGACCTCGTCGATCGGAGGGAGAACCGTGCTCGAGTTGCGACCCACCTGCGAAAACTGCGGCAAGGCGCTGCCGCCCGCTTCGCGCGAAGCGCGCATCTGCACGTACGAGTGCACGTTCTGCGCCACGTGCGTCGACGATATCCTCGACAACGTGTGTCCGAACTGCGGCGGCGGTTTCGAGCCGCGGCCGATCCGGCCGGCAACGAACTGGAAAGGCGACAACTACCTTGGCAAGGATCCGCCGAGCGACAAGCCGCGCCATCGGCCGGTCGATCCCGCCGCCCATGCGCGCTTCGCCGCCGCCATCGGCAAGCTCCCTCCTCATCTACGCTAGGCTTCGACCGACATCCCCATGCTCGACATCCTCGGCAGAACATCCTCCATCAACGTGCGCAAGGTGCTGTGGGCCTGCGCCGAGCTCGACGTGCCGTTCGAACAGGAATGGTGGGGCACGGGTTTTCGCGACACCCGGGACGCGCAATTCCTCGCGCTCAATCCCAACGCGCTGGTGCCGGTCCTCCGCGACGGGGCGTTCGTGCTGTGGGAGTCGAATGCGATCTGCCGCTACCTCGCCGCGCGCGAGAAGCGGGAGGACCTGCTGCCCCGCGACCCGCAGCCACGCGCGATCGTGGAGCAGTGGATGGACTGGCAGGCCGGCGACCTCAATACCGCCTGGCGCTACGCCTTCATGGCGCTGGTGCGCAAGAGCGCCGCGCACACCGATCGCGCGGCGATCGACGCCAGCGCGGCGAGCTGGAACCGGCACATGGCGATGCTCGACGCGCAGCTTGTGCACACCAGCGCGTTCGTCACCGGCGACACGTTCACGCTCGCCGACATCGTCCTCGCGCTCACGGTCCATCGCTGGCTGAAGACGCCGATCGAGCACGCAAAGCTCCCGGCCGTGCAGGCGTATTACGAGCGGCTGCGGCCGCGCAAGGGTTTCGGCCTCTATTGCCGCGAGGACATGCCGTGATGGCCTGCCGCGGCGTTCCCCGCCGCCGCGATTCCCTGCGCCCGCTCCTGCAATGCGTGTCGCATGTCGCCTTGGAACCCTCGGCGAGCGCAGGCGCGTGCCGCGGCGACCTGCCCCTTGGCGCGATGCGTGGATCGGCGTAGAAATGGGGTTTGCGGGTGCTGCGGCACTCCCGCCTGGCGCCTTTCGGGCTATGCGAGGGTGGCGGGAACCCGCGACTGCCCGCGCCCGTGAACGCCCTGATCGTCCTGGTCTTGCTGCCGCTGCTGGTCGGCGTTGCCGCCGAGGCGCTGTTTCGCGAGCCGCGCCGCGCATCGCTGGTGGCCGTCGTCGCCACCGCGGTGCTGACCTGCGTCGCCGTGCAGGTCCTCGACCGCGGCGACTCGTGGAACTGGATCGCCGGGCTGATGGTGCTGCCGCTGTCGATCGCCCTTGCCGTGGCGGCAACGCTGTTGTGCGACGGCCGCTTCAATCCGCCGCACCGCGCGCGGCGCGACATGCAGTAGATGCGCGCAGGCTCGTGCGGCGTTCCCCTGCCACGCCGGCCGTGACCGCGCTGCCGCGGTCCCGTGCAGGACGCGCGACGAAGCGCCAGCCGTGCGCGTGATCCGTGCGCCGCGGCTCAAGCTCGAGCCGCAAGTCGTGGCACACGCCGATGCGATGTTCGGCGTCCTTGGCGACCCCGCAATCTACGCGTTCGAGAACACGCCGCCACCGTCGGTGGCGTGGCTGCGCGAGCGGTTCACGCGCCTCGAGACGCGATGGTCGGGCGACGGCACTCAGCAGTGGCTCAATTGGGTGATCCGCCTGGCGCCGGGCGATCTCGCAGGTTACGTGCAGGCCACCGTGCATGGCGACGGCACCGCCGCCATCGCCTACGTATTGGGCAGCGCCTGGTGGGGCCGCGGGCTCGCCCAGGAGGCCGTCGCCGCGATGATCGCCGAGCTGTCGGCGCATTATCGCGTGCGCCAGCTCACTGCAATCTTCAAGTCGGAAAATCGGCGCTCGCGCCGCCTGCTCGAGCGACTCGAATTCGCGGCGGCGTCACCGGCGCGCTGCGCAGCGGCCGGTGTCGAGCGCGACGAGGCGATGATGGTTCGCCTGCTCGATCGCGGCGCCTCGGCAGCCCGCGCAGTATCCTGACGACCGTGACGCGCGAGTGTGCCGGCGTCCGCGACTTCCGATCGTCCTTGCGTGGACCGCCGATCCTCCATGGCTGAAGGCTTGCCGCCGCCGTCGTCGATGTGCCGCAAGGCGCGCCGGCCATGATGCCGGCCGCCGGCAATTGGCTCGCCTGGGCGCTGCTGTCGGCCGCCTTCGCCGCCCTCACGGCGATCTTCGCCAAAGTCGGCGTGCAGGGTGTCGACTCCGACCTGGCCACGCTGGTGCGCACGCTCGTCATCGTCGGCGTGCTGGCGGCCTTCATCGCGTGGACCGGCAAATGGGCCAATCCGCTGACGCTGTCCTCACGCACCTGGCTTTTCCTTGGCCTCTCGGGACTCGCCACCGGCGCCTCGTGGGTTTGCTACTTCCGCGCGCTGCAAGCCGGCGACGCCTCGAAAGTGGCGCCGGTGGACAAGCTGAGCGTGGTGCTCGTGGCGGTGTTCGCATTCGCATTTCTGGGCGAGCGGCCGGCGCTGCACGAATGGCTGGGCATCGCGCTGGTCGCCGCGGGCGTCGTGGTGCTGGCGCTGTAGCGGCGCGCCGACACGCGTACGGGTCGCCGCTAGAATGCAGGGGCGCACCGACGTGGGTCGCCTCACGCGCGCCGACGCAAAGACACCCATCCCGTCCACGCCAATGCTCGACGCCGCCGCCGGCATGAACTTCCTCCACCGCTACCTCTTCGCCGCGATGTGGATCGGCTGGGCGCTGTACTGGTGGCTGCTGTCGCGCAACGTCAAGCGCGAAACGCAACGCGAGCCGGTCGTCTCGCGTCTCGCGCACATGCTGCCGCTGATCCTCGCGGCGCTGCTGCTGTGGTCGAACCGGATGCCCGTGTGGCTGCTGGGCGACCGTTTCCTGCCGCGCGCCGAGTGGACGTTCGTGGTCGGTGCGCTGCTCACCGCCGCCGGACTCCTGTTCAGCGTCTGGGCCCGCGTCCACATCGGGCGCAACTGGAGCGGCATCGTCACGATCAAGGAGGACCACGAGCTCGTGACGAGCGGACCGTACGCGATCGTGCGCCATCCGATCTACACCGGGTTGCTGCTCGGCTTCATCGGCTCCGCGCTGGCGCGCGGTGAGTGGCGCGGCGTGCTGGCGGTGGCGATCGTGCTGGTCGCGCTGTGGCGCAAGCTGCGCGTCGAGGAGCAGTTCATGCAGCAGCAGTTCGGCGACGCCTATCGCCAGTACGCGTCGCGCGTGCCGGCGCTGGCGCCACGAATCTGGTAGCGTTCGCGGCGGGCCGGCCTCGGGCCCGGGGAGATGGACATGAAAAGATTCGCGATCGGCGTGCTGTGTGCGCTCGTCGGCTACGCGGCGATCGCCGCGGCGGGCTATTTCCTCGTGTCGCAATTCTCCCCGAACATGCACGACCGCTCGGTGGAGGCGGCGATGACCGCGGCATTCGTGTTCGGGCCCATCGGCGCGATCCTGGCCTTCATCGGCGGGTTCGTGTACACCGGCCGCGGCAATCGCGGCGCTGATTCGGCGCAATGACATGGCCCATTCCCGGTTGCGTGCGCCTGCGGCCCTCGCAGCTATCCCGCCTCGATCGGATCCTCGTCCACCGGAGCCCTCATGCCACTCGTCACGCTGACCGTCCGCCGGCCGAAATCGGCGGCGTTCAAGAGCACGATCCTCGATGCGGCGCACGCCGCGCTCATCGCCGTCGGCGTGCCGGCGGCGGACAAGTTCCAGCGCGTGATCGAGCTCGATGCTGCCGATTTCCGCTACGACCCGGGCTATCCCGACCTGCGCACGCCCCGCACGGACGACTTCGCGCTGATCGAAGTACTGTGGTCCGTCGGTCGCAGCGTCAAGGTCAAGCGCACGTTCCTCGAAACCCTGGTGCAGGGGGTCTCCGCTGCGGGCCTGGATCCTGAGAACGTGATGGTGTGCTTCAAGGAGACGGCGTGGGAGAACTGGGCGTTCGGCGGCGGACGCATCCTGCACGCGTGACCCACGCCGCATCGACGCGGGCGGACGCTGTCGTGGCGTTGCCCGCCGTGCGGCGCCGGTGATGACCGCGCCCGCGGCTGCGATGGCGCTGGTCTGGCCGTCTCACGAGCACCTCGCGAGCTACGTCGCCGCGCTCGAGCGCGGCTGGTCCCCCGACAACGTCCGAGGCGCTCCGGCTGCGGCCGACGAGCTCGCGACGATCCACGCCGATCCGCACGCGTTTCTCGCCGCCATGGTCGACCGCGAGGGCAAGGGTCCTCCGGTGACGCTGCCGGACGGCTCGCAGGTGCCGCGCATTCCCGGCTATCGCCGCTGGATCTGGGATGGCGAATTCTGCGGCTCCATCGGCTTGCGCTGGGTCCCGGGAACCACGGCGCTGCCGCCGCATTGCCTCGGCCATGTCGGCTACGCCGTGGTGCCGTGGAAGCAGAATCGCGGCTACGCGACGCGCGCGCTGGCGCTGACACTGGCGGCGGCGAAGGCCGAAGGACTTGCCTTCGTCGAGATCACCACCGATCCCGACAATGCCGCGTCGCGGCGCGTGATCCTCGCCAACGGCGGCGAGCTCATCGAGACGTTCACCAAGCCGGCGCCGTTCGGCCACGCGCCGGGATTGCGCTACCGGATCGCGCTCGCGTGACGATCACCACCGGCCGCACGCCCGCCGGATATTCCGGCACGCCGCTGGCGAAAAAGCTCGGCATCGTCGCCGGCAGCCGCGTGCTTGCCATCGGCCAGCCGGCCGACTACGAAACGCTCCTCGCGCCACTGCCCGAGCGCGTGGAATTCACGTCACGCGCCAGCGATGCGGTCGACGTTGCGCACGTCTTCGTCGTACGCAGCGCGGACCTGAACCGGCACCTGGCCCGGCTGCGCAGGCAATTGCGCGCCAACGCGACGGTGTGGGTGTCGTGGCCGAAGAAGGCCTCCGGCGTGGCATCGGAAGTGACGGAAGACACGGTGCGCGAAGCGGGGCTGCCGCTCGGATTCGTCGACGTCAAGGTCTGCGCAGTGAGCGACGTATGGTCGGGACTCAAGCTCGTCGTGCGCAAGTCGCTGCGATGAGCGCCGGCGTCGCATACCCGCTCCCAAGTGGCCGCGCGTGGGCGTTCATCGGCGTCGGCCGCCGTTGATCGCATCCCCGTGCATACCGGCGCAATGCCTGGCCGCGTGCGCGCCGGCGGCGTACGATCACAGGCGTTTGCATCGGAGGGTTTCGGGCATGCTCAAGCTCCTCTTCCTGCTCTTCGCCATCGTCGTCCTGGCCGTCGTCGCGGTTCCTCTGGCGCTGCTTGCGCTGGCGTTCGCGCCGATCTTCTGGCTGGTGCTGCTGCCGCTGTCGGCCGTTGCGGCGGCAATCGCGGTACTCGCCTATCTCGCCTACCTCGTGATCGCGCTGCCGCTGCGGGTGCTGCGCCACATCGTCTAGCGTGGCGGTGCACGCAACGCCCGCGACGCGAATGTCCACACCGGGCTCGGCGTGCCTTCCGCACCGCGCATGCCGCGACCGCGCGACTGCGGCGGCGAGAATGCTGCTGGCGACTGCGGCTCTTGTCGCGGTCCAGGCACTCGCGCAGACCGGCAGCACCGCGGCTGCGCCCGCACGCGCCAATTATTTCGACGACCCGTTTCTGCAGGTCACCGGGGCGGTCAAGGACTGCCCCGTGCCGGCGGGCCCGCTCGTCACGCGCGAGGAGATGCAGATCGAGGCCCACGAGCGTGCCGAGCGTGGCACGCGCTGCTTCGATTCGGGATTCTGCCGCCTGGCCAACTCCTACCTCTACGACCGCGAGATCATCCCGCGCGTGAAGAAGGCGATCCTCGCCGACGGCCGCTTCGCCGACACCAGCGTCTGGGTTGAGGGACAGCGCCGATGGGTATGGCTCAAGGGTTGCGTGCATCGCAAGGCCGACGCCGCCGCGCTCGAGAAGGTCGTGCGCAGGGTGGACGACGTCGAAGCGGTCGTCGACGAGCTCGTGGTGAAATAGCCCTCCGCCCGACGAACGCGCCGCCGACGATGCCGCTGCCCGCCACGCTCGAGCGCTTCATCGCCCGCGTCGAATCGAACGCGCACGCCGAAGCCATCGAGGAGTTCTACACCGAGGATGCGACGATGCGCGAAAACCAGGCGCCGCCGCGCAGCGGGCGCGACCTGCTCGTCGCGCACGAGCGCGCGGTGCTGGCGCGCGCGGCCAGCGTCGCCTCGCGATGCCTGCGACCGGCGTTCGTCGAGGGCGACTCCGTCGTCGTGCACTGGTGGTTCCGCTTCGAATGGCCCGACGGCACGTTCACCGAGATGGAAGAGCTCGCGTACCAGCGCTGGCAGGGCGAGCGCATCGCCGAGGAACAGTTCTTCTACGACCCCGCGCAGCGGGTGCGCAAGCCGCTCGCCTGACCCCTCGCACGGCGGGCAGCCATGCGCCGCGCAGCGTGCTCGTGGCGCGACGCCGGCCGCCGCCGCGTGCCGGCGGACTCGTCGAATGCGCCGTCGAGGAGTACATTTCGCGCTTGGCACCGATGCCAGACCCACCACCGGAGCAGCACGATGAAGCCCGAGCTCACCTACCTGACCTGGGTCACACTGTTGACGGGGCTGCTGTGGCTGCCCTACATCCTCGACCGCCTGATGGTGCGCGGCATCCCCGACACCGTCGGCTATCCACCGAATCCCAAGCCGCAGTCGCCGTGGGCCGCCCGCCTAAGGGCGGCGCATGCAAACGCGGTGGAGAACCTCGTCGTGTTCGCCGTGCTGTTGCTGGTCGCCAATGCGCTCGGCATCTCGAACGGCACGGTCGCATTCGCCGCCATTCTGTATTTCTGGGCGAGGGTCGTGCACGTGGTCGCGTATACGCTGGCGTGGCCGTGGGTACGCACGCTGGCCTTCGCAGCCGGTTTCGTCGCGCAGTTGACAGTGGCATTGCAAATCCTTGCACGCTGATAACCACAAACCAAAACAGGGGAGACAGGAGTGGCACTCAATTTCATACGGATCGCGGTGGTCTATCTCATCGTCGGCGCGACGCTCGGCATCATCATGGGCATCCGGCAGAATTTCGCGCTGGTGCCGGTGCACGCGCACATCGGCCTTCTCGGCTGGGCGACACTCGCGATCGCCGGAGTTGCCTATCACCTGTATCCGCAGGCCGCGCAGACCGGCCTCGCGCGCATACATTTCTGGCTGCACAACCTCGGGCTGCCGGTGTTCATGATCAGCCTCGGCGTGATGCTTTCCGGCAACGAAGCGGTGCTGCCGGTGGTGGTGGTGAGCTCGCTGGTGGTGCTGGTCGGTCTCTACGTGTTCGCCGCCAACATCCTGCGCAATTTCAAGCCGGCGGTTTAGCGCGCGGCGTCGCGATGCCGCGCTGAACGGAGGATTGCGTGTTCGACCACATCGGCATCGGCGTCAGCGACCTTGCACGGAGCAAGGCGTTCTTCGTGGCGGCGCTGGCACCGCTCGGCATCGGCGTCGTGATGGAATTTCCGCAAGGCGTGGGCCTCGGCCGGCCGGGCAAGCCCGCGTTCTGGCTCGGTGCCGGCGAAAAGCCGCCGGCGCCGATCCACATCGCCTTCGCTGCCGCGACGCGCGCCGACGTCGACGCGTTCTACCGGCACGCCCTCGCCGCGGGCGGCAAGGACAACGGCCCGCCCGGCATCCGCGCTCACTATCACCCCGATTACTACGGCGCGTTCGTCATCGGCCCCGACGGCCACAACGTCGAGGCCGTGTGCCACACGCCAGGATAGCGCCCGCGATGGACGATCACCCCACGTCGCGGAATGCGGCCGGCGTGTTCGAGCCGTTCGAGATCGCGCGCGTGCCGTGGGAGACGTTCGGCAAGGGCGAGCGTTTCGAGATCCGCTACCAGCACTTGAGCAGCTTCGGCGGCGGCACGCAGGTCGGCGTGTCGATGGAGATCCTGCCGCCGGGCAAGCAGGCCAACCAGTCGCACTACCACATGCTCGAGGAAGAGCACGTGATGGTGCTCGAAGGCAGCATGACGCTGCGCCTGGGCGAGCGGCCGTACGTGCTGACGGTGGGCCACTACGTGTGCTTCCCCGCCGGGCAGCGCGTCGCGCATGCGCTTTTCAACCACACCGGCGAGCCCTGCCGCTACCTCGTGTTCGGCAGCACCAATCCGCACGACGTCATCGTGTATCCGGATAGCGGTCGCGTCGGCGTGCGACTCGCCGGAACCGGCTACCGCGCCGCGGCCACCATGGAGTACTGGGAGGACGTCGATGTCGACCGTCCGCGATGAGACCCGCATGGATCTGCGGTTGACGTGAGGCGAGTGCTGCCGCGTCTGCCGGTGATCATCGCCGGGGTGCTGTCGGCGCCGTTCGTCGCGTTTCCGCTCGCCGCGGGCGCGTACATCGCGTATTCGCTGGTCGTCGACGACTGGTATCGCGACATGTTCGGCGACTACGGCATGAAGCTGCTCGTGCTGTACACGTTCTACGCCTTTGGCGTGGTCGCCGCGGCGACGATGGCCGCGCCGCGGTTTGCCACGTTCGGCGGCGGCGTGCGGCTGACGGCGATCGTGCTGTGCGCCGCCGGCCTCGTCGCCGCCGGCTTCCTTGAAAACGAGTTCTGGGACGATGCCGACCGGCTGATCGCGCGCGGGCTCCTGTTCACGCCCTACCTGCTCTGGCTGCTGGTCGGCCTTGCCGCACGGTGGCGGCGATCGTGGTCGCGCGGGCCCGGAGCGCGCTGATGGCCGCCGCCTTCGAGGCACCGAGCTCGAGCTTCGACGCGTTCATGGAAGCGGCGTGGACCGCGCACGGCGAGCGTCCGGACGACGTCGCCGCGCAGCTCGCGGATTCGCTCATGCTGCCGCAGAACGCCGCGCAGCTGCAGCGATTCGCCGCGCTGGCGACGCATGTGTACGGCGAGCATCTCGGACGCTGGCGCGACGGCGTGGCGCTACTCGACGCGCTGCGCACGACGCCCGCGTTCGAAGGCGGCGACGCCACGCACGCGCTGGATCGTCACGTCGCGACGCTGCGTCATGCCGCCGGCGATGCGGACGCGTTCGCCGCGCTCGCGCGAGACGACCGGGCGGCGGCGCTCGCCGCTGCCGCCTCCGCGCTCGCCGGCCGGCATGCCTTCGAGCGCGCGATCGACGCGCATGCCGCCGCGTGCGCGCTCGCCGCCGCGGGCTTCCCCAAGGACTCGCCGGCGAATCGCGCGCTGGCCGTGGCCGGCAATAATCTCGCCGCCGCGCTCGAGGAAAAACACGACCGCACGCCACGCGAAACGCAGGCGATGCTCGACGCCGCGCAAAGCGCGCTCGTGCACTGGAAAATCGCCGGCACGTGGGTGGAGGAGGAGCGCGCACATTACCGGCTGGCGCGGAGCCGGCTGTGCGCAGGGGACGCCCAGGGCGCGATCACAAGCGCCGTGCACTGCATCGCGCTGTGCGACACGAACCATGCGCCGCCGTTCGAGTTGTTCTTCGGCTGCGCGGCGCTGGCGCTCGCGCGCCGGGCCGCCGGCGAGCGTGGCGGCTTCGACGACGCGCGCACCCGCGCGCTGGCGCTTTACGAGAGCCTCGCCAACGACGAACGGCCATTCGCCGCCGCCGACCTCGCCGCGATCGAGTCGCCGGCACCAGGCGCGTAGCGGCGCCGGCGTGAGGACGAACGGCGGGCGCGCGGCACGCGCTACAGCAGCGGCCGTTGTTGCACGGTTCGATTCACAATTTCGCCGCGTAAAGGTAGATTGGCGTCACTTGCGCCGCGGCGCGCTCGCGCGGCAACGCCGATTCAACTGGAGACTACCTTGAACGAAGAGACATTCAACCTGAGCATCCGCAAGTTCCTGAAGATGGTCGGCGTCAACTCGCAGCGCGAGATCGAGCAAGCGGTGGCGCGGGCCACCGCCGACCGCAGCATCGCCGGCACGGAGACGCTGCCGGCGACCATGACCCTGTCGATCGCCGGCCTGGCGCTCGAAGTCACCTTCGACGGCGAGATCAAGCTCGTCTGAGCCTGAGCCGCGGCGGCCGGCATGACCGATATCTTCATCGTCATCTTCGCGATGATGCTGTGCTTCGTCAACGCGGTGGTGTGGACATTCGTGTCGGACATGCCGATGGTCGGGTTGGGCTGGGTGGTGGCCGGATTCGCCTGCATCTGGCTGCGCAAGTGGTCGCGCGGGTTCTAGAACGCCTCGCGTCGCCGCATGCAGCGTGCGATCGTCGGTTTTCACCTCGACGACCTCTTGCATTGGGTCGCCGAGCTCGATTGCGGCCACAACCAGCACGTGCGCCACGATCCGCCGTGGGTGTCGCGGCCATGGGTGACCACCGAGGCCGGCCGCAGGCGCCACCTCGGCGCGCGCCTCGGCTGCCGCAAGTGCGACCGCGGCGAGCCACCCGATCCCCCGCCGGACCGGTGATGCGTGCCAGCCGCCGGCGCCTTGCATGGCGCGCGCCGCCCGGCGCAGAATAGCGCCGGCCTTCAACGTCGAGGAGAGGTGATGGGGCTCATCCACATCGTCTGGTCGATCATCGTGGGTTTCGTCGTCGGGCTCATCGCGCGCGCGCTCGTGCCCGGCGTCGACGCCATGGGGTTCATCGCCACGACCGTCGTCGGCATCGTCGGCTCGCTGATCGGCGGCGTGATCGGCAACATGGTCTCGAAGCCGCCCGAAGGCGCCAAGTTCCATGCGGCCGGGTTCTTCATGTCGCTGCTCGGCGCCATCATTCTGCTGGTGATCTGGCGCTACGTGCGGTGAAGGGCGCGCGACAGTCGACGTCGATATCCATGGCCACCGCGTGATGCGCATGCCGATCCTGTCCGGCCGTCCGCCGCCACGCGCGCTGGCGTGCGCGTTGCTGCTGTTGGTGACGCTGGCGTTCGGTGGCGTGCCTGCCGCGAAGCTGCCCTATGACGCGTCCGCGGACGCGCATGCCGGCATTCGCCACGCGCTCGCCGACGCCGCGCGCACCCGCAAGAACGTGCTGCTGGTCTTCGGCGCCAACTGGTGCGAGGACTGTCGGGCGCTCGACGCGGCGCTGCGCAAGCCGGCCAATGCGGCATTGATGGCGCGCGAATTCAAGGTGGTGAAGATCGACGTCGGCCATTTCGACCGCAATCTCGACATCGCGGCGGCCTATGGCGACGCGGTCTCCAAGGGCATTCCTTCCGCCGTCGTGGTTTCGCCGGATGCCAGGATCCTGTACGCCACGCATGCCGGCGAGCTGGCCGACGCGCGCACGATGAGCGCTTCCGGCGTCCACGACTTCTTCGCACGCGCCGTGCAGACGGCGAAGGCGGCGCGCTGACGTCGCGCACTTCGCCGTAGCGGTGCCCTCGTGTTCGCCCCATGAAGATCATCAGCGTCAAGGTGAGGCCGAATGCCCGCGCCAGCGCGCTGCGCGAGGGCGAGGACGGGGTGTGGCTCGCCGACGTCCAGGCGCCGCCCATCGACGGCAAAGCGAACGCGGAGCTCATCGCGCTCGTCGCCGCGCATTTCGGCAGCCGCAAGGCGGTGGTGGCGATCGCGCGCGGGGCTTCGGCGCGCGTCAAGCGCGTGGCGATCGACATCGCGCCCGGCGAGCCGCGTGGCGCAGCCTCCGCGCCGATATCAAGGCGGCGATGAGCGCGGACGTCGCGTATCCGCTGGCGGGCGGCTGCGATTGCGGCGCCGTCCGGTACCAGTTGATGCGGGCACCGCTGATCGTGCATTGCTGCCACTGCCGCTGGTGCCAGCGCGAGACCGGCACCGCGTTCGCGCTCAATGCAATGGTCGAATCGGAATACGTGGTGCTGACGCGGGGCGAGCCGGAAATCGTGCTCACGCCGTCGGCGAGCGGCAAGGGCCAGCGCATCGCCCGCTGCCCGTCATGCCGGATCGCCGTATGGAGCCACTACGCCGGCGGCGGTGACGCGGTGCGCTTCGTGCGTGTGGGCACGCTCGCCGATCCCGACGCGCTGCCCCCCGACATCCACATCTTCACGTCGACCAGGCTGCCGTGGGTGGTGCTGCCGCCAGGCGCGCGTTGCGTCCCCGAATACTACGACGCCAAGGTCGTATGGTCGGCCGAGAGTCTCGAGCGTCGCGAGGCATTGCGGGCGCGGCGCCGGCAAGAGAGCCGATGAGCGCGACATCGACTGCCGCATACGCGGACCCCCAGCGGGATTCGCGGTTTCGCGGGAATGACGGCTTTCGCCGATGAAGCTCACGGTCAAGCCGCTGACGCCCGGGAACTGGCCCGATCTCGAGAAAGTGTTCAATGCCCGGGGCTGCGCTGTCGCCCGCGGCTGCTGGTGCATGTACTACCGGCGCAGCGGCGCATCGCCCGGGCCGACGGCCGGCATGACTCGCGCCGCGCGCAATCGCGCGGACCTCGCGGCGCTCGCACGCGCCGATACGCCGCCCGGACTCGTCGGCTATCGCGACCGCACGCCGATCGGGTGGATCTCGCTCGGCCCGCGGCAGGACTACGCGAAGCTCGCGCGCTCGCCGGTGATGAAGCCCGTCGACGATGCGCGGGTATGGTCGATCATCTGCTTCGTCGTGCCCTCGGCGTATCGCGGGCAAGGCGTGGCGCGCGCGCTCCTGGCCGCCGCCGTCGCCTGGGCGCGCAAGCGTGGCGTGACGCTGCTCGAAGCTTATCCGGTCGACCGCGAGGGTCGCGCGCACGATGACACGATGTGGTTCGGCGCCAAGTCGATGTTCGACGACGCGGGCTTCGCGGAGGTCGCACGGCGCAAGTCCCATCGGCCCGTCGTGCGCCTGCGGTTGCAGCGATCGGCGGGAGCGGAGCCGTAGCATAATCGGCCACCGCGCTCGCCTGCGGATCGCTGCACAACCTCATGTCCGCGTTCGTCGCCTTCCTGCACTTCCTCGCGGCGTTCACGTTGTTCGCGGCGCTCGCCGTCGAGCTGATGCTGACGCGCGGCACGCTCGACGCCTTCACTGCGCGGCGCCTTCTCGTCGTCGACGGCGTGTTCGGCACCAGCGCCGCCGTGGTGCTGCTGGCCGGGATCGCGCGCGTGCTGTGGTTCGCGAAAGGACCGGCGTACTACCTGCACGACGTCTTCTTCATCGCCAAGATGGCGCTGTTCGTCGCCGTCGGGCTGCTGTCGATCTACCCGACGCTGCAGTTCCTGCGGATGCGTCCGGTTCTCCGACAAGGCGGCACGCCCGCGCTCGACCCCGCGCACCTCAGGCGCATCCGCCGCGTGATCCACGTCGAGGCGACCCTGGTCGTGCTGATCATCCTGTGCGCATCGCTGATGGCACACGGCATCGGCGTGATCGGCAACTGATCGAGACGCTGCCCCCGACCGCGAAGGACAGCCCGGCGCTGCCGCGCTAGGGCGCGGGGCGACGGAACGTCGCCGCCACGGCCTCGGTGAACGTGCGCTCCTCGCGCAGGATCAGACGTCGCACTTGCGCGAACTCGAAGTTCGCAAGTCCCTCGGGATCGGCGCGCAGCCGCGCGCGGTAGGCCTCGTAGCCGGCGAGGTCGGCAAACGCGATCAGTCCGAAGGCCACGTCGTTGGTGCCTTCGTGCGGCAGGAAATAACCGACGAGGTCGCCGCCGCAGCGCGGGATGATGCGGGCCCAGTTGGCGGCGTACTCGGCGAATGCCGCGCGCTGGAACGGGTCGATCTGGTAACGGATGACGCAGGTGATCATCGTGACCTCCGGGTTGCACGCGTGGTGCGGGCGCCGCCGCTCGACCGCGCCGCGCGGCGACATCGCGCGATCCGTGGAGCGTACCGGTTGCCACGCGCGAATGATTCGACTAAGATCGAAGCATGCACGACGGCCCCAGCATCGTCCGCATCGCCGCGCTGATCGGCGACCATGCGCGCGCCCACATGCTGACCTCGCTGCTGTCGGGCGAGGCGCTCACCGCCACCGAGCTGGCGCAGGAAGCGGGCGTCACGCCGCAGACCGTCAGCACGCATCTCGCCAAGCTCGTCGACGCGCGGCTGCTCACCGTCGAGCGCCAGGGGCGGCACCGCTACTTCCGCCTCGCGGGCCACGACGTCGCCCATGCGCTGGAGAGCCTGATGGACGTCGCCGAGCGCACCGGCGCCACCCGCGTGCGGCCCGGCCCGCGCGAACCGGCGTTGCGGCGCGCGCGCGTCTGCTACGACCACCTTGCCGGCGAGATGGGAGTGCGGGTCTACGACGCGCTGCTCGCCGCACGCGTGCTGCGCGACGGCGGCGACGGCCCGGTGCTGACGCCCAAGGGTCGCGCGTACTTCGCCGAATTCGGCGTCGACGTCGACGCGCTGGCGCGCGAACGCCGGCCGCTGTGCCGCGCCTGCCTCGACTGGAGCATGCGCCGGCACCACCTGGCCGGCGCGCTCGGCGCGGCGCTCCTGCGCCGCGTCATGGAACAGGGCTGGGCCCGCCGCGTGCGCCATTCGCGCGCCGTCGCGTTCACCCCGCCCGGAGAGCGGGCGATGCACGCCCGGTTCGCCACGCCCGTGCCGCGCACCATGCCTGGCCGCCCGCTGCCGGGCGCGCCGTCCGCGCACGCGAGCGCCGGGGTGACATGAGCGAGCGCTGCGAGCATTTCGCCGGCATCGTGCCGGTCGCTCCTCGCACGCGCGGATGCGAGGAGTGCATGGCGCTGGGCGAGCCGTGGACCGCGCTGCGCGTGTGCCTCACCTGCGGCCACGTCGGCTGTTGCGAGGACTCGCGCCACGCGCATGCGCTCGCCCATTTCAGGGACACCGCGCATCCGCTCATCGTGCCCCACGAGCGCAACGGCAACTGGAGCTGGTGCTACGTCCATCACCGCTACTACGACGCGCTGCCCGGTGCCCTGCTGCGGCCGCGCTCGCTGCTGGCGCGCATCGGCAAGCGCTTCGCGCGACGCTGAACGCCCCGGGAGCTGCCGCGACCGCTACGACACGTCGCAGGGCGGCTTCAGCTGGAAGCGGTCGAACAGGAAGTCGATGAAGGCGCGCACCTTCGGCGACAGGTGGCGATTGCGCAGGTAGACCGCCCAGATCGCGAGTCCGGGCGGCGCGTAGCCGTCGAGCACCTGCCGCAGGCTTCCGCGCTGCAGGTCGGCCCCGATCAGGTACGTCGGCAGGAGCGCGATGCCGAGGCCCGACAGCGCCGCCTGGCGAATCGCGTTCTGGTTGTTGAGCCGCACCGATCCGTCGATGGTGACGCGGATCTCGCTTTCGCCCGTGCCGAAGCACCACTGGCGCTCGATGCCGTGCGGCGCGAACACGAGACAGTCATGACGCGCGAGGTCCTGCGGCGCGCACGGCGCGCCGCGACGGCGCAGGTACGCGGGACTGGCGCAGACACTGCGGCCGATGGGCGCCAGGCGGCGCGCGGCCAGCCCGCCATTGGGCTCCTTGTCGACCACGATCGCGACGTCGAAGCCGTCCTCCGCGAGGTTGGCCGGATGATCGTCGAACACGAGGTCGACACGCAGCTCGGGGTACGCTGCCAGCAGCTGCGACAACGCCGGTGTCAGGTGATGCACGCCGAAATCGACCGGCGCATGCACCTTGAGCAGTCCGCGCGGTGCCGCCTGGAAATGCGACGCCACGTGCTCCGCTTCCTCGGCGGCGGCGATCATCTGCGCGCAACGCTCCAGGAACGCGTCGCCGATCTCGGTGAGTGTCACCGAGCGTGTCGTGCGATGCAGCAGGCAAACACCGAGCTCGTGCTCCATCTGCGTGATGTGCTTGCTGACGGCCGACTTCGACACGCCGAGGCGGCGCGCGGCGGCGGAAAGGCTGCGGGCCTCGGCGGCGCGCACGAACATCTCCATGGCGACCAGATTCATCGGAATTGTCGCAGCGTGGAAAACACAGTTGTTCCGCGCGCCACGCGCGTCAGTCGAACCGTTGATGCAAGCTGTCGTCGAAACATGACAAGGCGTGCGCGCGCACTCGATTTGGATGTCGCGACAGGGCAAGTGCCGGTCGTGTCGCGGCGTTTCGAGTATAGCGCCGCGCGATGCGCAACCCGTGCAACAAGTTGAGGGATTCGACGATGTGCGATGACTCCTCCGGGGGCCGCGAACTGCCGGTCCCGGTCCGGTGCCCGTTTGTATTTTTTACAAGCGCGCGCACCCCCCGGCCCGTGATCGAAGAAGCCGAGCGATGAAATTCGTCGCCGGCCGGCGCCAGCTGCTCAAGGCGGCAATCGTTCCCGCCGCCGGGGTGGCGCCGATCGCCTTCGTTCGCGACGCCGCCGCCGACGCTTCCCCGCCGCCGACTTCCCGCCAGTACTTCAACGATGCGGAATTCACCTGGATCGAAGCCGCCGTCGACCGGCTGATTCCGCAGGACGCGCTCGGCCCGGGCGCGAAGGAAGCCGGCGTCGCCGTGTTCATCGACCGCCAGCTTGCCGGCCCCTACGGGCGCGCCGAGACGTGGTACATGCAAGGCCCGTGGAAAGAAGGCACCGAGCAGCAGGGCTACCAGTCGAAGCTGACTCCGGCGGCGCTGTACCGCGCCGCGATCGCCGACGTCGACGCGCATTGCCGCGGCGCGTACCAGGGCAAGGCGTTCACGGCACTCGACGCCGGCACGCAGGATGCGCTGCTGCACGCGCTCGAGGATGGCAAGGTGGCGCTGGCGCACGTGCCGGCCAAGACGTTCTTCGACATGCTGCTGCAGAACACGATCGAAGGCTTCCTCGCCGATCCGATGTACCACGGCAATCGCAGCTTCGCCGGCTGGAAGCTGATCGGCTTTCCGGGGCCGCGCTACAACTACGTCGACGAGATCGAGCAGCACGGCCGGCGCTACGGGGAGCCGACGGTGGGTCTGCTCGGCCGCGACGGCACGCGCGTGAAGGACGCCTGACATGGCGACGCGACTGCCGAAGGTCGATGTCGTGCTCGTCGGATTCGGGTGGACGGCAAGCATCCTCGGCCAGGAGCTCACCGATGCCGGCCTGCAGGTGCTGGCGCTCGAGCGCGGCGGGTTCCGCGACACGGTGCCCGACTTCGCGACGACGCTGATCCAGGACGAGTTGCGCTACGCGGTGCGCAACGGACTCTTCGAGGAGCCCGAGCGCGAGACGCTGACGTTTCGCAATTCGCTCGACCAGACCGCGCTGCCGATGCGGCAGCTCGGGTCGTTCCGGCCCGCGGCCGGCGCGGGCGGCGCGGGCGTGCACTGGAACGGCCAGCACTGGCGGTTCCAGCCGGCCGATTTCCTGCAGCGTTCGCACATTGAACAGCGCTACGGGCGCAAGTTCATCCCGGAAGGCATGACGATCCAGGACTGGGGCGTCACTTACGAGGAGCTCGAGCCGCACTTCGACCGCTTCGAGTATCTCTGCGGCACGTCGGGCCGCGCCGGCAACCTCGGCGGCAGGATGCAGGACGGCGGCAATCCGTTCGAGGCGCCGCGGCGCCGCGAGTATCCCAACCCGCCGCTGAAGCGCGGGCTCGGCCAGGCGAAGTTCGACGCCGCGGCCAAGGAGGCCGGTTTCCACCCGTTCCCCTGCCCCGCCTCCAACACCTCGCGCGCATACACCAATCCGCTGGGCGTGGAGATGGGCGCGTGCACGTACTGCGGCTACTGCGAATGGTTCGGCTGCGGCAACTATTCGAAATCCAGCCCGCAGACGACGATCTTCCCGGTGCTTCTCGCCAAGGACAACTTCGAGTATCGCGTGCGCTGCGAAGTCACGCGCGTCAATCTCGACGCGTCGAAGACGCATGCCACCGGAGTGACCTACGTCGACGCGCAGGGTCGCGAGTTCGAGCAGCCCGCCGACTTGGTCGTCCTGTGCGCGTTTCCCACGCACAACACGCACCTGCTGCTGGTATCCGGCATCGGCAAGCCCTACGACCCGAAGGCCGGCACCGGCGTCACCGGCCGCAACTACGCCTACCAGATCACGTCGGGCGTCGACGTGTTCGTCGACGAGCTGATCAACCCGTTCATGGGCGCGGGCGCGCTGGGTCAGGCGGTCGACGACTTCAACGCCGACAACTTCGACCACGGCCCGCAGAATTTCATCGGCGGCGGGTACATCGCGCTGTGGACGACCGGCGGTCGCCCGATCCTGCAGAGCCTGGTGCCGGACGGCACGCCGAAATGGGGCAGTGGCTGGAAAAAGGCGATGGCCGAGAACTACCTCAAGTCGGTCAGCATCGCCACGCACGGCAGCGTGATGAGCTATCGCGATGCATGCCTCGATCTCGACCCGACGTACCGCGACGTCTACGGCAATCCGCTGCTGCGGCTGACCTTCGATTTCCACGACAACGAGATCCGGATGTCGAAATTCCTCACCGACAAGGCCGCGATGATCGCCAAGGCGATGAAGCCGCGGTCGATGCACGTCAAGGAGCGCAAGCCGCCGTATTCGATCGTGCCCTACCAGACGACGCACAATACCGGCGGCGCGATCATGGGCACCGATCCGCGCACCAGCGTGGTCAACCGCTACCTGCAGGCGTGGGACGTGCCGAACGTGTTCGTGATGGGCGCGTCGGCATTCCCGCAGAACGCGGGCTACAACCCCACCGGCACCGTGGGCGCGCTGACGTACTGGGCCGCGGATGCGATCCGCAACCAGTACCTCAGAAAGCCCGGGCCGCTGATGTCGGCGATGTGAGGATGACGCGTTCGCGCATCGCCTGCATCGTCGCCGCGTCGGCGTTGTCCGCCGCCGCATGCGCCGCCGTGCCCACGCCGATTCCCGACGACAGCTCGCACGCGGCGATCGAGCGCGGTCGCAACCTCGTGCTCGCCGGCGATTGCAAGGCCTGCCACACCGCGGACGGCAGCGCGCCTTTCGCCGGCGGCCGCGCGGTGCCCACGCCGTTCGGCACGATCTACTCGACCAACATCACCCCCGACGCGGCCACCGGCATCGGCACGTGGTCGGCCGACGACCTGTGGCGCGCGATGCATGAAGGCATCGACCGTGAAGGGCGGCATCTCTATCCGGCCTTCCCGTACCCGTGGTACACGAAGGTCACGCGCGAGGACAGCGACGCGATCAAGGCCTACCTCGATACGCTGCCGCCCGTGCACCAGCCGCCGCGGCCGAACAGGCTGCCGTGGCCGCTGACGTTGCGCCAGGGCCTCGCCGTATGGAACGCGGCGTTCTTCCATCGCGGCACCTATGCGTGGAATGCGCAGAAGAGCGACGCCTGGAACCAGGGTGCGTACCTGGTCGAAGGCCTCGGCCATTGCGGGGCGTGCCACACGCCGAAGAACTTCGCGGGTGCGCCGAAACATGGCGACGCACTCGCCGGCGGCTATGGCGAGGACTGGTACGCGACGAGCCTCGCCAATGACCTGCGCGATGGCCTTGGCAGCTGGTCGGAGCAGGACATCGTCGATTTTCTCAAGCGCGGCGCGAGCAGGCAGGCGACCGCGTTCGGACCGATGGCCGAGGTGGTGCGCGAATCGACATCGCATCTCGACGACGCACAGCTGCATGCGATCGCGGTCTATCTCAAGGATGCACCGCAGACGGGCTCCGCGAGCCCCACCGCACAAACCGCCAGTGACGCCGCCACGCGCGGCGCGGGCGTCTACCTCGACCAGTGCGCCGGCTGCCACATGGCGCATGGCGAGGGCCTCACCGGCGCGTTCCCGCCACTGAAGGGCAACGGCGTCGTGCAGGCGCGCGACGCGGAGACGCTCGTGCATCTCGTGCTCACCGGCGAAAGCGCGGCGGTGACGCGCGCACGACCGAACCGCTTCGCCATGCCGGCGTTCGACTGGAAGCTGTCCGACGCCGAAATCGCCGATCTCGCGACGTACGTGCGCAGCGCCTGGGGCAACGCGGCGTCGCCGGTGTCGGCGGCCACGGTGGCGGGCATTCGCGGCAAGGTCGAGCACATCGTCGAGCAATAGCAGGGTCGCGGGTCGCACACGACCCGTTCGAGGGAGTTGCCGGTGTGGCGCAAGTGTTCTCCACCCGTTTCACGCTCGTGCTGCGCGTCGCGGCGATCGCGTGCCTCGCGCTCATCGCGCTCGCATCGTTGACGTACCGCGTGAACGCGCGCAGTGACGCCGCGGTCGGCGCCCCGATCGACCAGCCGGTGCCGTTCAGCCACAAGCACCACGTAGGCGACGACGACATCGATTGCCGCTATTGCCACGTCGGCGTCGAGACGTCGGCGTTCGCGGGCATTCCGCCGCTGTCGACCTGCATGACCTGTCACTCGCAGCTGTTCACCGACCAGACGGTGCTGGCGCCGCTGGTCGACGCCTATCGCACCCACCGGCCGCTCGCCTGGAACCGCGTGCACGACCTGCCGGACTTCGTCTACTTCGACCATGGCATCCACGTCGCCAAGGGCGTCGGCTGCTCGACCTGCCACGGCGCGGTCGACACGATGCCGCTGACCTGGCGCGTGGCTTCGCTGGACATGCAGTGGTGCATCGCCTGCCATCGCAAGCCCGAGGCGTACCTGCGGCCGGCCGACCGCGTCTACGACATGCATTGGACGCCGCCCGCCGACCAGGCGGCGCTCGGTCGCGCGCTGGCGAGCGCGAATCACATCCGCGGCGCCGACGTCCTCACGAGCTGCTCGACCTGCCATCGCTGACGACCATGGTCGATGCGACTTCCCCCGCGCTCGGCGACGCCGCGCACCTGCACTTCTGGCGCAGCCTGGAAGAACTCGACGCTGCGCCGCCGGCGGCGAGCGCCGTCACCGCCGAAGTGCCGCTGACACTGGCACGGCGCGATGTCCTCAAGGTGATGGCGGCCTCGCTCGCGCTCGCCACCGGCGGCTGCGGCCGGGTGCCGCTCGAAAAGATCGTGCCCTACCGCGACGGCCCCGCGCAGGATGGATACGGCAAGCCGGTGTTCTACGCATCGGCGCTCGAGCGCGACGGCTACGGCTGCGGCGTGCTGATCGAGACCAACATGGGGCGCCCGACCAAGATCGAAGGCAATCCGTCGCACCCGTCAAGCCTCGGCGCCACCGACATCTTCGCGCAGGCGGCGGTGCTCGAGCTGTGGGACCCCGATCGTTCCTCCGCGCACTGGCGCCGCGGCGCGATCGACACCTGGCCGCACTTCGCCGGCGAGTTGCAGGAGCGCCTGCGCGCGGCACCCGATGGCGAGGGCGTCGTCGTGCTGACCGAGACGGTGACCTCGCCGACGCTGCACGACCAGCTCACCGCATTGCTCGCGCGGTACCCGCGCGCATCGTGGCACCAGTACCAGCCGATCAACCGCGATGCCGTCTATGCCGGCACGCGCCTGGCCTTCGGCGAGGCGCTCGAACCGACTTACCGGTTCGCCGAGGCCCGCGTGATCGTCGCGCTCGACGCCGACATCGTGGCATCGATGCCAGGCGCGGTGCGTTACGCGCGCGACGTCGCCGCGGCACGCCGCATCGAGCACGCCTCGCGGATGAGCCGCCTGTACGTCGCCGAGGGTACGCCGAGCCTGACGGGTGCGCTCGCCGACGACCGCCTCGTCGTGCGCACCTGCGACGTCGCGGCCCTGGCGGGGCGTCTTGCAGCGCGATTCGGCAGCTCCGGGTCGGCTGCAGGCGGTAGTGATGCCTCACCGGCCGAGCGCGCATGGCTCGACGCGGTCGTCGCCGACGTCGAGCGCAACCGCGGCCATGCGATCGTCGTCGCCGGCGACCGCCAGCCCGCGGCAGTGCACGCCCGCGTGCACGCCCTCAACCAGGCGCTCGGCAACGATGCGCTGGTCGACCTGCGCGCACCGGTGGCATTCGCCACGCACGACCAGGTCGAAGCTTTGCGCGCGGTGGTCGAGGCGATGCGGGGCGGCCGCGTGACGACGCTGCTGATGCTCGGCGGCAATCCGGCGCACGTCGCGCCGCGCGATCTCGGCTTCGCCGACGCGCTGGCGCGCGTCGCGTGGAGCGCGCATCTCGCGCTGTATCGCGACGAGACGTCCGTCGCCTGCACCTGGCACGTCGCCGCGGCGCACGCGCTCGAAAGCTGGGGCGACGTGCGCGCCTACGATGGCAGCGTCACGATCCGCCAGCCGGCGATCGCCCCGCTCTACGACGGCAAGTCGGCGCACGAGGTGCTGTCGGTGCTGGTCGACGGCAACCCGCGCGGCGGTCACGAAATCGTGCGCGAATTCTGGCAGCGGGATCGCCCACAGGGCTTCGACACGTTCTGGCGCGACGCGCTGCGGGCGGGCGTCGCCGTCCCGGCGCCGGTCGCACAGGCGCGGCGCGTCACCGCAAGCGCGGCAGCGGCGCCGCTTGCCGCGGAAGTTACCGCATCGGGCGTCGAGCTCGTGCTCGCGGCGGATCCGACGCTCGGTGACGGCCGCCACGCCAACAATGCGTGGCTGCAGGAGCTGCCGAAGCCGATCACCACGCTCACCTGGGGCAATGCGGCCTGGGTCTCGCCGCGCTTCGCCGCGGCGCGCGGCCTCGCCAGCGAGGACATGGTCGAGATTCGCGCCGGCGCAGCGCGCGTGCGCGTGCCGGTGTGGATCGTGCCCGGCCACGCCGACGCGTCGGTCACGCTGCACCTCGGCCACGGCCGCACCCGCGCCGGCCGCGTCGGCGATCGCGTCGGCGTCGATGCCTACGTCCTCCTCGATTCGATGACGCGCGGCGTCGTCACGGGCGCCGACGTGACCAGGATCGACGGCCGCACGCGCCTCGCCGCCGCGCAGACGCACAACCGGATGGAAGGGCGCGACCTCGTGCGGCTCGTCTCGCGCGACGCGGCCGCGCGCTGCGAGGACGGCGCCTGCGAGCCCGCGCATGCGCGCGATCCCGCGCAATCGCTCTACCCGGATTTTCCCTACCCGGGCTACCGCTGGGGGATGAGCATCGACCTCAACGCCTGCATCGGCTGCGCGGCCTGCACGATCGCCTGCCAGGCGGAGAACAACATCCCGGTGGTCGGCCGCGACGAGGTGCTGCGCGGACGCGAGATGCACTGGATCCGTGTCGACCGCTACTATCAGGGCGGCCGCGACGCGCCGCGCACATTGTTCCAGCCGGTGCCCTGCATGCAGTGCGAGCGCGCGCCCTGCGAGGAAGTGTGCCCGGTGGAAGCCTCGGTGCACGACGCCGAGGGACTCAACGTGCAGGTCTACAACCGCTGCGTCGGCACGCGCTTCTGCTCGAACAACTGCCCCTACAAGGTGCGCCGCTTCAACTGGTTCGGCTATGCGCGCGAGGCGCCGTCGCTCGACGCGCAGCGCAATCCCGAAGTCACCGTGCGCATGCGCGGCGTGATGGAGAAGTGCTCGTACTGCATCCAGCGCGTCGAGCGCGCACGCATCGACGCCGACCGCGACAACCGCCGCATCGCCGATGGCGAAGTCGTGACCGCGTGCCAGGCCGCGTGCCCGACCCAGGCGATCGTGTTCGGCGACCTCAACGACGCCGCCAGCGCCGTCAACGCGCGCAAGGCGTCGCCGCTCGACTACGCGCTGCTGGCGGAGCTCAACACGCGCCCGCGCACCACCTACCTGCCCCGCGTGGGCAGCCCGGTGGCGGAGCCGGCGCCTGCGCAGAAGCGATCGTGACCGACGAAGCCACGCTCGCCGCGACGCCGGTGCTGATCGGGCGCTACTCCGACGCGTCGATCACCGACAAGATCGCCGACATCGTGCTGGTGCGCCCGGCGCACTGGCCCTGGATCGCCGGCGCGCTGGTCAGCGGCGCGCTCGCCATCCTGTTCCTCGTCGCAGTCAGCTGGCTGTTCATCGAGGGCGTCGGCATCTGGGGGGTCAACCAGCCGGTGGCCTGGGCGTTCGCGATCACCAACTTCGTGTGGTGGGTCGGCATCGGCCACGCCGGCACGTTCATCTCGGCGTTCCTGCTGCTGCTGCGCCAGAAGTGGCGGACGTCGATCAACCGCTTCGCCGAGGCGATGACGATCTTCGCCGTGGCGATGGCCGGCCTGATGCCGATCCTGCACCTGGGGCGCCCCTGGTTCTTCTACTGGCTGATTCCCTATCCCAACATCATGAATCTGTGGCCGCAATGGCGCAGCCCGCTGATCTGGGACATCTTCGCGATCAGCACGTACGTCATCGTGTCGCTGCTGTTCTGGTACATGGGGCTCATCGCCGACCTCGCCACGCTGCGCGACGCGGCGAAGAAGCGATGGCAGCAGATCGCGTACGGCCTGCTCGCGCTCGGCTGGCGCGGCGACGCGCGGCACTGGGCGCGCTTCGACAGCGCGTACCTGCTGATGGCCGGTCTCGCGACGCCGCTGGTGATCTCGGTGCACAGCGTGGTCTCACTGGACTTCGCGATTGGCAACACGCCCGGCTGGCACTCGACGATCTTCCCGCCCTATTTCGTCGCGGGTGCGCTGTTCTCCGGTTTCGCGATGGCGCTGACGATCGCCGTGCCGATGCGCCGTGTGTTCCGCCTGCAGGCATTCATCACCGAGCGCCACCTCGACAACATGGCGAAGCTGATGCTGGTGTGCTGCCTCGTCGTCACATACAGCTACCTCACCGAGATCTTCATGGCGTACTACAGCGCCGATCCCTTCGCGATCGCCGTGACGCAGAACCGGCTGCACGGGCCGTACGCGCCGGTGTACTGGACGGTGATCCTGTGCAACGTCGCCCTTCCGCAGGCGCTGTGGTGGGCCGGCGTGCGGGCGCGCCCGGCCGCGCTGTTCGCGATCGCCATCGTCGTCAACATCGGCATGTGGCTCGAGCGCTTCATGATCATCGTGTCGAGCCTCAACCGCGATTTCCTGCCATCGTCCTGGCACCTGTTCGTGCCGACGTTCTGGGATTTCGCGACGCTTGCGGGATCGATCGGCCTGTTCGCGCTGCTGTTCCTCGCATTCCTGCGCGCGCTGCCGGCGATCTCGATCGCGGAAATGCGCAAGCTCGCGCGGGAGAAGGCGCATGGCGTTGGCTGACCCGTGTGCCTATGGCGTGGTCGCGGAGTTCGCGACGCCGGAAGCGCTGCTGGCGGCGGCCGCGCGCTGCCGCCAGGAATTCCGCGACGTCGAAGCCTTCACCCCTTTCGCCGTCGACGGCCTCGCCGATATCCTCGGCTTCACGCGCAATGGCGTTGCCGCGCTGGCGCTGGCCGGTGGCATCGTCGGCGCGATCGGCGCCTATTTCCTGCAGTGGTACAGCGCGGTGGTCGACTACCCGATCAACGTCGGCGGGCGGCCGCTGCACAGCTGGCCGTCGTTCATTCCGGCGACGTTCGAGCTCGCCGTGCTCGGCGCCGCGCTCGCCGCGTTCGCGGGCTTCCTCCTGCTGTGTCGCCTGCCGCGGCTCAATCATCCGCTGTTCGACGTGCCCGATTTCGATCTCGCGTCGCAGAGCCGCTTCTTCCTCTGCGTGCGCGCGACGGACCCCGCCTACGACGCCGCGCGGGCCGAGGGCCTGCTCGCGAGTCTCGACGCGGTTCGGGTGCTGACGGCGCGACGGGAGGCGCCATGATCGCCCGCGCGGTGCTGATTGCGGCGCTCGCGCTTTGCGCGGGCTGCGAAAAGACTGCGCGCAACATGTACGACCAGCCGCGCGACAAGCCGTTGGCGGCGAGCCCCCTGTGGAGCGACACGCGCTCCGCGCGCGAGCCCGTCGCCGGCACCGAGGCGCGCAGCGCCGGCACGCGCGCCGGCACCTCCAGCGGGCGGCTCGGCGTCGTGGCGCCGGAAGCGTCCGTATCGCGCGACGAATGGACGCTGCCCGTGCTCGCGCACGGCCGCGAGCGCTACGACATCTTCTGCGCGCCCTGCCACAGCGTGGCCGGCGACGGCGACGGCATGATCGCGCGCCGCGGCTTCCCGCACCCGCCATCGTTCCACACCGACCGCCTGCGCGACGCTCCGGACGCGCATTTCTACGCGGTCATCCGCGACGGCTACGGCGCGATGTATCCGTACGCCAATCGCATCCCGCCGAACGACCGACGAGCGATCGTCGCCTACATCCGCGCCCTGCAGCTCGCGCAGCACGCGGCGTTCGACGCGTTGCCGCCGCAGGAGCGCGCGCACCTCGAGGCGTTGCCGTGACCGCGCGCGAATTCGCCGATCCGCGTGCGCGGCGTGCCTGCCTCGCCATCGGCATCGGCGCCACGGTTCTCGCCGCGCTCGCCGGCACCGCCGCGCCCGCGCAGTTCTTCGCGGCGTGGCTCTTCGCATGGCTCTGCGTGCTCGGCATCGCGCTGGGTGCGATGGCCAACGTGATGATCCACGAGCTCACGGGCGGCGAGTGGGGCTTCGTCGTGCGCGCGCCGCTCGAAGCGGCGCTGGCGACGCTGCCGGCCGTCGCCCTCCTCGGCGTGCCGCTCGTCTTCGGCCTCGCCCATCTTTACCCGTGGGCGGCCCATGCCGGCGACCCGGCGTTCGCCGGCAAGCGCTGGTATCTCAACACGCCGTTTTTCGTCGTGCGCGCGGCGCTCGACTTCGCGATCTGGATCGCCCTGGCGACCGCCTTGCGCCGGCAATGGTCGCGCCACCGCACGAACGCGGCTCCCGTGGCGCGACCCGCGCTACGCGTGCTGTCGATCGCCGGACTCGTCCTGTACGCGGTGACGATGACACTCGCCGCCGTCGACTGGATCATGGCGCTGTCCGCCGACTGGTACGCGACCGGATTCGGATTGCTGGTGCTGACGAGCCAGGCGTTCGGCGCGTTCGCGTTCGCCGTCGCCGTGGGCGCGGCGAGCGGTGAGATGCGCGGCGCGCGCGCGGTCGCCGACGACCGCAACGCGGCGATGGTCGAGCGTCCCAATCCCGCGCGCGACGCCCAGGATCTCGGCAACATCCTGCTCACCTACGCGATGCTGTGGGCGTACCTCGCGTTCATGCAGTTCCTGGTCATCTGGGCGGAGGACCTGCCCGCGGAAATCGGCTGGTACGTCGCCCGCGCCACGCCGCCGTGGAAGGCGCTCGCCGTCGTGGTATTCGCGCTGCAATTCGTGGTGCCGTTCGTGGCCATGCTGTTTCGCGGCTTCAAGCGCGATCCGGCGCGACTCGGCGCGCTGTGCGGCGTCGTGCTCGTCGCGCACGTGCTGGAGATCGCGTGGGAAGTGCTGCCGGCATCGCCGGCCACCCCGCCATGGCTCGCGGTACTCGCGCTGCTCGCGGTGGGCGCGCTGTGGCTGCATGCCTTCATGGTCGCGCATTCGCGCGCGGCGCCGGCGCCGCGCCGCGCCGATTTCGGCGTCGAGCATGGCTGAGCCCGCCCTTCTCGCGCCCGATCCCGTGTTGCGCGAGCCCGACGCCACCGACGGCCGTCGCGTCACGCTGGTCGCGCTCGCGCTCATCGCGCTGCTGGCAGCATGCGTCGGCGTGAGCCTGTGGCTCGCCCACGATCTGGCGCGACGCTATGCGCGACCGCCAGCGGTGCAGCCCACCGCGCTCCCCGCCACCGCCGGGCCGTCGCTCGAGCCCGATCCCGCCGCCACGCTCGCGCAGTTTCGCGCGCAGAAGGCGGCGCTGCTCGAAGGCTACGGCTGGGTCGATCGCGCGCACGGCATCGCGCACGTTCCCATCGACGTGGCGATGCGCATCCTCGCCACGCAAGCGGCCGCTGCGCGGACGGGAGGGCGGCCGCGATGAGCGCAGGACGCTGGATGCGGACACTCGTCCGTGCCGCGCCGTCCGCGCTCCTCTTCGCGGCACTCACCACCTCGGCCATCGCGCAACCGGCACCGCCGTCAGGCATCGCGTTCGACCAGCACCTCGGCGCACGCGTGCCGCTCGACGTGCCGTTCGTCGACGCGAACGGCCGCGCGACGACGCTGGCGGCACTGCTCGACGGGCGTCCGGCGATTCTCGTGCCGGGCTACTACGAGTGCCCGAATCTGTGCAGCGCCGTGCGCGAGTCGCTGCGCGCGAGCCTCGCGCGGGTCGACCTCGCCGCGGATGCGCGTTACCGGGTGATCGCCATCAGCATCGATCCCGGTGAAACGGCGTCCGACGCCGTGCACGCCCGCGCCGCGCTCGGCGCCAGCGGTGCCGCCGATGCCGGCATCGTCGCGGTAGCGTCGAGCGCCGGCGCCGCGCCCGCGCATGGCGACGCCAACGACGGCCCCCTCGGCTTCGCTACGATGCCGACGCTGCGCGGCTGGCACTTCCTCACCGGAACGGGCACGGCTACGCGTGCGCTCGCCGACACCATCGGCTTCCATTACGTCTACGACGCGCAACTGCATCAGTATGCGCATCCCTCCGGCGTGGTCGTGATCACCCGGGAGGGGCGCGTCTCGCGCTATTTCTTCGGCGTCGACTATCCGCCGCGGGCGTTGCGCGAAAGCCTGGTCGCCGCCGCGGGGGACGACGTCGGGTCGCCGGTGCGCACGCTGCTGCTGCGCTGCCTGCACTACGATCCCGCGATCGGCCGCCACTCGGGCGCCGTCGTCGCCGCGGCCCGCGTCCTCGGACTGGCCTGTATCGCCCTCCTCGGCTGGATGGTCATGCACCTGTGCCGCCGCGAGCGGTCGCGCGGAACCGGAGCCGGGCCATGAACCTGCCGTTCCTGCCGCCGCCGGCGTCGGCGCTCGCAGGCCGCTACGACCCGCTGTTCGTGGCGATGGTGGTTCTGACCACCACGGTGTCGATGCTGGTGGTCGGCGTGCTGCTCGCGTTCGCGTATCGCTACCGTCGCGGCTCGCCCGCCAGCCGCCTGCGCGCGCCGCAGCTCCAGCAGGAGCGGATGCGCCGGCGGCTCGAGATCGCGTGGATCGGCGTGCCGCTGCTGTGCTTCGTCGGCGCGTTCGCCTGGGCGGCGTCGATCTACTTCGATCGCTCGACACCGCCCGCAGGGGCGATCGAGGTCGCCGTCGTCGCCAAGCAATGGATGTGGAAGCTCGAGCACGCGGGTGGCCAGCGCGAGATCGACGCGCTGCACGTGCCGGTGAACGTGCCGGTCAAGCTCGTGATGACGTCGCAGGACGCGATCCACAGCTTTTTCGTGCCCGCCTTCCGCGTCAAGCAGGACGTGCTGCCCGGGCGCTACACCGTGCTGTGGTTCACCGCCACGCGTGCCGGCGACTACCAGATCTTCTGCGCCGAATACTGCGGCGTCGACCACGCGCGGATGTTCGGCCACGTCATCGCCCTCGATCCGCCGCAGTACCAGCGATGGCTCGATGCGCAAGGCGCGACGTCGCCGATGGCGGCACATGGCGAGGCGCTGTTTCGCGAGCTCGGCTGCAGCGGCTGCCACGGCGCCAACGCCGCGGTGCGCGCGCCGCCGCTCGAGGGGCTGTACGGCCGTGTGGTGGCGCTCGCCGACGGCACGACGGTGATCGCCGACGACCGCTATCTGCGCGATTCGATCCTGCTGCCGGCGCGCGAAGTGACGGCGGGCTACGCGCCCATCATGCCGTCGTTCGCGGGGCAGGTGGACGAAGCCGGCATCCTTGACCTCATCGCGTACATTCGCCGCCTCGGCGGCGCCGAGGCCCCGCGGTGAGCGGCCGCGCCCTGCACGCGGCGACGCCGGCCCCGGAATCCGCGCCGAGCTATCTCGACGACGGCGCGACGATCCGCTCCTGGCTCGCCACGCGCGACCACAAGCGGATCGCGATCCTCTACGCGCTGTCGATCACGTTCTTCTTCTTCATCGGCGGCGCGGCCGCGACGCTGATCCGCATCGAGCTGGCGACGCCGGCCGGCGACCTCGTGTCGGCCGAGACGTACAACAAGCTCTTCACGATGCATGGCGTCATCATGGTGTGGTTCTTCCTGATCCCGTCCATCCCGGCGACGCTCGGCAACTTCCTGGTGCCGCTGATGATCGGCGCCAGGGATCTCGCGTTTCCGCGCCTCAACCTCGCGAGCTGGTACCTGTACGTCGGTGGCGCGCTGTTCACGCTCGCGGCGCTTTTCGCCGGCGGCGTCGATACCGGCTGGACGTTCTACACGCCGCTGTCGACGATGTTCTCCAATACCAACGTGATCGCGGCAATCGCCGGCGTGTTCATCGTCGGCTTCTCGTCGATCCTCACCGGGCTCAACTTCATCGTCACCGTGCACCGCATGCGCGCGCCGGGCATGACGTGGTTTCGCCTGCCGCTCTTCGTGTGGGCGATCTACGCGACCAGCGTCATCCTCGTGCTGGCGACGCCGGTGCTGGGCATGACGCTGGCCCTGCTCGGCATCGAGCGCATCTGGCACATCGGCATCTTCGACCCGTCGCTCGGCGGCGATCCACTGCTGTTCCAGCACCTGTTCTGGTTCTACTCGCACCCGGCGGTGTACATCATGGTGCTGCCGGCGATGGGCATCGCCAGCGAGGTGATTCCCTGCTTCGCACGCAACCCGGTGTTCGGCTACCGCACGATGGCCTACGCGATCATCGCCATCGCCGTGGTCGGCTTCCTGGTGTGGGGCCACCACATGTTCGTCTCCGGGCAGTCGGTCTATGCGGGGATGGTGTTCTCGATCCTGTCCTACCTCGTCGCGATCCCGTCGGCGATCAAGGTGTTCAACTGGACGGCGACGCTCTACAAGGGGCGGATCGCGTTCGACGCGCCGATGCTCTACGCGCTGGGCTTCGTCGGCCTGTTCATGTTCGGCGGCATGTCGGGGCTCCTGCTCGCCGCACTCGCGCTCGACGTGCAGCTCACGGACACGTATTTCGTCGTCGCGCACTTCCACTACATCATGGTCGGCGGCTCGGTCACCGCCTACCTCGCCGGGCTTCACTTCTGGTGGCCCAAGATCACCGGTCGCCTGTACCCCGCGCGGTGGGCGCAATTCGCCGCGGTACTGCTGTTCCTCGGATTCAATTTCACCTTCTTTCCGCAGTACCTGCTGGGCATCGCCGGCATGCCACGTCGCTATCACGAGTACGCGCCGCAGTTCACCACGCTCAACGTGCTGTCGTCGGCGGGCGCCGTGGTGCTGGCGCTCGGCTACCTGTTGCCGCTCGCCTACCTCGGCTGGTCGCTCAGGCATGGCGCGCGCGCCCCGGCGAATCCCTGGCACGCCACGGGGCTCGAGTGGACGACGCCGTCGCCGCCGCCGACGCACAACTTCGCGACGCCGCCCGTCGTCGAAGAGGGGCCCTACGCCTATCCGCAGGAAATCGCGCCCGCTCCCGCGGCGGCGGCGTCATCGCCATGACCGCGCAGGCCGCGACACTGTCCGGCGCCGGGCACCATCGTGCGCAGTCGATGGCGTTCGGCATGTGGGTGTTCCTGACGACGGAAACGCTGTTCTTCGGCGTGCTGTTCTTCGCCTACCTCGTGATGCGTCTCGCGCATCCCGCGGGCTTCGCCACGGCCAGCCGTCAAACCGACATGCTGATGGGCACCGTCAATACGGCGGTGCTCCTCGCGAGCAGCGTGACGATGGCGCTCGCCGTCGAGGCCGCGACGATCGGCCGCGCGCGCCTCGCGTCGCGGCTCCTCATGGCGACGCTGGCACTGGGGCTCGCGTTCCTCGCGATCAAGGGCTACGAATATCGCCGCGAGTACGTCCTGCACCTGTGGCCGGGCGCCGGCTTCCGCTTCGAAGGCGCCCACGCCGCGGGCGCGCAGACGTTCTTCTGGCTGTATTTCGTGATGACGGGATTCCACGCACTGCACCTTGCGATCGGCGTGGCGCTGGTCGGATTCATGGCGTGGCGTCTCGCTCGCAACACCGTCGCCGCACTCTCCGTGGCGGCCATCGACAATGCCGGCCTCTACTGGCACTTCGTCGACATCGTCTGGATCTTCATGTATCCGGCGCTCTATCTCGTGTCGCGATCGTGAAGCCGCTGACGCTGCGCCGGCATCTTCTGGTCGGGCTCGCGCTGATGGCACTGCTCGGCCTGACGGCGGGCAGCGCGCTGCTGCCGCTCGGCGCCTTCAATGCGGTGAGCAATTTCGCGATCGCCACGGTCAAGGCGGCGCTGGTCGCGGTGTTCTTCATGCAACTTCTGCGTGGCGACGCCGCGGTGCGCATTGCCGCCGCCGCCGGATTGCTCTGGCTCGGCTTCCTGGTCGCATTGAGCCTCGTCGACTTTCTCGGCCGCGGCTATTGATCCGCGGCGCGCCGGCGCTCACACTCTCGCGCGCGGCAACCGCGCCGGCCGCACCTTCGGCGCGAACCCGGAGTCGCCCGCGTGCCCGTCTGCCAAACCACCCGCCTGGTGTTGCGCCCGCTGACCGCGGATGACGCCGCGTTCATCGTCGCGCTCCTCAACGACCCGGACTGGCTACGCTTCATCGGCGATCGCAAGGTCCGCTCGCGCGAGGAAGCCGCGCGCTACATCGCCGATGGTCCGCAGGCGATGCGCGCGCGCCACGGCTTCGCGCTCGACGCCGTCGTGCGCAAGGCGGATGACGCGACGATGGGCCTGTGCGGGCTCATCAAGCGCGACAACCTCGACGACATCGACCTGGGCTTCGCCTTCCTGCCGGCCTACCGCGGCGAGGGCTACGCGCGCGAAGCGGCGCAAGCCACGCTCGACCATGGCGAGCGCGAATTCGCGCTGAAGCGCGTCGCGGCGATCACCTCGCCCGACAACGCGCGCTCGATCCGCCTGCTCGAGTCTCTCGGCTTCGTGTTCCAGCATACGATCACGATGAAGCCCGGCGATGCCGACACCAACTTCTACCTGCGCGCGCGCGACTGACGACGACCGGGAGCGACCCGATGATGCGATATGCCGCCATCACCGGCTGGGGCCAGTGCATGCCTCCTGCGGTGCTCACCAATGCCGATCTTGCGACGTTCCTCGACACCGACGACGCGTGGATCGCGTCGCGCACCGGCATTCGCGAGCGCCGCGTGTCGCATGTTCCGGGCATGACGCTCGCGCACGTCGCCGCGAGCCGCGCGCTGGCCTGCGCCGGCCTTGCCGCGGACGCGCTCGACCTCATCGTCTATGGCAGCTGCAGCCACGACGAGCAGGTGCCGAACTCGGCGTCGGGCGTGCAGTTACTGCTCGGCGCCGGCCACGCCGCGGCGATGGACGTCAACAGCGCCTGCACGAGCTTCCTGTACGGCCTGTCGTCGGCGAGCGCGCTGATCCGCAACGGCACCGTCGACAACGCGCTGGTCATCGGCGTCGAGGTCGTGACGCCTTTCATGGACTGGACCAACCGCAACGTCGCCGTGCTGTTCGGCGACGGCTGCGCGGCGGTCGTGCTGCAGGCGTCGGACGTCGAGGGCGGCGTGATCGCCGACAAGCTCGGCTGCTATGCCCATGCGCGCGACATCCTGCGCGTGCGCGGCGTCGGCACCGCGTACGCCAATCGCGATGTCGTCTACGGCGACACCGAGTGGGACTTCGACGGCCCGGAGATCTTCCGCCAGGCGGTCAACGGCATGAGCACGGCGTCGGCGGAGGCGCTCGCCCGTGCCGGCCTCGCGGCAGCCGACATCGATGTCGTCGTTCCGCACCAGGCCAACCTGCGCATCATCGAGGCGGTGGCGAAGAAGGCCGGGCTGCCGATGGCGCGCGTGCACCTGACGATCGAGCGCTATGGCAACATGTCGGCAGCCACGGTGCCGGTTGCGCTCACCGACGCGCTGGCGCAGGGGCGCATCGCGCCACATTCGCTGGTGCTCACGCCGGCGTTCGGCGGCGGCCTCACGTGGTGCGCGCAGGTGCTGCGCTGGGGTGAGCGCACGACCCCCGTCGGCACGAGCGACATCGAGCTGCCGCCGTGCACGCGCTCCGCGCTGGAGATCGTCGACGGCTATCGCAAGCGCAAGGCCGCCGCGCCGCGGCGATCGGCGGCCGGTCTCGCGCCGCGGCCGCTGCGCGACGCAGGCTAGGCCGCGCGGCTGCACCCGCATCGGTCGACGCCCGGCGCACCTGCGCAGTCTGCGCGGCCGCGGCCGGGGCGTCAGCCGGCGACGAGCTTGCGGTGCGCCTGCACGCTCATCAGGATGCCGAGTCCGAGGAAGAGCGAGATGAGGGCGGTGCCGCCATACGACACCAGCGGCAGCGGCACGCCCACCACCGGCATCAGTCCGCTCACCATCGCCATGTTGACGAACGCGTAGGTGAAGAACATCAGCGTCGTCGTGCCGGCCATCAGGCGCGCGAACAGCGTCGACGCGTTGGCGGTGATCACCATCGCGCGGCCGATCAGCAGCAGGTAGAGCACGACCAGGATGACGTTGCCGACGAGGCCGAACTCCTCGCCGAACACGGCGAAGATGAAATCGGTGTGGCGCTCCGGCAGGAAGTCGAGATGGGCCTGCGTGCCGTTGAGCCACCCCTTGCCGACGAGACCGCCGGAGCCGAGAGCGATCGACGCCTGCATGGAGTGATAGCCGGCGCCGAGCGGATCGCGCGACGGGTCGAGGAACGTCAGCACGCGTTCGCGCTGGTAGTCGTGGAGCAGCGGCCACAGCATCGGCGCGGCGACGCCGGCGAGGCCGACGAGGCCGACGATGACCTTCCACGACAGCCCGGCGAGGAACAGCACGTAGAAGCCGGATGCGGCGATCAGCATCGCGGTGCCGAGGTCCGGCTGGCGCTTGATCAGGTACACGGGCACTACGATCATCACCGTCGCCAGCAGGAAGTCGCGCCAGCCGATGCGGCCCTCGAAGCGCTGGAAGTACCACGCGAGCATCAGCGGCAACGCGATCTTCATGAGCTCGGAGGGCTGGAAGCGCGCGACGCCGACGTCGAGCCAGCGCCGCGAGCCGTTGACCACGGTGCCGGCGACGGCCACGGCGACGAGCAGCGCCACGGCCGTGGCGTACAGCGGCACGGCGATGCGGGCGAGCTTCTCCGGCGCGATGTTGGCGACCACCCACATCAGCACCAGCGCGAAGGCGAGGCTCATCGCCTGCGTCTGCACACGCACGAGGCTCTGGTCGGTGGCCGAGTACAGGGTGACGAGTCCCACCAGCACGATCGCCGCCGCGGCGACGAACAGGAACGTGTCGATGCGCCGGGTCAGCGCTTCCCAGCCGCGGGACAGGAGATCGGTGACGTTCACCTTCAGTCGCTCTCGTCGTCGCCGGCATTCGGCTCGACGTCGGTGGCCGGCGCCGGCTTGGCGCCGGTGAGATAGAAGTCGAGCACGCGGCGCGCGATCGGTGCCGCGGCCGACGCGCCGAAGCCGCCGTTCTCGACCAATACGGCGAGCGCGATGCGCGGCTTGTCGGCCGGCGCATAGGCGATGAACCACGCATGATCGCGCAGCCGCTCGTTGACGTTCTTCTCGGTGTACTTCTCGCCTTTCAGCGAGAAGACCTGCGCGGTTCCGGTCTTGCCCGCGCTCGTATAGGCGGCGCCGACGAACGCCTGCCGGCTTGTACCCTCGCGGTTGACGCCGACCAGCGCCGCCTTGATCGTCGCCAGGTTCTGCGGCTTGAGCGGGATCGGCGTCGGTCGCATGTCGACGAGCGCGCGCGCGGCGTCCTCGCTGCCGCCGATCGCGCGCAGCAGGTGCGGCCGATACGCGACGCCGTCGTTGGCGATCGCCGCGATGGCGTGCGCGAGCTGCAGCGGCGTGAACGCGTTGTAGCCCTGCCCGATGCCCGCCGACACCGAGTCGCCGAGGTACCACTTGCCGTTGGCCGCGCCGAAGCGCTCGCGCTTCCACGCCCGCGACGGCAGGATGCCGGTCAGCTCGCCGTCGATGTCGATGCCGGTCTTGGCGCCGAACCCGAACTGCGACAGGAAGCGCGCGGTATCGTCGATGTCGGTCTCGGCGCCGAGCATGTAGTAATACGTGTCGCACGACTGGATGATCGACTTCGCCATGTCGACCACGCCGTGTCCGCCAGGCTTGTCGTCGCGGAAGCGGTGCGCCTGCCCGGCGATCTGGTAGTAGCCGGGATCGAAGATCGTCTGCGTCGGCGTGCGCTTGCCCGACTCGAGCGCGGCGAGCGCGAGGAACGGCTTGATCGTCGAGCCCGGCGGATACGCGCCGCGCAGCGGACGATTGAGCAACGGCTTGTCGATCGACTCGTTCAGCTCCTGCCAGCTCGCCGAATCGATGCCGTCGACGAAGAGGTTGGGATCGTAGCCGGGCTTCGACACCATTGCCAGCACGTCGCCGTTCGCCGGGTCGAGCGCCACCAGCGCGCCGCGACGGTCGCCGAATGCCTCCTCGGCCGCCTGTTGCAGCGCGATGTCGATCGTCAGCGTGACGTTCTGTCCCGACGTCGGCGCCCGCCGCGACAGCGTGCGAACCGCACGCCCCGAGGCGTCGACTTCGACCTCCTCGTTGCCGGTGATGCCATGCAGCTGGCGCTCGTACGCGAGCTCGACACCCGCCTTGCCGATGTAGTCGGTACCCTTGTAGTTGGTGGTCTCGTCCCAGTCGGCGATGCGCTCGACGTCGCGGTCGTTGATGCGGCCGATGTAGCCGACGACGTGCGACGCGAGCTCGCCGAACGGGTACTGGCGGAACAGGCGCGCGTTGATCTCGACACCGGGAAAGCGGTAGCGGTTGACGGCGAAGCGCGCGACCTCGTCGTCGGTGAGCTTGGTGCGCAGCGGCAGGCTCTCGAAATTCTTCGATTCCTCCATCAGCTTGCGCAGGCGACGGCGATCGCGGTCGCGCACCTCGACGATGTCCGCCAGCGCGTCGATCGTGGCATCGAGGCTCGCCACCCGCGACGGCGTGATCTCGAGCGTATAGGCCGAGTAGCTTTGCGCCAGCACGACGCCGTTGCGGTCGGTGATCACCCCCCTGTTGGGCGTGACCGGCACGATGGCGATGCGGTTGGTCTCGGCGAGCGTCTGGAAATGGCTGTGCTGCAGCACCTGCAGGTCGACGAAGCGCGCCACCAGGCCGCCGAACGCGAGCACGATGAACACGGCGGCGAGGCCGAGCCGGCGCTTGAAATGGAAGATTTCGCGCTCGCGGTTGCGCAGCTCGGGCGAGTTGAAGCTGCGGTCGCCGCCGAAGCGGCGGCGTCGCGACTTGAAGAGGAAACGGCCGGGCATCACGGGGACTCGGACACTATCGCTTGGACGACGTTCGCGCCGGTCGCTGCGGGTATTGCAGCAGGATCGAGAGCGGCGGCCAGACGAGCGCGCCGACGAGCGAAGGCACGAAGTAGACCCAGCGCGGCGCCGGCGCGCCGCCGACCACCCGCACCAGCAGCACCAGGCCCGAGCACACCACGAGCAGCACCGCCACCTGCGCTGCCTGGTGCCACAGCGTGAAGCGCAGCACGCGGCGGCGGAAATAGTCGGCCGCGTAGGCGAGGAGCGCGTACGCGAGCGCATGCTGGCCGAACAGCGTGGCGTCGGCAACGTCCATGAAGAGTCCGGCGAACCACGCCACGCCGACGCCGGCGATCCGCGGCTCCTGGATGCACCAGTAGAGGATCACCAGCGCCAGGAAGTCGGGCTTGAGCAGCACCGCATAGCCGCTCACCGGCACCAGGTTGGCGACGAACGCGGCCAGCATCGTCAGCGCGACGAACCACGGGCGCGCGGGCTTGAGGATCTCCTCGGGACGTGCGGCGAGCGATGGCATCGTCGATTGCTGCTCAGCCGCCGCGGCGCGCCTTGCCGTGGCCGGGCTTGCGCGCGCCCTCGTTGCTCGGCGGCTCGTCCGGGCGCTGCGGCAACGCCGCCAGCCGCCCGAGCACCAGCAGCTCGCCGCTGCGGGCGACGCCGGCCAGCGGCGAGCAGGCGATGCGCGCGAAGATCTGGCCGCTGTCGCGCTCGATCGCGTCGATCTTCGCCACGGCGAGCCCCGGCGGATACGTGCCATCGAGGCCGGAAGTCACGAGCCGGTCGCCCACCACGACGTCGGCCGAGGGCGGGATGAAGCGCAGCTCGAGCGCGCGTCCGGCACCCGCGCCGTAGAGAACGCTGCGCACGCCCGTGCGCTCGCTGGCCACCGGCACCGCGTGATCCTTGTCGGTGAGGAGCGTCACTTCGGCCATCGATGCGAACACGCGCGTCACCTGGCCCACCACGCCCACCTCGTCGATCACCGCGGAGCCGGCCTCGACGCCGGCGTCGCTGCCCTTGTCGACGAAGACCTTCTGCGCGAACGGGTCGCGTCCGCTGAACATCACGCCGACGCTGGTCGCGGCGCCGGCGTACTGCCGGCGGATGGCGAGCAGCGCCTTCAGGTGCGCGTTCTCGGTCTGCAGCCGGGTCGCGCCCTGCATCGCCGGCCCCTGCTCGAGCAGCCGCGAATGCAGCTCGCCGTTTTCGGTGGCGAGCGCCTCCTTCGACGCGAAATAGACGCTGATCGCCTGCCACGCCGCTCCCGGCCACAGCACGGCACGCTGCAGCGGCGCGATCACCGTGTTGACGCCGTGGCGAATGCCTTCGAGGTAGCGAAAGCGCGTGTCGGCGAACAGCAGCGCGATCGACAGCAGCGCGAAGAACGCGAGCCGCGCGAGCGGGCTCGGGCCGCGGTGGAAGAACGGCGGCGGGTCGGTGTGCAGCATCGGTGTTCAGCGAACGGACGCACGCCCCGCCAGCCGGGGCTGCGGTGCGGGCGATGCGGTCACCGTCACGGCGATGCGGCTAGTCCGTGGTGAAGATCGTGGAGAGCGATTCCATGTTCTCCAGCGCCTTGCCGCAGCCGCGCACCACGCAGGTCAGCGGGTCGTCGGCGACGATCACCGGCAGGCCCGTTTCCTCCATCAGCAGGCGATCGAGGTCGCGCAGCAGCGCGCCGCCGCCGGTGAGCACCATGCCGCGCTCGGCGATGTCGGCGCCAAGCTCCGGCGGCGTGCGCTCGAGCGCGCTCTTCACCGCCGACACGATGCTGTTGAGCGGATCGGTGAGCGCTTCCAGGATCTCGTTCGACGACACGGTGAAGCTGCGCGGGATGCCTTCGGCCAGGTTGCGGCCCTTGACCTCCATCTCCTTCACCTCGGAGCCGGGGAACGCCGAGCCGATCGTCTTCTTGATCACCTCGGCGGTGGTCTCGCCGATAAGCATGCCGTAGTTGCGGCGGATGTAGTTGACGATCGCCTCGTCGAACTTGTCGCCGCCGACGCGCACGCTGCCGGCATACACCATGCCGCCCAGCGAGATCACGCCGACTTCGGTGGTGCCGCCGCCGATGTCGACGACCATCGAGCCCGTGGCATCGGAAATCGGCAGGTCGGCGCCGATGGCGGCGGCCATCGGCTCCTCGATCAGGTACACCTTCGACGCGCCGGCGCCGAGCGCCGACTCGCGGATCGCGCGGCGCTCCACCTGCGTCGAGCCGCACGGCACGCAGATGATGATGCGCGGGCTGCGCGAGAACAGCCGCGAATCGAGCACCTTCTTGATGAACTGCTTCAGCATCTGCTCGGTGACGGTGAAGTCGGCGATCACGCCGTCCTTCATCGGCCGGATCGCCGTGATGTTCCCCGGCGTGCGCCCGAGCATCTGCTTCGCCGCGAGCCCCACCTCCTGGATCACCTTCTTGCCGTTGGGGCCGCCTTCCTGGCGAATCGCCACGACCGACGGCTCGTCGAGCACGACGCCCTTGCCCCGCACGTAGATCAGCGTGTTCGCGGTGCCGAGGTCGATGGCGAGGTCGCTGGAAAAATAGCCTTTGAAGAAATCGAACATGAAGCGGAGTCTGCGCGAATGGGCCGCCGCCGCGCATCCTTCGGCGAAGGAGCGACGGCGCCTCGTTTTGGTGGCGGCTATGATACTCTACGATGCTTGTTTCGCATCGAGAAAACGCGAAAACCGGCCGCCTGCCGCGCCCCGCCGCCCCATCGCCGCGCGCGCCGCGACCCCGGCGGCCGCGTGCCGCCTTCGCCCTTGCCGCCATGCCCCTGACGCTTCACGACATCGAGCGCATCGCCCAGCTTGCGCGCATCGAGATCGATGCGCGCGAGGCGGCCGACGTGCATGCCAAGCTGACCGCGATCTTCGCGATGATCAACGAGCTCAACGCCATCGACACCACGGGCATCGAGCCGATGTCGCACGCGCAGGACATGACCACGCCGCTGCGCGACGACCGCGTGACCGAATCCGACCAGCGCGCCGATTTCCAGCGCGGGGCACCCGCGACCGAGGACGGCCTCTACCTCGTGCCGCGCGTCGTCGAGTAGCCGGCGATGGGCGCGCATGCGGACACCGTGGCCGGCCTCGCCGCGGCGCTCGCCGCGCGTGAAATCTCATCGCTCGAGCTGACGGCGGCGACGCTCGACGGCATCGAGCGCGCGCAAGGCGCGCTCAACGCCTTCGTCACGATCGACCGCGATGGCGCGCTGGCGCAGGCGAAGGCGGCCGACGCCGCGCGCGCCCGCGGCGACGCCGGACCGCTCACCGGCGTGCCGATCGCGCACAAGGACGTGCTGATGACCGCCGGACTGCGCACGACCTGCGGCTCGCGGATGCTTGCCGACTTCGTGGCGCCCTACGACGCGTTCGTCGTCGAGCGCCTGAAGCGCGCCGGCACGGTGCTGGTCGGCAAGACCAACATGGACGAGTTCGCGATGGGCTCGTCCAACGAGACGTCGCACTTCGGCCCCGTGAAGAACCCGTGGAACCTCGACTGCGTGCCCGGCGGCAGCTCGGGCGGCTCCGCGGCGTCGGTGGCGGCGCGGCTCGTGCCCGCCGCGACCGGCACCGACACCGGCGGCTCGATCCGCCAGCCTGCGGCGCTGTCGGGGATCTGCGGCCTGAAGCCCACCTACGGCGTGTGCTCGCGCTACGGCCTCGTCGCGTTCGCGTCGAGCCTCGACACGCCGGGACCGTTCGCGCGCACCGCCGAGGACTGCGCGCTGCTGCTCAATGCGATGGCCGGGCACGACGCGCGCGACTCGACGTCGCTGGCGCGGCCGACCGAGGACTACACGCGCGACCTCGCGCTTCCGCTCGCCGGCCTCACCATCGGCCTGCCGAAGGAGTACTTCGGCGAAGGCCTCGACCCCGAGGTCGCCGCCGCCGTCGATGCCGCGATTGCGCTGTTTCGCCGCGAAGGCGCGACGACCGTGGCCATCGAGCTGCCCGCCGTCAAGCTGTCGGTGCCGGTGTACTACGTGATCGCGCCCGCCGAGGCCTCGTCGAACCTGTCGCGCTTCGACGGCGTGCGCTACGGCCATCGCGCCGCGCGCTACGACGGCCTCGCCGACATGTACGCCAAGTCGCGTGCCGAAGGCTTCGGCGCCGAAGTCAAGCGCCGCATCCTGGTCGGCACGTACGTGCTGTCGCACGGCTACTACGACGCCTACTACCTCAAGGCACAGAAGGTGCGCCGGCTGATCGCCGACGACTTCCGCCGCGCGTTCTCCCAATGCGACGTGATCATGGGCGCGACCACGCCCTCGGTGGCGTTCGAATTCGGCGCCAAGAGTGCCGACCCGGTGGCGATGTACCTCAACGACATCTTCACGATCGCCGGCAACCTCACCGGCACGCCCGCGATCTCCATCCCCTGCGGCTTCACCCGCGAAGGTCTGCCCATCGGCCTGCAGATCCAGGGCAACTACTTCCGCGAGGCGCAGGTGCTCAATGTCGCGCATCGCTACCAGCAGGCGAGCGACTGGCATGCGCGCGTCCCGCGCGGCTTCACGTCACGGGTGGCGGCATGAGCGCCGGTTTGCGCTGGGAAGTCGTCGTCGGCCTGGAGGCGCACACGCAGCTTTCCACCGCCTCCAAGATCTTTTCCGGCGCGTCCACCGCGTTCGGCGCGCCGCCCAACGCGCACGCGTCGGCGGTCGACATCGCGCTACCCGGCGTGCTGCCGGTGCTCAACCGCGGCGCGGTCGAGCGCGCGATCCGCTTCGGCCTCGCCGTCGGCGGCACCATCCAGCCGCGAAGCGTGTTCGCGCGCAAGAACTACTTCTACCCGGACCTTCCCAAGGGCTACCAGATCTCGCAGTACGAGATCCCGGTGGTGCTCGGCGGCCACGTCGAATTCATCCTCGGCGACGTGCAGAAGTCGGTGCGGCTGACGCGCGCCCACCTCGAGGAGGACGCCGGCAAGTCGCTGCACGAGGATTTCCACGGCATGACCGGCGTCGACCTCAATCGCGCCGGCACGCCGCTGCTCGAGATCGTGTCCGAGCCCGACATGCGCAGCGCCGCGGAGGCGGTCGCCTACGCGCGATCGCTGCATGCGTTGGTGCGCTGGATCGACATCTGCGACGGCAACATGCAGGAAGGGAGCTTCCGCTGCGATGCCAACGTCTCCGTGCGCCCGCTCGGGCAGCGCGAATTCGGCACGCGCTGCGAGATCAAGAACCTGAACAGCTTCCGCTTCCTCGAGAAGGCGATCGAGTTCGAGGTGCGCCGCCAGGTCGAGCTGATCGAGGACGGCGGCCATGTCGTGCAGGAAACGCGGCTCTACGATCCCGACCGCGACGAGACGCGGCCGATGCGCAGCAAGGAAGACGCGCAGGACTACCGCTATTTCCCCGATCCCGACCTGCCGCCGCTGGCCATCGACGCCGACTGGATCGCGCGCGTGCAGTCGGCGATGCCGGAGCTGCCGCAGGCCATGCGCGCGCGGATGGTCGAGCAGTACGTGCTCGCGCCGCACGACGCCGCGACGCTGACGCAGACGCGCGAGACGGCGCGCTATTTCGAGGACGCGATCGCCGCGCTGACGTCGCGCGACGCCGCGCGCGCCAAGCTCGTCGCCAACTGGATCCAGGGCGAGCTCGCCGCCGCGCTGCACCGGGCGGACAGCGAAATCGGGTCGTCGCCGGTGGCATCGCCGGCACTGGCGCGGCTCGTCGATCGCATCGCCGACGGCACGCTGTCCGGCAAGACGGCCAAGGTGGCGTTCGATGCGCTGTGGCAGGGCGAGACCGACGTCGACGCCATCATCGCCGCGCGCGGCCTCGCGCAGATCTCCGACACCGGCACGCTGGAAAAAATCATCGACGACGTGCTCGCCGCCAATGCCCCGGTCGTCGCCGAAGTGAAGGCGGGCAAGGACAAGGCGTTCAACGCGCTGGTCGGCAAGGCGATGGCGGCGACGCGCGGCAAGGCCAACCCGGCCGAGGTCAACGCGATCCTGAAACGGCGCCTGGGAAATTAGTCGGGCGGGGCGTACGCGGCGGTGCGCGCAACCTGCCACGGCTCCTCGTCGTCGTCCTCGTCCTCATCCTCGTCGTCATCGTCGTCGCCGTAGCCTTCCTCTTCCTCCGGGTCACCGATCGGCACGGGGATCCCGTCGGCGCGCGGGCGCCACATCCGCGGCGGTGCGGTCGGCGACGCCGATGCAGAAGTCATTGCGGCGGGATGCGCAGGTTCTGCCCCGGATAGATCTTGTTGGGGTCGGACAGCATCGGCTTGTTGGCGTCGAAGATTTTCATGTACTTGTTGGCGTCGCCGTAGAACTGCTTGCTGATCTTCGACAGCGTGTCGCCCGACACGACCGCGTAGTACTTCGACTCCGGGGCGCTCTGATCGACGCTCATCATGTCGTTGACCTTGGCGACGCCGGCGACGTTGCCGCAGCACAGCACGATCTTCTCGCGCGTCGCCTGGTCGGGCGCGACGCCGTAGACGCTCACCGTCGAGGTCGCGCCGTCGAACGTCACCGTGAGTCCGGTGGCCGAGAGGTTCTGCGCCTTGATGTAGTTGACGATCGCATCGCCGCCCGCGGAATTCGCCGCAGCGATCTTCGCGGGGTCGGCCGCCGTGGTTGCCGCCTGCGCCTGGCCGTGTCCGAGCAGCTTCTCGCCCGCATCCTTCATGAAATCGATCAGCCCCATACCCTTCTCCCGTTGAATGGCGCCGTGTTCGGCGCCGTCGGCGGACGACCTGCCGGCCGCCAAATCCAGCATACACTGGCACATGCCCGGGACATTGCCGCGCAATGCAGCGCGGCCCGGCTTCGCCGCGCCAAACCTTGACATCCGACTGTCACGGGCGAATCATCGCAAGGTCATCGACGCCGGCGATGCTTGCGCATTCGACGCATGACGACCGCCGCCCAGCCCATCCGTACCCCCTATCTCGACATCCAGCATGTTTCGGCCGCGTATGGCGCGACGAAGGTGCTCGACGATGTCTCGTTGTCCGTCGACAAGGGCGAGCTGATCGCGCTGCTGGGCAGCTCCGGCTGCGGCAAGACCACGCTGCTGCGCTCGATCGCGGGGTTCGTCACGCCCACCGCCGGTCGCATCGTCGTCGACGGCCGCGACCTGACCGGGCTGCCGCCCGACAGGCGCGGCACGGCGATGATGTTCCAGTCGTACGCGCTGTGGCCGCATCTCGACGTCGCCGCCAACATCGGCTACGGCCTGCGCATGCGCGGCTGGAAAAAGGACGCGATCGCCACGCGCGTGGGCGAGATGCTGAAGCTGATGCAGCTCGAGGGGTACGAGAAGCGCGCGATATCGCAGCTCTCCGGCGGCCAGAAGCAGCGCGTCGCGCTCGGCCGGGCGCTGGCTGTCGACCCGTCCGTGCTGCTGCTCGACGAGCCGATGTCGAACCTCGACTACAAGGTCCGCATCGAATTGCGCCACGAGCTGCGCGCGCTGCAGAAGCGCGTGGGCATCACCGCCGTGTACGTCACGCACGACCGCGAGGAGGCGCTGACGCTCGCCGACCGCATCGCCGTGATCGACGCCGGCCGCATCGCGCAACTGGGTACGCCCGAGGAGATCTTCCATCGTCCGGCATCGTCGTTCGTCGCCGGCTTCATGGGCGCCGACAACGCGCTGGCGGTGGTGCGCGTCGGCGACGCGTGGAACGCCGCAGGCGCCGCGGCACCCGGCGCGTCGCTGGCGCATTTCCGTGGCGACCGCGCGCGGCTCGTCGACGATACTGCGCGCGCCGAGGCCGGCGGCCTCGCCTTCGATGGCGTGGTCGCGCAGCGCATCTATCTCGGCAACGGCTTCCGCTACCGCATCCGCGCCGGCCGTGACGAAGTCTGGGTGGACGACGACACGTCGCGCGCCGAGGGCGCGCACGTGAAGGTCGCCGTGGCACCCGACGCACTCTTGCTTTTCAAAGACCGGCAGGGCGCCGCCCGCGAGGCCGGCGCATCCGCCGCAGCTTAACCACTGGAGGAGAGAAACATGCGCAAAATGAGCTTTGGCGCGGCCGCGATGGTCGCCGCGTCGCTCGCGATGTACACGTTGCCGGCAGCGGCCGACACGACGCTCAACGTCGTCACCGCCGGCGACCAGAACATGGTCGATTACGTGAACAATTATCTCGGCCCGAAGTTCGAGGCGCAGAACCCCGGGGTCAAGGTGAAGGCCGTGGGCACGGGGCCGGGCGACGCCGGCTCGCAGAAGATCCTCGAGAAGCTGACCGCCGAGAAGAGCGCCAACGTCGCCGCGTGGGACATCGACGTGGCGGTCGTGCATCAGCGCGGCGCCGCGACGATGGTCAAGGATTCGCTGCTCGAGCCGTACACGAAAGAGATCGCCGCCGGCAAGCTCGTGTCGCGCGACAGCGCGAAGAACGCGCTCGGGCAGAACGTCGACGGCTACGTGATCCCGATGTTCCATAGCCAGATCGTGCTCGCGTACAACTCCGACGTCGTCAAGGCGCCGCCGAAGAGCTTCGACGACCTGAAGGTGTGGGTGCAGAAGAACCCGAAGCAGTTCGGCTACAACGGCGTCAAGGGCGGCATGTCCGGCGTAGGCTTCGTCACCGGCTGGGTCGAGGCGTACAGCGGCATGGCGCAGCAGCTCGAGCACGGCCCGTACGACCCGTCGAAGAAGGCGGTCATCGACAAGTCGCTGGAGAGCCTCAAGGACTTCAACCAGTACGTGGTGATGACGCCGGGCAATGCCGGCACGCTCGACATGCTCAACCGCGGCGAGATCGCGATGGGGCCGGTGTGGGTCGACATGTTCTACACGTGGGTGGCCGACGGCAAGATGAATCCGGCGGTGAAGCTCGAGCTGCCGAAGCCGGGCCTGCCGGGACAACCGATGTACTACGTGGTGCCAGCGAAGGCGGCCAATGCCGCGCTGGCGCGCAAGTTCATCGACTTCGCGGCCAGCCCCGAGATCCAGGCCGAGGGCATCGTCAAGCAATTCAACTGGTATCCGGGCATCGACGCCAAGTACGTGCAGTCGAAGATGGACGCCAAGAGCTGGAACAAGCTCTTCACCGACGTGCCGCCCGCTACGCTGCAAGCCTACGGCCGCCCGTTCCCCCTCTCGGAATACTTCACCGACATCCTGGAAGGCTACGAGCGCGTCGTGCTGAAGTGAGGTTGGCGCAACGCGCCAACGCGCGCCGCGGATGAACGCCGCGGCGCGGTCGCGCTGGGGCGGGCTGTTGCTCGCCCTGCCGGCGCTCGCCATCGTCGCGCTGTTCTTCGTGCTGCCGCTCGCCGTGTCCTGCGTGTCGGCGTTCAGCGACGGCGCCGGCCATGCCACGCTCGATCATTTCCGCAAGTCGTTCGACTTCTACACCAAGGATCTTGTCTTCACCGCGGCGATCGTCGTCTGGTCGACGTTGCTCATCGCCGCGTTCGCGATCGCCATCGCCGGCTACCTGACGCTCGGCGAGCACCCGCGCACGCGCGCGGCACTGCGCTGGCTCTACCGCTGGCCGCTGTTCATCCCGTTCATCGTCACCGCGCAGCTGATGCGCACGTTCCTGGCCAAGAACGGCATGCTCAACCACGTGCTGATCGGCGGCGGCATCATCGATCCGCTGTCGGCGCAGAGCCTCCTCGACTGGCGCGGTATCGTCGTCGCGTTCGTGTGGAAGCAGACGCCGTTCGTCACGCTGCTGCTCGCGGGCGCGATGGCCGGCGTCGACATCCAGCACATCGAGGCCGCGCGCAACCTCGGCGCGTCGCGGCTGCGCGTGCTGTGGGAGATCGTGCTGCCGCAGTCGCGGCGCACGCTGCTGGTCGGGCTCGTGCTGTCGTACGTGGCGATGCTGTCGGTGCTGTCGGTGCCGATGATGATCAACCCCAACTCGCCGACGATGCTGACCGTCGACGTCGCCTATCGCATCGCCTCGCACGGCGACTACGGCGTGGCCAACGCGCTGTGCCTCATCTCGCTGGTCATCGCCGCGTTCGGCGCGTGGTTCTACCTGCACCACGCGGTGCGGCAGCAGGAGAGCATCGCATGAGCACCGCCGGGCCGCCCCGAGGTGCTCGCCCCCCGACGGGGGGAGGCGAGCGAAGCTCGCTACGGGGGGAGCCGTGACGGCGTCCCTCAGCGCGCGCGGCGACTGGCGCGCCTCGCTCGGCCACGGCGGCGCCACGCTCACCCGCGCCGTGGTGATCGCGCTGTTCGCCTTCGTGGTGTTCGGGCCGCTCCTCAATCTCGTGCTGTGGGCGTTCACCGAGCGCTGGTACTTCCCCAACAAGCTGCCGCAGGCTTACGGCCTCACCTACTGGTTTCGCGTGTTCAGCCCGCGCGGCGGCGCGATTTCCTCGCTCGTCACCAGCATCTGGATCGCGCTCCTCACCGTCGCCCTATCGCTGGCGGTCGCCATTCCCGCCGGATACGCGCTGGCGCGCCTGCGGCTGCCGGCGCGCGCGTTCATCCTGCTGCTGTTCCTGCTGCCGCAGGCGTTTCCCAACCTGCCCGTCTACGTCAACATCGCGCGGATGTTCTACACCATCAACCTAAACGGCACGATCCTCGGCGTCGTGCTCGTGCACACGTCGCACGGGCTCGTGCTCGCGGTGTGGATCGCCTCGGCGGCGTTCTCGGCCGTCGACGTCTCGCTGGAGGAGGCCGCGCGCAACATGGGCGCGTCGGCGTGGCGCTGCTTCACCAGCGTCACGCTGCCGCTCGCGCTGCCCGGGCTCATCGCCAGCGCGATCTTCGTGTTCCTGGAGTCGCTCGACGAATTCACCGGCACGTACTTCGTCGGCGTGCCCGACGTGACGACGCTGCCGCTGCTGCTGTTCAACGCCAGCAATGGCGGCAACTACCAGATCGCGTCGATCACGGCGATGCTGCTGCTCGTGCCGTCGATCGCGTTCATGCTCGCCGTGGAGCGCTTCCTCAAGGCCGACGTGCTGGCGATGATCGGCAAGTAGACGCGCGACCTCAGCGCAGGGCCAGGCGACCGGCGACGCGCTCCGCCGCCGTGGTCGCCGCGGCGACCGCCTGATCCATGTTGTAGTAGCGATACTGCGCAAGCCGGCCGACGAACGTGACGTCGGGCTCGGCATCGGCGAGCGCACGATAGCGCGAATACAGGGCCTGGTTGGCGGGACGCGGAATCGGGTAGAACGGTTCGCCCTCCGCGCGCGGATATTCGCGCACGATCGACGTTCCGCTGTGCGCCTGGCCCGTCAGGTGCCGGAACTCCGTGATCCGCGTGTATTCGTGGTCGTTGGGATAGTTGACCGTGCCGACCGCCTGGAACTGCGCGACGCCGGCCATGTGCTCGTGCGCGAATTCGAGCGAGCGATAGGGCAGCGCGCCGTAGCGGTGGCCGTACCAGGCATCGATCGGACCGGTAAACACGACGTGGCGCGCGTCCGCGCCGGGCCGCGCACCGAGGCCATCGACCCCCGTGTCGCAGCTGATCAGCGGATGGTCGAGCATGCGCGCGAACATCGCGGCATAGCCCTCGGCGGGCATGCACTGGAAGCGGTCGACGAAGTAGCGGTCGTCGTCGTCGACGCGTACGCCGATGCGCGCGGCGACCGAGGCCGCGAGGTCGCACAGGTCGAGCCCCCATTGCTTGCGCGTGTAGCCACGGTAGAACGTGTCGCACAGGTGGCGGCCCACGCTCGCCAGCACGACGTCTTCGCTGGTGCGGCAATCGCGGCGCGGCACGCGCACGCTGGCGAAGAATGCCTCGACGCCCGCCGCGTCGAGCGAGAGCCCGTACAGCGTGTTGATCGTCGTGCGGTTGATCGGGAACGGCAGCAACCGGCCGCCGACCGCGGCACGCACCCGGTGCTCGTACGGGCGCCACGCCGTGAACCGCGACAGGAAGTCGGCGATCCGCGGCGCATTGGTGTGGAAGATGTGCGGTCCGTAGCGATGCACGCGCACGCCATGCGCGTCGAGGCAGTCCCACGCGTTGCCGCCGATGTGGTCACGCCGCTCGACGAGGTGCACGCGCGCGCCGCGCTCGGCCACGAGGCGCGCCAGCGTGCAGCCGGCGAAGCCCGCGCCCACGACCAGCACGTCGGGCGCGCTCACCGCGGCCGTCCCGTGGCGCCGGCCCGCAACGCGTGCGTCGCCGGTGCTACCATCGCGGCGAATCCGCAGAGGTGATGCAACCGCCATCCATGGCCTTCGTAGAGACGCCTCCGGTTACCACGCTTCCGCCTTCCGCGGCGCCCGCCCGCCCGGTGGCCGCCAATGACGTGCTGGCACAGCAGTACGCGGTGCGCGCGCGGGCGATCGAGGCCCGCCACAACGCGCAGACCGCCGACGCCGTCGCCGCGCTCCGCGACAAATATGCCACGCCGGTGTTCGGCAGCGTGCGCCCGTGGAGCCTGATCGAGATGCTGGGCCAATGCATCGACCCCACCGATCAGGGGCTCTATGGCGCGAGCCAGCAGCTGCACGTGCTGCAGGTCATCGATGCGATGGAAGCCGAGGGCGCCGCGACGGACGAGATGCTGCTGGTGGCGCTGGTGCACGACATCGGCAAAGTGCTGCTGCTGACCGACGAGGCGCCGGAAAACGTGGTGTGCATGAACCTGCCGGTGGTTGCCGGGCCGCCGGACGGCGGCCTCGACGCTTGCGTGTTCCAGTGGAACCACGACGAGTGGGCATGGTCGCGGCTGAAGGACCACCTTCCCGACCATCTCGGATGGCTGGTGCGCTACCACAGCATCATGCCCGGCGGTTGCATCCGCTGCATGGATGCGCGCGACCTCGACTACTGCCGCCGCTACCTCAAGCCGTTCGCGCGCTACGACCAGGGCACCAAGTCGCCGTTCAACGTGCCGTCGCGGCGCATCGACCGCTATCGCGGGCTCGTCGAGCGTGCGCTGCCGTCGAAGATGATGTTCTGAGCCACGGCCGCCGCGAACGCGGCGCGGTCGGCGTCGATCAGCCGCCGCAGCGTTGCGCGCTCGTCGGCATCGCGGCCATCCAGCGCGCGTCCGTCGTGGTCGATACCCGCGTACACCAGGGCGCGGCTGTCGAGCGGTATGCCGTACTTCACCATCAGCGCGTCGGCCTCGTCGGCGGCGGTGAGTCCGGCCGCGCGCAGCTTGTCGTAGGTCGGGCCGCCGACCGGTCGCGTATGCGTCATCTCCAGCGCGTCGACGATGGCGCAGGCACGCGACGTGCGCGGCAGCATCCGCGGCCACAGCACGTCGAGGCCCCAGCCGCTGAGGTTCTCGACGAACGTCGGCAGGCATTGCGCGAGGAACGGTCGCGCGAAGCACGGTGCCATCACCTCGACGAAATTCGTCATGCGCAGCGTGAAGCTCGGGTGCCGCAGCGTGACGCGGTGCGAGTAGTAGCTCGCCCACGACAGCGCCGGCTGCGCCAGCGCGAACTCCATCAGCGCCATCCTCGCGAACAGCGCGCTCACCGTGTCCTGGTCGACCGCGAGGTCGTCGTCGGGCAGCCAGATGTAGTCGTAGTCGCGCCAGAAGTCCTCGCGCGTCAGCAGCGCATGCAGCCCCGACCACTTCTGGCCCTTGTCGTCGATGCGGCGGGAATCCGCGTCGCGGAAGCGCCCGGGATCGTCGCCGAAATAGCTGACGACGAGGTCCCAGTCGCGCATCGCGGGATCGCGGGTCCAGCCGGGATGGAGGGACGTGTCGCCGGCGCGGACGATGACGAGACCGCGCGCGCCCGCCCCGCTCACAGTGCGACGGTCCGCCCTTCGCGCCACGATGTCGCCGCGGCATCGGCGAGGGCGAGCGCCGCGACCCCGTCGTCGATCGTCGTGCGCACCGGCGTGCGCTCGCGCAGCGCGGCGAAGAAGTGCGCGATCTCGTCGGCATACGCGACGCGGTAGCGCTCGAGGAAGAAATGCTCGGGCAGATCGGTGGCGATCGCCTTCGCGCCCCACGCGGTGACTTCGGTCGGGCGGTGGTTGCCGGCCTGGAGCATGCCGCCGCTGCCGAGCACCTCGAAGCGCTGGTCGTAGCCGTAGGCGGCGCGGCGGCTGGTGTTGATCACGGCGAGGCGGCCTTTGCGGGTGCGAATGGTCACGGCCGTGCAATCGGCGTCGCCCGCCTCGGCGATCGCGGGATCGGTGAGGCAGCTCGCATGCGCGTGCACGGTGGCGGCGTCGTCGCCGAGGATCCAGCGAAAGATGTCGAAATCGTGGATCAGCATGTCGCGGAAGATGCCGCCGGACTTGCGGATGTAGTCGACCGGCGGCGCCCCGGGATCGCGGCTCGTCACCACCAGCATCTCCGGCGTGCCGATCTCGCCCGCGTCGAGGCGCGCCTTGACGGCGGCGAAGGTCGGGTCGAAGCGCCGCTGGAAGCCGATCATGCAGGTGACGCCGGCCTTCTTCACCGCGTCGGCGCAGGCGCGCGCCCGCGCGAGGTCGAGATCGACGGGCTTCTCGCAGAAGATCGCCTTGCCGGCGGCCGCGGCACGCACGATGAAATCGGCGTGCGTGTCGGTCGACGACCCGATCGCCACCGCGCCGATCGATGCGTCGGCGAAGATGGCGTCGGCCGCCATCACCCTGGCGTCGTGCGCGCCGGCGAGCGCGCGCGCCGCGTCGGCGTTGACGTCCGCGACTGCGACGAGGCGCACGCCGGGCTGGCGCACGAGATTGCCGGCGTGGATGCGGCCGATGCGGCCGGCGCCCAGCAGAGCGACATCGATCATGGCGAGGATTCCCCCCGGATGGCTGGCGCCGATGGCGCCAATGCAAAAGTCTGGAGCACGCGCCACGAGGCGATGCCGACGCCATCGCCGGACAGCGAGATCGCCAGGCGGTCGAACACCATCTCGAGCGGCACGTGCGCGGCGAATTCGGTGGCGAGGCGATCCTTGGCGTCGCTCCCGAGCGTGCCGTACGCGAGCGAAAGATGCGGGAACGGCGACAGGCCGTGCTCGGTGCCGAAACGCTGCGCCGAGCGTTGCACGAGCGGCGCGAACGCCTCGAAGCCGTCGAACGCGAGGTAGAACGCGCGGTAATAATGCATCGACTGCTCGATGCCACGCACCCGCACGCGCTGCACGGCCATGCCCTGCGCGAGGGCTGTCGCCGCCGCCGTCATGTCCTTCAGACGATGTCGCAAGTCGCCCTGCACCGTCACGTGGGGCGGAAACGCGCGCGTGGCGAAGCGCGGCGCGAGCGTGGCCACGAGCGCGGCCATGCGCTCCTGCATGGCGCGCTCCGGCAGCAGCCAGAGCGAATACTCCGGCGCGGGATCGGTTATCGGCGGCCCGGCAGCGAGGGTGTCGGCCATAGTTCCGCCTGCAGGAAGTCGCGCATGCCAGGGGCGGCGGCGAGGATCGCGTTGCCGCGATCGAGGCCGTCGCCGGCGAAGAAATCGCTGGTCCAGCCGCCGGCGGCGCGCACGATGGCGATGCCCGCTGCGACATCCCAGGCATTGATGTGCGGCTCGAAATACCCTTCGAAGCGGCCGTCGGCGACGTAGGCCATGCCGAGCGCGCCGCTGCCGAGGCGGCTGTATTCGCAACCCGCGGCGAGCAGCCGCGCGATGCCCGCCACGTGGATCGACGGGTCGCGCCGATAGCTGAAGCCCAGGCTCACGCGCGCGAGATGGGGGTCGTCGACGTCCGACACGCGGATCGCGCGATCGTTGCAGGTGGCCGCCGTTTCCGCGCTGCCCGCGTGCAGCTCGTCGGTGACGGGGTTGTAGATGACGCCCGCCACCGCCTCGCGCTGGTGGACGAGGCCGATCGACACGCACCACAGCGGCAGGCGTCGCGCGAAGTTGGCGGTGCCGTCGATCGGGTCGACCACCCACAATGGCGCGGCGCCGTCGTAGGGCGCCGAGTAGCCGCCTTCCTCGCCGAGCACGACATCGCCGGGAAACGCGGCGGCGATGCGGGCGACGAGCAGCGCTTCGACTTCGCGATCGGCGAGCGTGACGACATCCTGCAGGCCCTTCGACTCGACCGCGAAGCCGCCCGGCCGGTGATAGTGCGCGAGCGCCAGCGCACCGGCTTCGCGCGCGATCGTCCGCGCGAACGCGAAGCGCGCGCCGATCAGCGTTGGAGCATCCATGCGTGGCGCGGATCGTTATGGAACGACCAGACGCGCTTGGGGCCGGCCATCACGTTGAGGTAGTAGGAACGATAGCCGTACGGCACGCACACGGGATGGTAGCCGCGGGGCACGACCACCACGTCACGGTCTTCCGCGGCGAAGCTCGCGTCCTCGCTGCGATCGTCGGTATAGACCCGCTGGAACACGAAGCCCTGCGGCGGGTCGACGCGATGATAGTACGTCTCCTCGAGGCAGCTCTCACCGGGCAGCGCGTCGGTATCGTGCTTGTGCGGCGGATAGCTCGACGAATGCCCGGACGGCGTCAGCACCTCCACCACCAGCAGCGATTCCGCCGGCTCCGTCTCGGGCAGGATGTCGCAGACGTAGCGCGTGTTGGCGTCGCGCCCGCGCGTCGAGCGCTTCATCGACGCGGGCTCGATGAGGCGCGCCGGCAGCGTGCCGCGCGCGGGCGCCGAGCCGATCGCGACTTCCGCGGCGTCGCGCGCGGTGACGCGGTATTCGACGCCGGGCGGCGCGTAGACGGCGAACGGCGACTGCGCGTCGAACACGCTTGCACGCCCGCCGATGCCGCGCCACGCGGCGTCGCCCGCGTGCACGTCGACGGTGCCCGTGAGGACGACGATGCACGACTCGCGGTCGGTCTCCCGCGCGCGCAGCGATTCGCCCGCGGCGAGTCGCCGCGCGGCGAAATTCACGTAGCGCAAGCCGGACGCGGGGGTGACTTCGACGCTGCCGCCGCGGTCGGCGCGCGCCTTGACCAGCGCCGCCGGCGCAGTCGCGCTCATCGGGCATCCTCCGTGTAACGATCGGCGAGCGTGCGCAGCGCGCGGTAGCCCATCTCGGCATAGCGATAGCTCGGCGCCACCGCGGGATCCTGCTCGGCTTCGACCACCAGCCAGCCGCGATAGTCGTGCTGCGCGAGCAGGCGCGCGACGCCCTCGAAATCGACCGTGCCGTCGCCCGGTACGGTGAACACGCCGTTGAGCACGCTCTCGAGGAAGCTCCACTGGCGATTGCGCGCGAGCGCCATCACCGACGGCCGCACGTCCTTGCAGTGCACGTGGCAAACGCGCTTGACGTGTTTCGCCAGCACGCTCACCGCGTCGCCGCCGCCGAACGTGATGTGCCCGGTGTCGAACAGCAGGCCGACGTCGCTGCCGGTGACGCCCATCAGCGTGTCGACGTCCTCGGGCGACTGCACGTAGGCACCCATGTGGTGGTGGTATGCGAGCCGCACGCCACGGCGGGCGAGATGCGCACCGAAGGCGTCGAGTCGCCGCCCGTACTCGCGCCAGACGGCGTCGTCGCGAAATCGCGGGCGCTTGTACAGGGGAACCGGCAGGCCCTGGATCGCGTCGGCCACTTCGCCGTACACCATCACCGCGGCGCCGTTGCGCGCGAGGAGCTCGAGGTGCTGCGCCACGGCCTCGACCTCCTCGGCCACCGTGCGGCGCGCGAGGCGTCCCGAATACCATCCGGAGACGCAGGCGAGGCCGAACTCGCCGAGCTTCGCCGCAAGCGCGGCGGGCTCGCGCGGGAACTTGTTGCCGAGCTCGAAGCCCTGGTAGCCGATGGCCGCACCCTCGCGCAGCGCCGTGTCGAGCGGGATCTCGCCACCGAGCGACGGCAGGTCGTCGTTGCTCCACGAGATGGGGTTGATGCCGATGCGAACGTCGAGCGCCATCGCCTCAGGCCTTCTGCGCCGCCTTAGCGGCGTCGAACGCGACGCGTGCCGCGGCAACCTCGGCGCGCGCCGAGACTTCCGGCACCGCCACTTCCCACCACGCGCCGCCCGCTGCGGTGGTGCGCGCGGGATCGGTGTCGATGACGATGACCTGCGTGCGCGTCGCCTTTCGCGCGTCGCGCATCGCCGCCTCGAGCGCGTCGATCGAGTCGACGTGCACGGCATCGGCGCCCAGTGCGCGGGCGTGCGCCGCGAAATCGACGGCCGGCGCTGCGGCATCGAGCAGGTTGTTGAACGGCGGGCTGCCGCAGGCCTGCTGCAGGCGGTTGATGCAGGCGAAGCCGCGGTTGTCGAGCACGACGATCACGAGCTTCTGCCCCATCGCCACCGACGTCGCGATCTCGGAATTCATCATCAGGTAGCTGCCGTCGCCCAGCATCACGACAACCTCGCGGTCCGGCAGCGCCATCTTCACGCCGAGTCCGCCAGCGATCTCGTAGCCCATGCACGAGTAGCCGTACTCGAGATGGTAGCCGCCCGGCATCGCCGCCCGCCACAGCTTGTGCAGCTCCGCCGGCAGCGTGCCCGCGGCGCATACGACGACGTCGTGCGCGGGCGAGCGCGGATGCGAGCGCTGCACCGCGCCGATCACGTCGCCCTCGTACGGCAGCGCGCCCTGTGGCACCGCGTTGCGCGCGACGATCGCATCGACTTCGCCGTGCCAGCGCGCCGCCGCCGCCTTCGCGCGCGCCGTCCATGCGGTGTCGGCGCGCCAGTCGCGCAGCGCCGCCGACAGGCCGTCGAGCGCCAGGGCCGCGTCGCCGACGACTGCCGCCGCGGCATGCGCCTTCAGCGCGTCGAACGCCTGCACGTTGATCGACACGATCGCAGCGTCGCCGAACAGCGCGTGCGAGCCCGTGGTGAAGTCGGACAGCCGCGTGCCGACGGCGACGATGACGTCGGCATCGCGTGCGAGCGCGTTCGCCGCCGTGGCGCCCGTGACGCCGATCGCGCCGGCCTGCAGCGGATGGTCGAACGCGAGCGCGCTCTTGCCGGCCTGCGTCTCGGCGACCGCGGCGCCGTGCGCGTCGGCGAAGCGCGCCAGCGCCTGCGGGCCGCCCTCGCTGTACAGCACGCCGCCGCCGGCGATGACCAGCGGGCGGCGCTTGCCGCGCAGCTGCGCCACGGCGGCCTCGAGATCGGCCGCTACCGGCGGCGCCGCGCGCGGCAGGACGACGCGAGGCGCGAAAAAGTCCTCGGGGTAGTCGAACGCCTCGGCCTGCACGTCCTGCGGCAACGCGAGCGTCACCGGCCCGCACTGCGCGGCGTCGGTCAGCACCGCGATGGCGCGCGGCAGCGCGGTCAGCAGCTGCTGCGGATGCACGATGCGGTCGAAATAGCGCGACACGGGTCGCAGGCAATCGTTGGCCGACACCGTGCCGTCGGCGAACGACTCGACCTGCTGCAGCACGGGGTCGGGCGCGCGCGACACGAAGACATCGCCGGGAAGGAACAGCACCGGCAGCCGATTGACGTGCGCCAGCGCCGCGGCGGTGACGAGGTTGGTGGCCCCCGGGCCGATCGAGGTGGTGCACGCCATCATGCGCCGCCGGCGGCTCGCCTTGGCGAACGCGATCGCGGCGTGCGCCATCGCCTGCTCGTTGTGCGCGCGAAACGTCGGCAGCGCGTCGCGTGCCGTGTACAGCGCCTCGCCGAGCGCGGCGACGTTGCCGTGGCCGAAGATCGCGAACACGCCGGCGAAGAGCGCGGCGTCGTGCCCCTGTCCGTCGCGCGTGCGCTGCGCGGCGAGGTAGCGCACGAGCGCCTGTGCGGCGGTCAGCCGCAACTTGCGCGCGCTCGTCATGGCCGCGCCTCGCGCCATGCATCGATCAGCGCGCCGAAGTTGGCCGCCGCGGCGGCCACGAGGCCCGCGTCGTCGATGCGGCCGGCGAGCCAGTCGCGCGACGGCGCCATCCACAGTGTACGGCCGACGGCGAAGCCGCGCACGCCTTCGACACCTGTTGCCGCGGCGAATCCGCGCATGAGGGATGCGAGCGGCGCGTTCTGGCCGAGCAGCACGATGCCCCGGCAGAACGGGTCCCGCTCGGCGACGAGCGAGACGACCTCGCGCCATTGCGCGGCCGACATCGGCGCGAGCTTCCACCACTGCGGTGCGATGCCGATGTTGTAGAGCCGCATCATCGCCCGCAGCACCGTGTCGGCGGCGAGCGCCGGCTGCGCCGGTGGAATCACTTCGAGCAAAAGCTCGTGGCCGCTCGCGTCGCAGGCATCGCGCAGCGAGAGCAGCGCCGTTTCCTGCTCGAGGCGCAGGTCGGTTTCGTCGTCCGGATGGAACGCGACCAGGCATTTGACGATGTGTTCGGCGGGCCACGTCGCGAGCGTGGTGCCGAGCGAGCGGCCGTGCTGGAATTCGAGCGGCCGGCTGCCTGGCAGCTCGACGGGTCGCCCGATCCACCAGCCGCGCCCCGTGGCGGCGGCCAGCGCGTCGCTGCCATAGACGTCGTCGACCAGCACGCCGATGCGCCCGGCGAGGCCCTTGTCCGTCTCGACGCGCGCGACGGCGTCGACCAGCAACCGCTTCAGCGCAGGCAGGCGCGATTCGTCGGCGCCGGCCTCGCGCGCGAGCTCGTAGAACTGCGGCCGATGGTCGAACGCGAACGCGTACACCTCGGCAAACACCGCGCGCGGCGCCGTCACGCGATGCAGCCGCGTCAGCGCGGCATCGCGGTCGGGATGCGGAATCGTCGCCACGTTGGCGAGGTAATGGTCGAGCTCGACGCGTGTCGGCATCGCCGGCGCGCAACCGTGGCGCGACACGACCAGCGCGCCGCAGGCGTTGGCGTAGCGGCAGGCGGCGTCGTAGTCCTCGCCGCGCAGCCAGCCCGCGAGGAAGCCCGCGCTGAACGCATCGCCGGCGCCCAGCACGTTGAGCACGTCGACCTTGACGCCCTTGCCATTGAACGCGGCATCGAGCGATGCCGGAATCGCGCCGTCGATCACTGCGCAGCCGAGCGGGCCGCGCTTCACCACCAGCACCGCCTTCGTCAGCGCGCGCACCGCACGCAGCGACGCCATGATGTCGTCGCTGCCGCCGGCGATGTTGAATTCCTCGATGGTGCCGATCACGAGGTCGAACAGCGGCAGGATGTGCGACATGTGCGCGGTGACGCCGGCATCGGGGATGAAGCGCGTCTCGCCATCGCCGCGGCGGGTAAGTCCCCACAGCACCGGGCGGTAGTCGATGTCGAGTACCGTGCGCACGTCGTGGCAGCGCGCGCGTTCGCACGCGAGCGTGCTCACGCCGTGCACGTGCGGCGTCGAGAAGTGCGTGCCCGTGATCAGCAGCGCCTTTGCCTGTGCGATGAAGTCCTCGGCGACGTCGTCCGCGGTGACCGCCATGTCGGCGCAGTTCTCGCGGTAGAACATCAGCGGGAACGTGTCCTTGTCCTTGATGCCGAGCACCACCGCGGCGGTGAGGCGCGTGGGGTCGCGGCTCACGTGCGACACGTCGCAGCCCTCGCGCGCGAGCGTCTCGACGAGGAAGTTGCCCATCGCGTCGTCGCCGACCCGCGAAGCCATCGCCGCCTTGAGGCCGAGGCGCGCGCAGCCGAACGCGGTGTTCGCCGAGGAGCCGCCGAGGTACTTGGCGAACGACGTCACGTCCTCGAGTCGCGCGCCGATCTGCTGCGCGTAGAAATCGACCGCGAGGCGGCCAAGGCAGACGATGTCGAACCGGCGGCCGGCGACGAAAGACGTGGTGTTTTGCATCGGGGTGCGACGATCGGCAACGGCGAGGCGACGGGCGCTGCCTGTGCGCCGCTTCGCGCGCGACCGGGCCGTCCGGGAATGGGACAATAGCAGATTGCGTGCGCCGCCGGGAAGGCGGCCACGTGATCGACGAGGGAGACAAGGCATGGAACGCGCACTGCGCATCGCGGTGGCAGGGCTCGGCCGGCTGGGACGCCGCCATGCGGAGATCTTCCGCTGGCGCGTGCGTGGCGCCGAGGTCGTGGCGGCGGCGAGCCCGGTCGCCGAGGAACGCGAATGGGCGCGGGCCACGCTGGGCATCGGCACGGTCGTCGCCGATTATCGCGATCTCCTCGCGTTGCCGGAGGTCGACGCCGTGGTGATCGTCACGCCGACGTCGCTGCACGCCGACCAGGTGATCGCCGCGCTCGATGCCGGCAAGCACGTGTTCTGCGAAAAGCCGCTGGCGCTCGAGGTCGCCGACTGCCTGCGCGTGGAGAGCGCGGCGGCCCGCCATCCGGCCCAGCGCGTGCTGGTCGGCTTCGTGCGCCGCTTCGACCCCTCCTATAGCGCCGCAATGCAGAAGATCCGCGACGGCACGATCGGCACGCCGTTCATGGTGCGATCGCAGACGCTCGACCGCAACGATCCATCGGGCTTCTTCGTGCGCTTCGCGCCGACCTCGGGTGGCATCTTCCTCGACATGGCCATCCACGACATCGACTGCGCGCGCTTCCTGCTCGGCGGGCCCAGGGCGAAGCGCGTCTACGCGTCGGGCGTGATCGCCGTGCACGGCGGCCTCGCCGCCTGCGGCGACGTCGACAACGGCGTCGCCACCGTCGAGTTCGACGGCGGCAAGCTGGCGGTGATCTACGTGTCGCGCACGCTCGCGCACGGCATGGAGGCGACGACCGAGGTGTACGGCACGCAGGGCCGCATCGCGATCGGCGAGGGACTCAAGGCCGGCGGCCTCGACATCGCCGACGCCCGCGGGGCGCGCAGCGAAGGCCTGGCGACGTTCTGGGAGCGCTTCGCCGACGCGTTCGCCGTCGAGGCGCAGGCGTTCGTCGACGCCGCGCGCGACGACAAGCCGCTGCCGCTGACGCTCGCCGACGCCACCGAGAACACGCGCATCACGCGCGCGATCACCGACGCGTTCCGCGGCGGCAAGCCCGTCGACCTTTGAAGGACACCCCCATGCGCATCGCGATCATCGGCGCCGGCGGCGTCGGCGGATATTTCGGAGCCCGGCTCGCACTCGCCGGCGAGGACGTGCATTTCGTCGCGCGGGGCGCGCAGCTCGCCGTCATGCGCGCCGCCGGCCTGCGTGTGCGCCGCGACGGCGGCGATCTCGAGGTGCGTGCGGTGCGCGCCACCGACGACCCCGCGGCGATCGGGCCGGTGGATGCGGTGCTGATCGCCGTCAAGCTCTGGGACACCGAGAGCGCGGCATCGATGGCGCGCACGCTGACCGGGCCGGAAACGGCCGTGGTGTCGCTGCAGAACGGCGTGCGCAAGGACGACACGCTGCGCGCGGTGCTCGGCGCAGGCAACGTGCTGGGCGGCGTCTGCTACATCTCGGCGTTCATCGAGGCGCCCGGCGTCATCCGCCAGGTGGGCTCGATGCAGAAGATCGTGCTCGGCGAGTACGACGGCCGCGCCTCGGCTCGTGCGCGCGCGCTGCTGGCGTCGCTCGAGCGCGCCGGCATCGATGCCGCGCTGTCGGACTCGATCGCGCGCGCGATCTGGGAGAAGTTCGTGTTCCTCGCCTGCCTCGCCGGCACCACCAGCGCGATCCGCCTGCCGATCGGCGCGATCCGCGGCAACCCGGCGACTCGCGCGCTGTTTCGCGATGCGCTCGCCGAGGTGGTCGCCGTGGCGCGCGCGGAGGGCGTGGCGCTCACCGACGCGTTCGTCGACGACCGCATGGCGTTCGCGGACTCGCTGCCGGCGACGATGACCTCGTCGATGCATGGCGATCTCGAGCACGGCCGCCGCCTGGAGCTCGACTGGCTGTCGGGCGACGTCGTCGCGCGCGGCAGGCGCCTCGGCGTGCCCACGCCCGTGCATCGCGCGCTCAACGACGTGCTGGTGCTGCACGCCGCCGGGCGCGCGTAGCGCCGCCGCTACATCAGCGCCTTGTAGCGCGGCCGGTGCGGCCGCGCGCCTTCCTCGCCGAGGCGCCGCTTCTTGTCGTCCTCGTATTCGTGGAAGTTGCCTTCATAGAACACCCACTTCGAATCGTCCTCGGCGGCGAGGATGTGCGTGGCGATGCGGTCGAGGAACCAGCGATCGTGGGAGACCACGAGCGCCGATCCGGGGAACTCGAGCAGCGCCTCCTCGAGCGCGCGCAGCGTCTCGACGTCGAGGTCGTTCGACGGCTCGTCGAGCAGCAGCACGTTGCCGCCCTTGAGCAGCGTCGCCGCGAGATGCAGCCGCCCGCGCTCGCCGCCGGACAGCGTGCCCACCTTCTTCTGCTGGTCGGGCCCCTTGAAATTGAAGCGCCCGAGATAGGCGCGCGACGGCATCTCGAAGCGTCCGATGGTCAGGATGTCCTGGCCGCCGGAGATCGCGTCCCACGCGGTCTTGTCGTTGGGCAGCGAGTCGCGCGACTGGTCGACCACCGCGAGCTGCGCGGTGTGGCCGATCGTGATCGTGCCGCGGTCGGGATTCTCCTTGCCGATGATCATGCGGAACAGCGTCGACTTGCCGGCGCCGTTGGGTCCGATCACGCCGACGATTGCGCCCGGCGGCACGCGGAACGACAGGTCGTCGATCAGGAGGCGATCGCCGTAGCCCTTGCTGACGTGGTCGAACACGATCACCTCGTTGCCGAGGCGCTCGGCCACCGGGATGAAGATCTCGGACGTCTCGTTGCGCTGCTGGTGCTCGTACGAGGCGAGCTCGTCGAAGCGCGCGATCCGCGCCTTGCTCTTGGCCTGGCGGCCCTTGGCGTTCGCGCGCACCCACTCGAGCTCGGTCTTCATCGCCTTGATGCGCGCGGCTTCCTGCTTCGACTCGGTGCGCAGGCGCTCGCCCTTCTGCTCGAGCCACGAGCTGTAGTTGCCTTTCCACGGGATGCCGGAGCCGCGGTCGAGCTCGAGGATCCACTCGGCGACGTTGTCGAGGAAAAAGCGATCGTGGGTGACCGCGATCACGGTGCCGGGGAATTTCTGCAGGAACTGCTCGAGCCATTCCACGCTCTCGGCATCGAGATGGTTGGTGGGCTCGTCGAGCAGCAGCATGTCGGGCTTCGACAGCAGCAGCCGGCACAGCGCGACGCGGCGCTTCTCGCCGCCCGACAGCGTGCCGATCTTCGCGTCCCACGGCGGCAGCCGCAGCGCGTCCGCGGCGATCTCCATCTGCACCCCGGAATCGGCGCCCGAGCTCGCGATGATCGCCTCGAGCTTCGCCTGCTCGGCCGCGAGCGCGTCGAAATCGGCATCGGGCTCGGCGTACGCGGCGTACACCTCGTCGAGGCGCGCCTTGGCCAACAGCACCTCGCCCATGCCTTCCTCGACCGCCTCGCGCACGGTCTTCTGCGCATCGAGCTGCGGCTCCTGCGGCAGGAAGCCGATGCGCAGGTCGGGCATCGGCGTCGCCTCGCCCTCGTATTCCTTGTCCTCGCCCGCCATGATGCGCAGCAGGCTCGACTTGCCGGAGCCGTTGAGCCCGAGCACGCCGATCTTCGCGCCCGGGAAGAACGACAGCGAGATGTCCTTGAGGATGATGCGCTTGGGCGGCACGAGCTTGCCCACGCGATTCATCGTGTAAACGTATTGAGCCATGTGCTTGTTTCCCGCGGAATCCGCGATTATCGCAGGCACGTGTGCGCGCGCCTGCCGCGCGGTTACGCTGCGCGGTGCAGTCGATGCGATGGCGCGCGCGGCGGCGCGCGAAGCGCGCCTAGTGCGGCGGCGCCTTGCCGGCGGCCGGAATCGTCCGCGCTTGCGCGGCCGCGTCGGCCGCCGCCTTGAGATTGTTCCAGCGCGTGACGAAGCCGTCGTAGCGCGCCGCGGTCTGCGCCCGCTCCTGCTGGCGCTGCTGGATGAGCTCGTTCTGGCGCGCGACCTCGGCGTCGATCGACGCCAGCTCGCGCTCCATGGCATCGGGTACCGGCTTCTTACCGAGCGCCGCCTTGCGCGACTCGATCTCTTCCTTGCGCTTGCCGAGCTGCTGGATGTACGCGTGCGACGACTGCAGCTGGCCGTCGATCGTGGCGAGCGCGCGCGACCTGGACAGCTCGATCTCCTCGGCGCTGGTGAACGACTGCATCAGCGCGCGGTCCTGGCGCTCGGCCTCTTCCTGGCTCTTGGCGAGCGCCTGCTTCTTCTTCTCCTCGGCGTCGCGCGCGGCGCGCTGTTCGGGCGTCAGCGGCGGATCGATGTGCTTGATCGGCCGCGCCTGCTTGTCGAGCACCGTCGCCGCCTTGTTGACGTCCTCCGCTGGCATCTTGTCGGTGTAGTGGACGACGCCCTTGTCGTCGGTCCACTTGTAGGTCTCGGCGAAGGCCCGTGGCGCGCACGTGAGCGCCGCGACGACGAATGCGCCCAGCGCTGCCGCGGCAATGGCGCTCGTCCTCATCGCACGCCGTACTGGTCGCGATACGCGCCGATCGCCGCCGCGCGCGCCGCAAGCCGCGGCTCGCGATCGATGAAGACGGCAAGGTCGTCGAGGGACGCGATCGCCACCACCGGCACGCCGAAGTCGCGGGTGATCTCCTGCACGGCGGACAGATCGCCGCGGCCGCGCTCCTTGCGGTCGAAGGCGATCATCACGGCAGCAGGGGTGGCGCCGGCCGCGCGCACGCGCTCGATCGCCTCGCGCTTGGCGCCGCCATCGGTGATGACGTCGTCCACGATCACCACCCGGCCGGCGAGCGGTGCGCCCACGATGTCGCCGCCCTCGCCATGGTCCTTGGCTTCCTTGCGATTGAAACTGAATGGCACATTGTGCCCATTTTCGGCAAGGGCGATCGCCGTCGCCGCCGCCAGGGTGATGCCCTTGTACGCCGGTCCGAACAACATGTCGAAGGTGACGCCCGAGGCGACGAGGGCATCCGCGTAGAAGCGCCCCAGTTGCGCAAGGCTCGCACCGTCGTTGAACAATCCCGCGTTGAAGAAGTAGGGTGTGCGGCGGCCGGCCTTGGTGACGAACTCACCGAAACGCAGCACGTCGCGTGCCAAGGCAAACGCAAGAAAATCCTGGCGAAAATCGGATGCGGACGGACCCATGGGACGGCGTGGAGTATACCGCCGCGGGCGCGAGCGCCCGCCGGCGCCACGCATCGGCAAGACCGCCGCGATGTCGGGCTGGAGGGCCCGCGCGATCGCGCGCGGGTCGCCCGTTAAAATGGCGCCTTCCGCATTGCCACACACCCCATGCGCATCATCACGCTCAACGTCAACGGCATCCGCAGCGCTGAACGCAAGGGGCTCGCGCGCTGGCTCGCGCGTGTCGAGCCCTGGGATGTCGTCTGCCTGCAGGAAATCAAGTGCATGCCCGACGACGTGCCGCGGCCGATGCGCGCGCCACGCAAGAGCGCCGCGACGTTCCATTGCGCCGAGCGCAAGGGGTACAGTGGCGTGGCGATCTATTCCAAGGTGCCGCATGTCGCCGCCACGGGCTTCGGCCATCCGGAGTTCGATGCCGAAGGGCGCTATGTCGAGGCACATTTCCGCGACGTCACCGTGGTGTCGGTCTACCTCCCCTCGGGATCGGCGGGCCCGCACCGCCAGGCCTCCAAGTTCCGGTTTCTCGACGCATTCCTGCCTCACCTTGCCGCGCTGCGCGCACGCGGACGCGAGATCGTGCTGTGCGGCGACTGGAACATCGCGCACCAGCCCATCGATCTCAAGAACTGGCGCAGCAACCAGAAGAACTCGGGTTTCCTGCCCGAGGAGCGCGCATGGCTCACGCGCGTGTTCGACGAGCTCGGCTTCGTCGACGTGTTCCGCAAGGTCGACACGCGGCCCGACCAGTACACCTGGTGGTCGAACCGCGGCGCGGCGTGGGCCAACAACGTCGGCTGGCGCATCGACTACCAGATCGCCACGCCCGGCATTGCGGCGAGCGCGCACGCGGTGGCCATCTATCGCAACCGCCGCTTCTCCGACCACGCGCCGCTGATCGTCGACTACGACCATGCGCTGAAGGCATGAGCGCCGGCTGCGCGGCGCGGTCGTGATCCGCCTTCGCGACGTCACGTTCGCGCGCGGCGCCGCGCGCCTCGTCGAGCATGCGGCGCTGACCGTGCACGCCGGGCAGAAAGTGGGCGTGATCGGCGCCAACGGCTGCGGCAAGTCGACGCTGTTCGCGCTGCTGCGCGGCGAAATCTCGCCGGAGGCGGGCGACGTCGAGCTGCCGGCGTCGTGGCGCATCGCCCACGTCGCGCAGGAGACGCCGGCCGTCGCCACGCCGGCGCGCGAGTACGTGCTCGACGGCGACACCGAGTTGCGGGAGATCGAGGCGGCCCTCGCCGCCGCGGAGGTCGCGGAGCCGCACGATGGGCACCTGATCGCCGAGTTGCACCATCGCTTCGAGGCGATCGGCGGCTACGCGGCGCGGGCGCGCGCGGCCGAGCTCCTCGCGGGACTCGGCGTCGCCGACGCCCGCCATGGCGATCCGGTGGCGAGCTTTTCCGGCGGCTGGCGCATGCGCCTCAACCTTGCGCAGGCGCTGATGGCGCGCTCCGATTTGCTGCTGCTCGACGAGCCCACCAACCACCTCGATCTCGACGCCGTGCTCTGGCTTGAGGACTGGCTCGCAAGGTACCCAGGCACGCTGCTGCTGGTCACGCACGACCGCGACTTCCTCGACGCCGTGGTGCAGGCGATCGTGCATTTCGACGCGCAGAAGCTCAAGCTCTACTCCGGAAACTACTCGCAGTTCGAGCGCGAGCGCGCCGCGCAGCTCGCCACGCAGCGCGCCGCCTACGTGCGCCAGCAGCGCAACATCGCGCATCTCAAGTCGTTCGTCGACCGCTTTCGCGCCAAGGCCACGAAGGCGCGCCAGGTGCAGAGCCGCCTGCGCACGCTCGAGCGCATGGAGGTCATCGCCGCCGCCCACGTCGACAGCCCGTTCGCCTTCGAATTCGCGCCTTCCGGCGCCACCGCGCGCGAGCTCGTCCGGCTCGACGACGCGACGCTGCGCTACGCCGACGCGCCTCCGGTATTCGCCGGCCTCGATCTCGCGATCCACAACGGCGAGCGCATCGGCCTGCTCGGTCCCAATGGCGCGGGCAAGTCGACCCTGGTCAAGGCGCTGGCCGGCGAGCTGCCGCTCGCAAGCGGACGCCGCTATGTCGCGCAGAACCTCGCCATCGGCTACTTCGCGCAGCACCAGCTCGAACAGCTCGACGCGACCTCGACGCCACTGGCCATGCTGCAGCGCCGGGATCCGGCAGCCCGCGAGCAGGACTTGCGCGACTTCCTCGGCGGCTTCGATTTTCGCGGCGATGCCGTGCATGCGCCGATCGCGCGCTTCTCCGGCGGCGAGAAGGCGCGCCTCGTGCTCGCGCTGATCGTGCGCGCGCGCCCGCAGCTCCTGATCCTCGACGAGCCGACCAACCACCTCGACATCGAGATGCGCGAGGCGCTCACCGAGGCGCTGCAGGATTACGACGGTGCGCTGGTGGTGGTGGCGCACGACCGCCACCTGATCGCCGCCACCACTGACGAGCTGTGGCTCGTCGACGGCGGCAGCGTCGCAGCCTTCGACGGCGACCTCGACGACTACCGCGACTGGGTGCTCTCCGCGCGCACGCGCGGCCCGGCAGCCAACGCGGCGCGCGACACGGCGCCCGATCGCCGCCAGCAGAAACGCGACGAGGCGCTCGCGCGCCAGCGCCGCCACGCCGCGCGCAAGCCCCATCTGGCGGAGCAGGCGCGTCTCGAGACCGAGATCGAGGCGCTCAGCCTCGAAAAGCGCGAGCTCGACAACTGGCTCGCCACCAGCGAAGCCTACGACGCGGCGGCCAGGGACGAGCTCGTCGTGGCGCTCGAGCGCCAGGGCGAAGTCACGTGGAAGCTCGCGCGCGCGGAAAGCGCGTGGCTCGAGGCGCAGGAAAGGCTCGACGCGCTGGAAACGCCGGCGGCGACGCCGGATTGACGCGTCGCGCAGATCGCCGCCATGCATGCGGGCGCCCGCACGTCGCTGCGGCGCGCGTCACCGCAGGTTGCCCGCATTCGCGGGGATGACGGCATGCGGCTCCCCTTTCAGCGGGGACAGCACCCGATGCGGCGATCAGCCCCCCGGCAGATCGACTTCGGCACGCAGCCGCCACGCGTCGCGGCCTTCGCGCTGCCAGACATGCACGTAGTAGCCCGGAATGGCCGCCGCGGCGCCCACCGTCGTCCGCGACGCGCCGTAGGTGTAGGCAAAGTCGCCGCTGGCGGCGACGGCGCCTGCCTGCGGCGACCATTCGATGCGCGTCGGCGGCGACGCATCGGCGTCGCGCGCGACCGCGTCGCCGGCGAGCGGCGGTGCACCGTCGCGCACGACGATCGGCGACAGCGCGAGGAGGTCGCGCCAGGGCGTGCCGCTTCCGGATGTGGCGCCACCCGCAGCAACCACCCCGCGCGTGTGCGGCGTCCGCTCCATCGCCAGGAGCGCGTCGAGCGCCGCGGCGCGCTGCGCGGCATCGAGTCGCGGCGCCTCGGCGTGCCACAGGATCGGCGTGCGCATGTTCGGCACGCCCTCCGCCGGCGCCGGCGCCGGCAGCGTGACGCCCGCGTCGACGGCCACTTTCCAGGCGCCGCCGACGCGCGTCCACACCGAAAAATAATAGCCGTGGCCGGCCTCGGCCGCGGGGTCGCCGCGCTTGCTCCAGCGCGAAGGGCCGGTGGTGAAGCCCAGGTCGCCTGCGCGCGACACCGCGCCCGCCTGCGGGCCCCATTCGAGCAGCGTCGCCATGGGGTCGCCCGTCGCCGGATGCGCCTTGACATGCTCGACGTAACGCACGGGACCTGGCGTGAACACGATCGCGTCGTCCGCGAAGTGCGCGAGGAAGGCGGGGCGCACGCCGATCCGCGACGCGTCGCTCGCGAACCTGCGCTCCGCGTTGAAGAGGTCCTCGAGTTGCGGATCGGCATAGGCGGGCGCGAGGCACGCGCAGGCCGCGAGCGCGCCGCAGGCCAGCGTCGCGAGGATCGCGTTCACGGGCGCAGCCGAACGATTCATGGCGGCGAGTCTAGCGCGGAACGTGCGCCGCACGTGTTGCGGAGGGGGCGAACGGTGGCCGCCGCGCGGCCGTCCGCGCGTTCCGCGGCGTCAGTTGCCGCGCGGCGCCGTGCGGTGGAACAGATAGGCGCCGAAGCCCAGCGTGTCGCGACCCCACCGAAGGTAGGCGTCGCGCCAGCGCCTGATGCGGTCCAGCATCGCCGGGGCGTCGGGGTCGTCGGGCTGCTCGCGCACATAGCGCTCGATCGAGCGCGCGTATTTCCATTCGTACTCGTCCCACTCGTCGTCGGACGCCACCGCCGCGTGCATCGGCACGAGACCGGCGTCGATGCCGGCCTGCACATTGCCGCGATGGTCGTGGAACTCGGCCTCGCCGCCTTCCAGTACGGCGAGGTACTCGGACCCCGGCTTGCGCTTCCAGTAACCGTCGCCGACGAGCACGTAGCCGCCGGGCTGGGTCCATTCCTTGAGCTTGCGCAGGATGCCGGCGATGCCGCCGTCGATGCCGCCGGCGCCGAGGTACACCACCAGATGGAACGTCTCGGGATCGGCGACGAAATCGCGGATGTCGACATTGTCGAGGTGCAGCCGGCCGAGCGCGCCGGTCCATTGCGCGCGCTCGCGCGCGGCGTCGAGCATCAGCGACGAGTTGTCGATCGCCACGACCTGCGAGCCGAAGCGCTCGATGATCCGCAGCGCGAGCTCCGCGCGCCCGCAGCCGAGGTCGAGCACGCGCGAGGATTCGCCGAGCGGCAGGAGGTCGAGCAGGCGCTCGATCTTGGTCGCCGACAATGGATTGCAGTAGTCATGATCGCGATGCGCGATCGCGCTGAATTTCTGCGGATTCATGACCACTCCCTCCTCCCCCGTCCCCGAACCAGGGAGCCACACGCAAGAGTAGTGCCATACCCGGGGCCGCCAGCAGCGCGCACAGCAGGTAGAAGTCCACCCATCCCAGCCGCTCCACGATCCATCCGGTGCTGGCATTGACGAGCGAGCGCGGCACCACGGCGAGGCTAGTGAAGAGCGCGAACTGGGTCGCCGTATAGCGCGGATTGGTGGCGCGCGCGATGTAGGCGGTGAACGCCGCCGTGCCGAGGCCCACGCCCAGTGCCTCGAAGGCGATGACGAACGCGAGCAGCAGGCGGTCGGGCCGGTGCGCGTGGGCGAGCACGGCGAAGCCGAGGATCGACGCCCACTGCACGGCGCCGAACAGCCACAGCCCGCGGTTGATGCCGATTTTCACCATCCACAATCCGCCGAGGAGGCCGCCGATCACGCTCGCCCAGAGGCCGGCGTTCTTGGCGACCACGCCGATGTCGGTCTTGCTGAAGCCCATGTCGAGGTAGAACGGCGTGGCCAGCGCGGTCGCCATCGAGTCGCCGAGCTTGTAGAGGAATACGAACGCGAGGATCGTCAGCGCGCTGCGCCATCCGGCGCGCGTGACGAATTCGTGGAACGGCTCGACCACTGCTTCGCGCAGCGTGCGTGGCGCGGACTTCGATTGCGCGGGCTCGTCGACGGCCAGCGTCATCGCGATGCCGGGCAGCATGAACAGCGCGGTGACGATGTACACGGCGCTCCACGGCAGGTGATCGGCCAGCACCAGTGCCAGCGCCCCCGGCACCAGGCTCGCGATCCGGTACGCGTTGACGTGGATCGACGTGCCGAGCGCCAGCTCGGCATCGGGCAGGATCTCGCGACGGTAGGCATCGAGCACGATGTCCTGGCTTGCCGAGAACAGCGCCACCGCAGCCGCGAGCCAGGCGATCGTCCACAGGTCGGGCTGCGGGCGCAGCAAGCCGAACAGCGGGATCGCCATGAGCAGCAGCGTCTGCGTCAGCAGCATCCAGCCGCGGCGCCTGCCGAGCATCGGCAGAGCGTAGCGGTCCATCAGCGGCGACCACAGGAACTTCCAGGTGAACGGCAGCTGGATCAGCGTGAACAGGCCGATCGCGGTCAGCTCGACGCCTTCGCTGCGCAGCCACGCCGGAATGAGGTTGATGAGAACGTATAGCGGCAGGCCGGAGCTGAAGCCGGTGAAGATGCAGATCAGCATCCGCCGGTTGAAAAGCGCCTCGCGCCAGGTTTCGCGTGTCCGCATGCCGCCGCCATCGTTCGGGTGGGCGCATTGTGCCGCATCGCCGCGCGACACCGGCGCCGGCGCGCGGCAGTTCGCGCGTCATGCGCGGCGAAAGCGGTAGATCGCGAGCTCGCCCAGCAGGTTGGGGGCGAACGTCACCTCGCGTCCCGCAGCGAGCACGTGGCGCTCGATGATGCGGCAGCCGCGCTCGCGCAGGAAGGCGTCGAAATCCGCCACGGTGCACAAGTGGATGTTCGGCGTGTCGAACCACTGGTACGGCAGCGCTTCGGAGACCGGCATGCGCCCGCGCAGGATCTGCAACCGGTGCGACCAGTGGCCGAAGTTTGGGAACGACACCACCGCTTCGCGCCCCACGCGCAGCATCTCGTCGACGATCGTCTCGATCCTGCGCATCGCCTGCAGCGTCTGCGACAGGATCACGCAATCGAACGAGGCGTCGTCGAAGCCGGCGAGGCCGCCTTCGAGGTCGCGCTGGATGACGTTGACGCCGGCGGCGATGCTCGCCAGCACGCCGGCGTCGCCGATCTCGAGGCCGTAGCCGGTGGCGCCGCGCGCGCGCGCGAGGTGGCCGAGGAGACGCCCGTCGCCGCAACCGAGGTCGAGCACGCGCGCGCCCTGCGCGATCCAGCGCGCGATGATCGCGTGGTCGGGACGCAGCGCCTCGCCGGAACCCTCGTCGTTACCGTCGCGGGTCCTGGAGCTGGGTGCGCCGGCCTTCACCGTCGCCACGGCGGCAGGCGGCGCGGTCTCGATCGCGGCGGCGATGCGCGCGAAATACGCGGCGACCACCGCGTGGTATTGCGCATCGTCGAGCAGGAATGCGTCGTGGCCGTGCGGCGCGTCGATCTCGGCCGACGAGACGTCGACGCGGTTCTGCACCAGCGCGCGCGTCAGCTCGCGCGAGCGCTGCGGCGGAAAGCGCCAGTCGGTGGTGAAGCTCACCAGGAGGAACCCGGCGTCGATGCCGGCGAAGGCGCCCGCGAGCTCGCCGCCGGTGCGCGCCGCGGGGTCGAAATAATCGAGGGCCTTGGTGATCCGCAGGTAAGTGTTGGCGTCGTAGTAGTCGGCGAACTTGTCGCCCTGGTAGCGCAGGTACGACTCGATCTGGAATTCGGGCGCGAACGAATAGTTGAGCCCCTCGCGCAGCTGGCGCCCGAACTTGGTTTCCATCTGCTCGCCCGACAGGTACGTGATGTGGCCGATCATCCGCGCCAGCGTCAGTCCCTGGCGCGGTATCGCGTGATGCCGGTAGAAGTCGCCGCCGTGGAAATCCGGGTCGCCGAGGATCGCCTGGCGCGCGACCTCGTTGAACGCGATGTTCTCCGCCGACAGGTTGGGCGCCGCGGCGATCGCGAGAACGTGCCTCACGCGTCGCGGATAGCGGATCGCCCACGCGATGGCCTGCATGCCGCCGAGGCTGCCGCCCATCACCGCCGCCCACGCATCGATGCCGAGAGCGTCGGCGAGTCGCGCCTGCGTATCGACCCAGTCCTCGACCGTGATCAGCGGAAACCGGGCGCCCCAGGGCTCGCCGGTCGACGGATCGATCGACGCCGGGCCGGTCGAGCCGAAGCAGCTGCCGAGGTTGTTGACGCCGACGACGAAAAAGCGATCGGTGTCGAGCGCCTTGCGCGGTCCGACCATGTTGTCCCACCAGCCGATGTCCGCCGGATCGCTGGCGTAATAGCCGGCGACGTGGTGGGACGCGTTGAGCGCATGGCACACCAGCACGGCGTTCGAGCGCTTGGCATTGAGCGTGCCGTAGGTCTCGTAGGCTATTTCATAAGATGGCAGTGAGCGCCCACTCGACAACGTGAGCGACTGCTCGAAGCGTGCGCGTTGCGGCACGACGGCGCCCACCGAGCGGGCGGTGCCGGCGATCGCGTTCGAGGCCGGCGACGTGCCGCCGGTGGTAGCGGAAAAGGAAGCCATGGATCAAGCGCCCGACAAAAAACCCGACCAGCCCTCTTGCGCGAGTCGGGTTGCAAAACGCTCACCCAACCGCTTTAGCGAAATTTGTAACGCGCCTGCAAGCTGGCTCAAATCGGCGCGGAACGCGAAGTCTAGCGCGTCACCCCGCGTGCTCGCTTGTACGCTTTACCACGTGCGCGCGCGCGCACCCCATGCGCGGCGAACGACGCGCTCCGCCGGAAGAACCATGCCGGCGCGTCTGTTCGCCACATCGAAGCGGTCAGCGCGCCCCGCGCCGGCCCCACACGTTGGAAACCACTTCGTGAAGACATTCGCGCAGGTCCTGCTCGCCCTGCTCGCGCTCGCGAGCCCCGTCGCGTTCGCGCAGGATGCCGCCAACGGCCAGGCGCTGTATGCGAGCAACTGCAGCGTGTGCCACGGTCCGGCGAGCGCGAACGCATTCGCGGTGCTGGCGGGTGCCAATCCGGCCGTCATCCGTACCGAGATCCTGATCTATGCGCCGATGCGGTTCCTCGCGCCGAATCCGAACGGCCCGATCACCGCCGACTCGCAGATCGTCGACATCGCCGCTTACCTCGCGCAGGTGGCCAATCCCGGCACCGGCAACAGGGATCCGGTGTTCGCGGCGGCGCCGCCGGCCGTGGACTTCGGCACAGTCAGCATCGGCGACATGTCCGGCACGCAGACGATCGCCATCGCCAACAGCGGCGCATCCGGCACGATCGGCGCGGTGTCGAGCAGCAACGCCGCGGAATTCCCCATCGTCGGTGGCAGCTGCAATCCGTTGCCGATGAGCGTCGCGCAGAACGCGAGCTGCACGGTGCTGGTCCAGTTCGTCCCCGCCGCCGCCGGTTCGCGCGCGGCCACGCTCGATGTGATCAACAGCGGCGCCACCAATCCGGTCAGCGTGCCGCTCGCGGGCAATGGCGCAAGCATCAGCGGCGGCGGCGGACCCGGCGCCAAAGTGAGCGTAATCGAATATTTCAACGCCGCGCTCGACCATTACTTCATCACGCCCAATGCCGTCGAGATCGCGCTGCTCGGCAAGCCGCCGTTCGAGGCGTGGCAACCGACCGGGCTCGCATTCAGCGCGTACGCGCCCGCCGGTGCGCCGGCGGGCACCGTCGGCGTCTGCCGTTTCTTCAACGACCATTTCCTCGGTGTCAGCACGCACTTCTACGCCCCGCACGGCCTCGGCTGCGAACAGACGCTTGCGCAGTTCCCGGATTGGTCGCTCGAGGATCCGCAACTGTTCAACGCGAGCCTTCCCGACGCGGCTACCGGCAACTGCCCGTCCGGGCAGGTCCCGGTCTATCGCCTCTTCAACAACGGCATGGGCGGCGCGCCGAACCATCGCTTCACGGTCGATCCGGCGGTGCGCCAGCAGATGGTCGACCGGGGCTACACCCCGGAGGGAGCCGGCATCGGCGTGGGCTGGTGCGCGCCCCAGTAGCCGTGCCATGGCGCAGGTGGGCGCCGCAAGGGTCGGCCGCTTCGCCTTTGGGCCGACGTCCCCCCTAGACCGCACCCCGACGCCGTTCGTCGTCGCCCGCCGCCGCCGGCTTGCCGCAGCACCATGACGATGTCATAGTGATGTTATGACGCTGGCATGGGCCGGCGTGCAGGGCTCCCACGTGCGTTCCTTCATCGCCCTCGCCGCGATCGTCCTTTGCGCTGCCACGACGGGCGCGTCCGCGCAGGACGCGGCCAACGGCAAGAAGCTCTATCTTGGCCAGCCGAGCGCCTCGTTCGCGGGCGGCTCGGCCGGCTGCAACACGTGTCACAACGTCAACGACACGACGAACCCGATGAACGTGCTGTTCCGCGGCGCGGCCAACGACGCGGGGCTGATCGACTTCGCCATAAACACCAATCCCGATTCCGCGCCGGACATGCGCCCGCTGTTCGGTCCTGTCGGCCTCTATCCGTTGTCGGCGGACGACGAAGCGGACATCGCCGCGTACATCGACAGCGTGGTCAACCCGGGAGGCGGCGGCCCGGTGTTCGCGGCGTCGCCCGCGTCGAAGAACTTCGGCACCGTCGCGGTCGGCACCCAATCGGCGGTCACGACGTTCACGATCGCGGTCAGCGGCGCGAGCGGCACGCTGAGCTCGGTGGCGAGCAGCAACAACGCCGAGTTCCTGCTGGCCGGCGGAACCTGCCTCGCGACGCCGGCGAACGTCGCGCAGAACGCGAGCTGCACGGTGGACGTCGTGTTCGCCCCCGGTGTTGCCGGCGCGCGCGCGGGCACGCTTTCGATCATCGGCAACGGCACGCCCAACCCGCTGACGATCGCGCTTTCCGGCACCGGCGGCGCGAGCGCGCCCCCGCAAGGCAACCTCGCCGGTCCGGGCCCGGTGGCATTCGCCGCGCAGGCGTTGTTCACGCAAAGCGCGCCGAAGACGCTGACGCTGCGCAATGCCGGCAGCCTCGCCGTCAGCGTCACCGCGCTGGCGAGCAGCAATCCGTCCGAATTCCCGTTGCTCTCGTCGACGTGCGGCATCGTCGCGCCAGGCGCGACGTGCACGGCGAGCATCGCCTTCGCGCCCGCGGCCGCCGGCGCGCGCACGGCCACGCTCGCCGTCACCAACGACGGCGTGACCAATCCGCTCGTGATCGCGCTGTCGGGCACCGGCACCGGCGGCACGAGCAGCGGCGGCACGAAGGTCACCGTCTACGAGTACTACAACGCAACGCTCAACCACTACTTCATCACGTCCAACGCGGGCGAGATCCAGTTGCTGGGCAAGCCGCCGTTCGAGGCCTGGCAGCCCACGGGGCTGTCGTTCGCGGCGTGGGCGCCGTCGGCCGCGCCCGCCGGCACGGTAGGCGTGTGCCGCTTCTTCAACGACCATTTCCTCGGCGTCAGCACGCATTTCTATGCGCCGCACGGCCTCGGCTGCGAATCCACGATCAGCCAGTTCCCCGACTGGACGCTCGAGGATCCCCAGCTCTTCTACGCAAGCCTGCCGGACATCGCAGGCAACTGCTCATCCGGCAACGTCCCCGTGTATCGCCTCTTCAACAACGGCATGGGTGGCGCGCCGAACCATCGCTTCACCACCGACCCCACGGTGCGCCAGCAGATGATCGCCAAGGGCTACGCGCCCGAAGGCTACGGCATCGGCGTCGGCTGGTGCGCGCCGCAGTAAGCGCTCGCGGCACCGTTCCGCGCAGTCGACCTCGCCTCCTTTTCCATCCAGAATGTCACCGCGGACGATGAGTCCGCGGCGCATCCGCGCGACGTCGACTGCAAAGGAGGCTCCCATGAAGGCTTACGGCGCCGAATTCATCGGCACGTTCTGGCTGGTTCTCGGAGGATGCGGCAGCGCAGTGCTCGCGGCGGCGTTTCCGGCGCTCGGCATCGGC
>DATBOK010000080.1:0-8854 GCA_036553845.1 Casimicrobiaceae bacterium
CAGCTTGCGCAGCGCGGGCGGATTGACCGCGTCGTACTTGGCCAACATGTCGACGTTCGCCTCGTAGCACGCCGATTCGAGCACCGACTGGTATTCCTTCGGCAGCTCCTCGAACGCCTTGATGTTGACGAAGAGGTCGAGCTCGGGACCGCCTTCCCACCAGCCCGGGTAGTAGTAGTTCTTCGCCACCTTGTAGAAGCCGAGCTTCTCGTCGTCGTACGGTCCCACCCATTCCGCCGCATCGATCGTGCCTTTTTCGAGCGCCGGATAGATGTCGCCGCCGGGAATCTGCTGCGGTATCACGCCGAGCTTCTGCAGCGGCAGGCCGCCGGTGCCCCCGATGCGCATCTTGAGGCCCTTGAAGTCGGCGACCGTCTTGATCTCCTTGCGGAACCAGCCGCCCATCTGCGCGCCGGTGTTGCCCGCCGGGAAATTCATGATGTTGTAGTCCTTGAAGAACTCGCGCATCAATTCCAGGCCGCCGCCGTGGTACATCCAGGCGTTCTGCTGGCGCGCGTTCGTGCCGAACGGGATCGCGCAGGCGAAGGCGAATGTCGGGTCCTTGCCGAAGAAGTAGTACGGCGCCGTGTGCGCGCACTGGATCGTCGCGTTCTGCACGGCATCGACGACGCCGAACGCCGGCACGATCTCGCCGCCCGCGTACACCTGGATCTGGAACTTGTTGTTGGTCGCCGACGCCACGCGCTTGCTGATGGTGTCGGCGCCGCCGAAGATCGTATCGAGGCTGCGCGGGAAGCTCGACGCCAGGCGCCACTTGACCTCGGGTTGCGCCTGCGCGAACACCGGCGCCGAACCTGCGGCAAGGATGCCCGCGAGGCCCGCATGCTTGATGAATGAACGACGTTCCATCCGGACTCCTCCTCACTGAATACATGCCGGCGCGATCCGGCGACGATGTTCGCGCTCGGGCGCACCCCGAAGGCAGTTGTTCGCCTTGACCTGGATGCCGCCATATCCCGGCGCAAATCCCGGGCGATTCTAGCAGGCCGCGCCGGCGATGCGCACGCATTCGGGCCGCGCGCGAAAGCCGCGTCGCGAGCCAGGTTGTCGAGCACATCGGGATGGCGCAATGCGCGCAACCCGTCGTGGGACGCCACGACCGCTCAGGACGTGAGCTTGCGCACCGCGCTGAAGAGGCCCCAGGCCCAGCCGCCCTGGCGCTCGATGATCTCCGTGAAACGAATCAAATAGCGCGCGTTGCCGGTGTCGAGCTCGACCATTCCGCCGTGGGTGAACCGTTCCTCGGGGCCGACGAGGCTGCGCTGCGTGGCCTGGCGATTGTCGACGTGCGCCGGCAGATAGATGCCGAAGAACGGCCGGTCGCCCGTGGCCGTGACGCCGACGCTCGTCGGCGGCGACCAGCTGCGCATCAGCACGCGCACCAGCCTGCGCGCGATGATCTCGGCGCCCACGGTGACCTCGTCGACCTGCTGGCGCTGCATGCGGCGCACCACGCCGAGCGCCCACTCGTCGCCGTCGCGGATGCCGATCAGCTCGCCAAGGCGCGCGGGCGCCTCGCGCACGGGCGCGATGAGGCGGCATCCGGTCTCGCTGCGGTCGGCCACCTTCCACATGGCACCGCGGATGCGCCGTGCGACGCTTTCGGGATTGGCCTGCGGCGCCACCATCTGCGTCACCTCGTCGTACGACGCGGCGACGCCCGGCGTGCGCGCCTCGGCAGGCAGGCGCTCGATTTCCGCCACCGCGCGCGTCAGCGCCTGCAGGCCGACCACCACGCGCACGTCGCCGTCGATGCGCACGCGCGAAGCGCGCGGCGCCTGCGCCAGCGCTTCGGGGCCGAACAGCGCGGCGAGCCGCATCAGCAACAGCTTCTGCTCGCGCGCCGGCAGCTCGCCGGGCTTGGCTGGCGCGTCGTCGTCCTGGTCCGGCAGCCAGCGCATCTGCTCGACGACGCGCGTGTACACGGGACCGGTGTCGAGATACTGCAAGCGGCCACCGGGCTGGCGGCGGTCGCGCCGCCGCAGTCCCTGCATGCCCGAGTAGTCGACGCAGAAGCCCGCGCTGTCGCTCGCGGTCGAGTGCAGCGTCAGCGACGGTGCCCAGTCCTCGAGCTGACGGGAGACCCATTCCACCTGGTCGGGCGTGAAATTGCCGGAATCGAGGCGGCAGAGCATCAGCGTCTTCACGTATTCCTGCTCGAACGACACGCTCGACTTGGCGAAGCCGCTGCCGCCCAGCACCAGCTGCTCGCGCTGCCAGCCGCGCATGCGCGCGTATTCGGCGAGCTCGTGGTATTCGCGCCATTGCCCCGGAATCCAGTGGCTGTAGCGGAACAACCGGTACTTGGCGTCGAGGCCCTTGTAGTGCGCCAGTCGCACGACCACCCAAGGCAGGATCGCGCGCCATCGTTTCTGCTCGGCGCGCGGATATCCCGCCTTCAGCGCGTTCTGATACGCGGCGATGAACGCCTTGATGAGGTCGAATGCCGCATGCCACAGCCGCGACTCGACCGACGAGCTCTTCTGGTAGTTCTCGCAGTACTGCTGCGTGAAATGCGTGATGACCGATTCCATCCGCGCGTCGACGCGCAACAGCGCGTCGACCTGGTTGGGGCCCGCCTCCTTGCGCGCGCCCGGGAAGTTGGCGACGAGCTCGAGCGCCTCCTTCTGCGATCCCATCGGATCGGCGGGCGTGAGCTGGGCGATCCAGCGTCCCGCGAGCTTGGGGTTGCGCAGCGGATCGTTGAGCGCGCGTATCCACTGCATCGCGGGCTCGATCATGATCGCGCGCCCACCGGCGTTCAGCGGCCCGCGACCGTCATGCGCTCGATCAGCATCGATCCCACGTGGCGCGAGCCGCGCGTGTCGACGTCGTTGCCGATGGCGACGATGCGGCGGAACATGTCACGCAGGTTGCCGGCAATCGTGATCTCCTCGACCGGGTAGGCGATCGCGCCATCCTCGATCCAGAAGCCGGCGGCGCCGCGTGAAAAGTCGCCGGTGACGGGATTGATGCCCTGTCCGAGCTGCTCGGTGACGAACAGGCCGCGGCCCATCCGCCGCAGCATGCCCGCGAGATCGTCGTCGCCGTGGCTCACCACCAGGTTGTGCGCGCCGCCGGCGTTGCCGGTGGTGGCCATGCCGAGCTTGCGCGCGCTGTAGCTGCCCAGGAAATAGCCCTGCAGCACGCCGTCGCGCACGACTTCGCGCGCCGCGGTGGCTACGCCTTCGGCATCGAACGGCGCACTGCCGCGGCCGCGGGCGATGAACGGCTCCTCGCGAATCACGATCTGCGGCGCGAACACCGCGGTCCCGAGCGAGTCGAGCAGGAACGACGAGCGCCGATAGAGATTGCCGCCGGACACCGCCTGCACGAATGCGCCGATGAGATCGGCGGCCTCGGGCGCCTCGAACAGCACCGGGCATTCGAGCGTATCGAGCGAGCGCGCGTTGAGCCGGCGCGCGGTGCGCTCGCCGGCGATGCGTCCCACCGCGTCCGCGGCGAGGAGGTCGTCGGCCGAGCGCGCCGCCGTGTACCAGAAGTCGCGCTGCATCGCGCCGTCGTCCTCGCCGACGACTGCGCAATCGATGCCATGGCGCGAGCTGCGGTAGCCGCCGGCGAAACCGTTGGAATTGGCGTAGACGAACTCCGACTCGCCCACCGACACGGTGGCGCCGTCGCTGTTGGTGATGCGCGGATCGACGGCGAGCGCCGCAGCCTCGGTGGCCTTGCCGAGCGCGATCGCCTCGTCGACCCCGATTCGCCAGGGGTGATACAGGTCGAGGTCGGGAAACCGGGTGGCGAGGCGCGCCGGATCGGCCAGCCCCGCCGCCGGGTCGGCCGCCGTGTAGCGCGCGATGGCGAGCGCCTTGTCGACGGTCGCACGCAGCGAGTCGTTGGCGAAATCGGCGGTGCTCGCGCTGCCGCGCTGCTGTCCCAGGTAGACCGTGACGCTGATGCCCTTGTCGCGGTTGTACGCGATGGTTTCGACGTCGCCCTTGCGCACCGTGACGCTCTGGCCGACCGCCTGCGACACCTCGGTCTCCGCGGCGCTCGCGCCGGCGTCGCGCGCGAAGCGCAACACGTCGCGGGCGATGCCTTCGAGGACACGCGTCGAAACGGGAAATGCGCTCTCGTCCAACGCGTTGCTCGCAATCAAGGGTTCGGCCGCTTGTGTCGTGACGTTTAATGACATGGTCATCGGATGGCTCGTACCCCGGATGACCGCCAATGCACGTGGGCGACCGAGCTGGCCGTCTGTCCTCCCGACAGGTCGGGTTATCATAGCAAAGCCCGCATCGAGCGCCTATCCTGGCCCGGAAAACATGTCCCATGTCGAGCAAACCGGCAACGCCGCGGATTTGCCGCAGCCGCCTTCCAAGACGCAGCGCAAGCGCGCGATGCACGACCTGCAGGCGCTCGGCGAGGCGCTGGCGGCGCTCGACGCGCACCGGCTCGCCGAATTCGCGCTGCCGGAACGTCTCGCCGACGCGCTGCGCGCCGTGCGCACGATCACGCGCCACGAGGCGCGCCGCCGGCAGATGCAGTACATCGGCCGCCTGATGCGCGACATCGACGCGGCGCCGATCGCCGCCGCGCTCGCCCGCCTCGACGAAGCCCCGCGCGCCGAAAAGGCGCGTTTCGCCGCGCTCGAGCGCTGGCGAGAGCGCCTCATCGACGATGACGCGGCGCTCAACGAATTCGTCGCCGCCCATCCGCACGCGTCGGCGAATGTGCTGCAGCCGCTGATCGCCGCCGCGCGTGCCGAGCGCCTCGCCGGCGCGCCGCCACGGCATTACCGGTTGCTGTTCCGCCAGCTCAAGGCCCTCGAGGCGCCCGTGGCACTCGACATCGCAGCCGAAACGGTCTCTCGATGAGCGGATCGGCGACGATCGGCGTCGTGTCGATCAGCGATCGCGCGTCGGGCGGCGTGTACGCCGACCTCGGGCTGCCCGGGCTCAAGGACTGGCTCGTCGCCGCGATCGCGTCGCCTTACACGGTGCACGAGCGGCTGATTCCCGACGACCAGCCGACGATCGAGCGCGCGCTGGTCGAGCTCGTCGACATCGTCGGCTGCGACCTCGTGCTCACCACCGGCGGCACCGGACCCGCACCGCGCGACGTCACGCCGGAAGCCACCCTCGCGGTCGCGCACAAGGTGATGCCCGGCTTCGGCGAACTGATGCGGCAGGTGAGCCTCAAGTACACGCCCACCGCGATCCTGTCGCGCCAGGTCGGCGTGGTCCGCGGACGCGCGCTGATCGTCAACCTCCCCGGCCAGCCGAAGGCGATCAAGGAAACGCTCGACGGCGTGTTCCCGGCGGTGCCGTACTGCATCGACCTCATCGGCGGCACCTACATCGAGACCCGCGACGACGTGTGCAAGGCGTTCCGCCCCAAGAGCGCCGTGCGACCGGCAATGGCCAGGAGCTCATGATGGAACAGTTGCTGAACATCGCGCAGCTCGGGCTCGGGGTGCTCGTCGCGCTCGTCGTGTTCGTTGCGATCGTCGTGATGTTCGTGCGCGACGTCACGCAAAAGCAGCACACGGTGCTGCGCAACTTCCCGGTCATCGGCCGCTTCCGCTACTGGTTCGAGCAGCTCGGCGAGTACTTCCGCCAGTACTTCTTCGCCGGTGACCGCGACGAGATGCCGTTCAACCGCGCCACGCGTGCCTGGGTGTACCGCCTTGCCAAGGACGAGGGCGGCATCATCGGCTTCGGCTCGACCTACGACCTGCACGCGCCGGGTGCGCTGATTTTCGTCAACGCGCCCTTTCCGGTGCTCGAGTCCGATCGCCTGCCGACGCCGCCGCTGTCGATCGGCGACGGCTATTGCAAAACGCCATTTCTCGCGCAGTCCGTGGTCAACATCAGCGGCATGAGCTTCGGCGCGATCTCCGAGCCGGCGGTGCGCGCGCTGTCGCGCGGGGCACGCATGGCCGGCTGCTGGATGGACACCGGCGAGGGCGGCCTCTCGCCGTTCCATCTCGAGGGTGGCTGCGACATCATCATGCAGATCGGCACCGCCAAGTACGGCGTGCGCGACGCCGACGGCAACCTCGATGCCGCGCGCCTGCGGGAGCTGGCGGCGATGGACAGCGTGCGCGCGTTCGAGGTCAAGCTGTCGCAGGGCGCCAAGCCCGGCAAGGGCGGCGTGCTGCCGGGAGCCAAGGTCACGCCGCTGATCGCGCAGATCCGCGGCATTCCCGCCGGCAAGGATTCGATCAGCCCCAACCGGCATCCGGAAATCCCCGACATGAACGCGCTGCTTGATGCCGTGATGCGCATCCGCGACATCACCGGCAAGCCCGTCGGCATCAAGACGGCGATCGGCGGCCGCTGGTTCGCCGACGACCTCGCCGAGCGCGTGCTCGTGCGCGGTCTCGACAGCGCGCCCGATTTCCTCGTCATCGACGGTGGCGAGGGCGGCAGCGGCGCAGCGCCGCAGGCGCTCGCCGACCACGTCGGGCTGTCGATCGACGAAGCCCTGCCGCGCGTCGCCGATTCGCTCTTCGCCGCCGGCTTGAAACCGCGCATTCGCCTGGTCGCTTCGGGCAAGCTCGTCACGTCGGCGCGTGCGGCGTGGGCGCTGTGCTGCGGCGCCGATTTCATCAACACCGCACGCGGGTTCATGTTCGCACTGGGCTGCATCCAGGCGCTGCGCTGCCACACCAACACCTGCCCCACCGGCGTCACCACGCACAATCCCCGTCTGCAGCGGGGCCTCGTCGTCGAGGACAAGGCGACCCGGGTCGGGCACTACGCGATGAACATGAACAAGGAAATCGACATGATCGCCCACAGCTGCGGCGTGCACCAGGCGCGCGAGCTCGAACGCCGCCACGTGCGCCTCGTGCAGCCGGCCGGCGGCTCGATCGCCCTCGATGTGCTGTATCCGGCGCCGGCGGTACGCGTCGCGGCGGCGCGCGAGCTCGCCCGCGTTTGACGCCAGCCCGCTCGCCAGGCGGCGACCGGCGGGCCCTATCCCTATCGCGGGCGGACGACGCTCATCTCGTCGCGGCCGTCGACGCGCGACGGGTATCCCGCCGCGGCCGACTGCGCCACATCAGGTGATCTCGTGCACGAGTCCGGCACGCGACGCCGGGTCCTGCTGGTAGAACATCGCGAACTGCTGGTACACCTCGGGATATTCGTGCGCGAGCAGCGCAGGCTCGGCGAAGAAGACCTCCGACAGCACGGCGAAGAACTCGGCGGGGCTTTCGGACGCATAGGTGTCGATCACCGTGTCGTCGCCGCAGGCGACGCGCCCGCGGAAGTGCTCGAAAGCCGCGCCGAGCGTCACCCGCCATTCGTCCACCGGCATGTCGGGTGGCAGCGGCGGGCAGCCATTGGCTTCACCGTTGCGCATGTCGAGCTTGTGCGCGAACTCGTGGATCACGAGGTTCATCCCGGTGGTCTCCCAGTCCGTCGACGCCTCGACATCCGACCACGACAGCACGACCGGTCCGCCGGGCATCGCCTCGCCCGCCATCGGCTCGGCGTTGACGTGGACCACGCCTGCATCGTCTTCCCATTCCCAGCCCGGCACGAACTCGCCCTCGTAGACGATCACGTTCTCGAACGCGTCGAACAGCGCAAGGTCGAGATTGAGCACGAGCACGCAGGCCTGGATCGCGATGAGCACGCGCGCCAGCGGCGTCACCTGGTGATCGCCCGCGCCGACGATCGCCTTGGCCTCGAGGAACAGCACGACCTTGTCGCGCAGGCGCGCGACCTCGGCATCGTCGTACAGCGCCATGAACGGCAGCTTCGCCAGCGCGTCGTTCCACAGCGCGTCAGGCAGTGCGTAACGCGCGAGAACGCGCTGTCGTCGCCACCGTCGCAGGGAATCGAGCATGGGGTCAGCCTGCGCCACCCGCGGGTGTGTCGGCGTCGTCGGCGTCGTCGGCGGCGAGCAGCGTGCCGCCTGCAGTCAGCAGTCGCTCCGCCTCGGCCACCGGCAACGACTCGACCTCGCGCAGCTTGCGCGCGATCCTGCGGCTCTTGGTGCTCGCGTCGTCGAGCGTCTTGCCGACGCTGTCGAGCTTGTCCTTGGTCTTGGCCAGCAGATCGCCGAACTTGCCGAACTCGGTCTTGACCGCGCCCAGCACGCGCCAGACTTCGGTCGACTGCTTCTCGATCGCCAGCGTGCGAAAGCCCAGTTGCAGGCTGTTGAGCAGCGCCGCGAGGTTCATCGGGCCGGCGAGCATCACGCGATGCTCGCGCTGCAGGACGTCGGCGAGCCCGGCGCGCGACACCGCCTCGGCATAGAGGCCCTCGGTCGGCACGAACAGGATCGCGAAATCAGTGGTGTGCGGCGGCTCGACGTAGGATTCGCGGATCGTTCTCGCCTGGCGCTTGAAAAAATCCTCGAGCTCGCGGCGGCTGGCCTCGACACCGGCGACGTCGGCGCGCTCCTGCGCTTCCTGCAGCCGCTGGAACGCCTCGAGCGGAAACTTGGAATCGATCGGCAGCCAGCACGGCGTGCCGTCGTCGGCGCGGCCCGGCAGCGCGATCGCGAATTCGACGAACTTTCCCGATCCGGGCCGCGTGACGACATTGGCCTTGTACTGCGCCGGCGTCAGCATCTCGGCGAGCAGCGCGCCGAGCTGCACCTCGCCCCATCCACCCCGGCTCTTGACGTTGTTCATCACGCGCTTCAGGTCGCCCACGCCCACCGCCAGCGCCTGCATCTCGCCCAGCCCCTTGTGCACCTGCTCGAGGCGCTGCGACACCAGCGTGAACGAGTCGCCGAGACGCTTTTCCAGCGTGGCCTGCAGCTTCTCGTCGACGGTCGCGCGCATCTGCTCGAGCTTCTGCGTGTTGTCGGCGCGCAAAGTGTCGAGCTTCTGCTCGACGGTCGCGGTGAG
>DATBOK010000106.1:0-3296 GCA_036553845.1 Casimicrobiaceae bacterium
ACGGCTTCCATGCGGAGGTTCCTTTCGTTGGTCGCGCCGGCGGGTTTCGATCGCGGCGGCGACGGCGGTTTCTGGCGCGCGATTGAGGCACACTGTCCCCCTGTCGCGCGAGGCCAGTATCGCCATTGCGCGTCGCCCGGAATTGACCGCGAACCCGAGTTTCTTGGCAGAGACCCCATGGACGCCCTCTCCGACATCCTCAAATCGGTGCACCTCGAGGGCGCCGTCTATCTCAACGCCGAGTTCAGCGCGCCGTGGTGCGTGCAGGGAGAATGTGGCATCCCCAAGGTGAAGGAGCGGATGGCGGCGGCCGAGCACGTGATGTTCTTCCACTTCCTCACCGAGGGCGCGTGCAAGGCGCGCCTCGCCGGCAGCAACGAGTCGGTGACGCTCGCCGCCGGCGACCTGCTGCTCTTCCCGCAGGATGACCGGCACTTCCTGGGCAGCGATCCGCAGATCGCGCCGATGGGCGTCGGCGGCATGGTCTCGGCCGAGGACATGGCGAGCGGAGAATTCGTGCAGATCCGCCACGGCGGCGGCGGCCCGGTGACGCGCTTCGTGTGCGGCTACCTCGCCTGCAACCGCAGCCTCAGTCGGCCGCTGTTCGAGGCGCTGCCGCGCATGCTGCGCATTCCCGTCGGCGACGGGCCCGCTTCGTCGCTGCTGCGCGAGCTGTTGCGAACCGCCGTGCGCGAGACCCTCGCCGAGCGGCCGGGCACCGAATCGATGCTGTCGAAGCTGTCCGAGCTCCTGTTCGTCGAGGCCATGCGACGCTACGTCGACGCGTTGCCGCCCGAGGGTCGCGGCTGGCTGTCGGGCGTGCGCGATCCGCACGTGGGCCGCGCGCTCGGGCTGATGCACGCCGATCCCTCGCGCGCATGGACGGTCGACGCGCTCGCGCGCGAAGTCGCGCTGTCGCGCTCCGCGCTGGCGGCGCGCTTCACCACGTTGATCGGCGAGCCGCCGATCCAGTATCTGGTGCGCTGGCGCCTCGCGCTCGCCGCGCGTTCGCTGCGCGCGGGCGGCGACGCGATCGCGCGCATCGCCGAGAAAAGCGGCTATGAATCCGAAGCCGCCTTCAGCCGCGCGTTCAAGCGGGAGTTCGGCAAGCCGCCGGCGGCGTGGCGTCGCAGCACCAGCGTTCGCGCGGCCGTTTGACCAACGTGTCTCGACGCCTGCCAATTGGCCCGCTGCCGGCGCCGCCGGCAACGTCGATGAAGATGAGGCGTTTTTCATCAGGGAGGCCGGGAAGTACCATGTTCCGGCCATCGACGACGGCGCAGGCAGCGCACGACCTGCGTAGTGCTTGTCGGTGATCGATGCCGGCGCGCCACACCCGAGTCGCGTTCGCGTCGCAGCAGCAGTCACCAGGAGACCGGCAATGAAGATTCGTGATCCATGGAGCATCGCAGCGCTCGTCGCCACGACGATGCTCGCCACCAGCGTTCATTCGCAACAGGTCGTCTATCCGGCGAAGGGCCAGTCGGCGCAGCAGCAGAAGAAGGACGAAGGCGAGTGTCACACGTGGGCCGTGCAGCAGAGCAAGTACGATCCCGCCAATCCGCCGCCCCAGGCTGCCGCCGCGACCCCGCCGACGACAGCGACCGGCACCACCGCAGGCGCCGGCGCGCGTGGCGCGGCGCGCGGCGCCGTCGTCGGCGGCGTCATGGGCGATGCCGGTGCAGGGGCGGCAGCGGGCGCAGTGGCGGCACGGGGCCAGAGCCGGCGCCAGAACGCGGCGCAATCACAGCAACAGCAACAGGCCGCATCGCAGCAGCAGAACGCCGGCATGGCGCAGTATCAGAAGGCGCGCGCGGCGTGCCTCGAGGGCCGTGGCTATTCGGTGAAGTAGCGCATGAGACGCGCGGCAGGAAATGCCGTCGCGCGGAATGTCCGTCGATATCGCGGCGGGTGGATCGACGCCACTTCGATTAGATGGCCAGTCGAATCGGGCGGCGCCGTTTCACACGTGTGCGACGCTCACCGGCCACATAGCGCCGGGCGGCGCCCAGCCGCTATCCAGCGGCCCACAAGCGAAGTCCGGCCGACCGCCTGGCGAATCCTCAATGGCTTCCCAACCGCGGACGCATGGATCTTCCAAAGCTGCGGGAATATCGACCGTCTCCACGCAACGGTGACGAGAGGTTGACATCCTTCTATAATTCCATAATACTGGAAATGTAGTCGGGTACATCTGCCCCCAATTCCTGCTGAAGGAGACATTTCATGAAGCGATTCCACGTGCACGTCGGTGTCGACGACCTGGCCGCCAACATCCGGTTCTATTCGAAGATGTTCCGCGCCGAGCCGGCGGTCCTCAAGGACGACTATGCCAAGTGGATGATCGACGAGCCACGGATCAACTTTGCGATCTCGCGATCGACGACCCGCACCGGCGTCAGCCACCTGGGCCTGCAGGCCGATACGGCGGAGGAGCTGGCGGACATCCGGAGTCAGTTCGCGGCGGCCGATCCCGACGCCGCTGACGAACCGAACGCAGCCTGCTGCTACGCCCGTTCCGACAAGCATTGGGCCACTGATCCGCAAGGCCTCCGCTGGGAAGGTTTTCATTCGCGTGGCCTGCTCGAGGACGAGCTCGTCACCGAGGCCGCGGCATCGAATGCGGCGCCAGCGCCCGGTGGATGCTGCGCGCCGAAGGCGGCTCCGAGTGCGGCGGCGACGGCCACTCGCAACTGCTGCAACGCGCCATGAACTCGGCGAGCGTCGAAATCGAGGCGGCACGGCCGGCCGATTTCGGGAATTCGCGCAGCTTTGTCCCACGGCGGCGACCTGCATGACGCGGGCGACGATCGCAACGCCGTCGCGTCCGAGTCCAGTGCCAATTACGCGACCAAGGCCGTGACTGCCACACACATTCGCCAGGCGGAAACCGCCGATGCGCCCGCGCTGCTGGCGATCTATGCGCCATTCGTCCTGCACACAGCCGTGTCGTTTGAGGCGACTCCGCCGACGGTCGCCGAGTTCGAAGCGCGGATTCGCAAGGCGCTTGACCGGTGGACGTGGCTCGTGGCCGTTATCGACGGGTCGTGCGTGGGCTACGCCTACGGCTCGACGCATCGGGAGCGCGACGCCTACCGCTTTTCGGTGGAGACGTCGGTATATGTTGACCCGCGGTTCCACCGTCGCGGGATCGCGGGCGACCTCTACCAGGCACTGCTCGCCGACCTGGCGCGGCGCGGCTACTGCAACGCTTATGCGGGTGTCGCGCTGCCCAATGATGCAAGCGTTGCGCTTCATCGCCACTTGGGATTCGAGCCCATCGGCGTGTTTCGCGC
>DATBOK010000122.1:0-31929 GCA_036553845.1 Casimicrobiaceae bacterium
GGTTCTGCGCGGTGGCGCGCATGGCGATGCCGAGGCGCGTGCGGTAGATGAGCAGCATGAGCCCGGACATCATCACCGCCGACATCAGCAGGATGGCGATCTGCACGTTGGTGATCGTGGCGCCGTTGGGGTGGCCGGTCAGCGAATACGACACCGTGTGCACCACCTGCGGATACGACAGCGGGTTGCGGCTCCAGATCAGGAGCGCGACGTGCTGCAGGATGATCGACAGGCCGATCGCGGTGATCAGCGGCGCGAGCCGCGGCGCGCGCCGCAGCGGCCGGTACGCGACGCGCTCGAGCAGGTAGCCCACGGTCATGCAGACCGGGACGGCCGACAGCGTGGCGATGGCGACGATCGCCAGCGGCGGCAATCCGGAGGCGCTGAGCGCCGAGATCACCGAATACGCCACCATCGCGCCGATCATCACCACTTCGCCGTGCGCGAAATTGATGAGCTGCACGATGCCGTAGACCATCGTGTAACCCAGCGCGACGACCGCGTAGACGCTGCCGAGCGTCAGGCCGTTGACGAGTTGTTGCAGGAAGATGTCCAGAGGCGCGGGTCCGGGGCGGCTACCCGGCGGATTGTCGCCGCTTAGGCGCGAGCGCGGCAATGCCCCGGCGCAAAAAAAGACGGCGCCCTCAAGGCGCCGTCCTTCGTTCTGCCCGAGCCGCGCTACTTCTTCGGCTCGGCGGCGGGCGCCATCGGCGCCGGGGCTGGCGCCATCGGTGCTGCCGCGGGCGCCGGCGCGGGGGCCGCGCTCGCCATCTTCATGAAGTCGTCGAACGTGCTCGACTTGCCGCCCTTGACCACGGCGATCGGCACCACCTTGCCGTCCTTCAGCGTGAAGATCGTGATTTCTGCGTTCTTGCGGTCGCCCTTGTCGTCGAACTCGATGTGACCGGTCGCGCCGTCGTAGCTGATCTTCTGCATCTCCGGCAGGTACTTCGCCGGATCGGTGGAATCGGCCTTCTGCATCGAGGCGATGATGATGTTGGCGGCGTCGTAGTAGAACGGCGCGTACTGCTTGATCTCGCCGTACTTGGCGTTGAAGGCGGTGACGAACGCCTTGCTGGCGGCTTCGACGGGCAGGCCGGCCTGCGAGCAGATCATGCCTTCGGACGCCGGGCCGGCGAGCTTCGACATCTCCGCCGTGCACGCGCCGTCGCCGAACGAGAACACGCTCTTGATCCCGAGCTCGCGCGCCTGCTTCAGCATCGGGCCGCCGGTGGCGTCCATCCCGCCGTAGAAAATCGCGTCGGGCGCCGTGCCCTTCATCTTGGTCAGGATCGCCTTGAAGTCGGTGGCCTTGTCGTTGGTCTTCTCGCGCGCGACGACCTTGATGCCGGCGGCCTTCAGGGTCTTCTCGACCTCGTTGGCGAGACCTTCGCCGTACGCGGTGGCGTCGTCGGCGATCGCCACCTTCTTCACCTTGAGCGATTCGAGGTACTGGGCAACCGCCGGACCCTGCTGGTCGTCGCGGCCCACGACCCGGAACACGTTCTTGAAGCCCTGCTCGGTGAGCTTGGGATTGGTGGCCGAACCCGAGATCATCGGGATGCCCGCCTGGTTGTAGACGGCGGATGCCGGAATCGACACGCCGGAGTTCAGGTGACCGACCACGCCGGCGACCTTGGCGTCGGCGAACTTCTGCGCGATCGTCGGGCCGAGCTTGGGATCGGCCTGGTCGTCCTCGCTGTCGACGACGAACTTGATCGTCTTGCCGCCGATCTTGATGTTCTTTTCGTTGGCCTGGTCGATGGCGAGGCGGACGCCATTGTCGTCGTCCTTGCCGAGGTGGGCGATGCCTCCCGTAAGGGGACCGGCGCTGCCGATGGTGACGGTGGCGGCCTGGTCGGCCGGCGCCGCGGCGGGGGCGGCGGCGGGAGCAGCAGCCTGCTTGGGTTCTTCCTTGCCACAGCCATAGACGGTTACCAGCGCGGCTGCGACGAGCGACAGGCCGAGCTTTTGCGAGACGTTCATGCGGGGTTCTCCGGAGAGGATGGGTTTGGCCGCGGGCGACATTCGTGATGTCCCCGACGGCCGGATCGGGCTAACATAAAATTATCGGTTTCGCGGTCCTGCGCTGTCAATCACCGCGTTTGGGCGCCGGCCGGCGCACCGCCGCTTTGGATGGCCCCGGCCGTCGTTCGTCGGTGTCCACGGCACTTGGTCGCAGCGCGATTGCCGCCGGGCGCGCGCCGCGGGTAGCCTTGCGGCCGGACGGATGGTCGGGCGTGGGCGGTCCGGCGGGGTGAATCCGCGCCGCCGCCGCCGCGCATCCAAGGGCCGGTGCCGGGGCGACGGATGGCGGGGAAAGGCCGGCGGGCAACCGGACCGGGATGCCTGGCCGACGGGGAGAACGCATGAAGGGTGTCTGGACGCGCCGCCGGGTGATCGGCGGCGTCATCGCATTGGTGATCGTGACGGCGCTCGGGGCGCTGGTGGTTTCGCGCGCCAACCGCCAGGGCGGGGCGGCGGGACCCGGCGCGCATGCGGCGCCGGCGATGGAGTTCACCGCGGCCGACCTCGTCTATGCCAGCGCGCGGCCGATGAGCCGGTTCCTGCCGGTGTCCGGCACGCTCCAGCCGCTCAACCAGGTGGTGGTCAAGGCCAAGGTGTCCGGCGAGGTGAAGGAAATCGCCGTGCGCGAGGGCGACACGGTGAGCGCGGGGCAGGTGATCGCGCGCTTCGACGCGGCCGACCTGGACGCCAAGCTGGCCGAGCGCATCGGCGCGCTGGAGAGCTCGCGTGCGCAACTGGCGCTGGCCACCAAGACCCGGGCCATGAACGTCAAGCTCCTCGATCAGAAATTCATCTCGCAGAACGCGTTTGACAGCTCCGAGTCAGGTTTCGACGTGGCCTCCGGCAACGTCAAGTCGGCCGAGGCGCAGGTGAAGCTGGCGCAGATCGCGCTGCGCGACGCCACGGTGCAGGCGCCGCAGTCGGGAATGGTCGCCAAGCGCCACGTGCAGCCGGGCGAGAAAGTGCCGTTCGACGCGCCGCTGGTCACGATCGTCGACCTTTCCAACCTCGAGATGCAGGCCATGGTGCCGGCGTCCGACGTGCCGGAGCTCAAGGTGGGCATGACGGTCGACCTCGGCGTCAACGGCTTCGCCGAACGGCGCTTCGCCGGCCGCATCGACCGCATCAATCCGTCCACCGAGCCCGGCACCCGCGCGATCCTGGTCTACGTCACGCTGCGCAATCCCGACACGCTGCTGCGCGGCGGCATGTTCGCCGACGGCCGCATCGCGCTCACGGCGTCAGCGCCGGTGACGACGCTGCCGATGGCCGCGGTGCGCAACGAGGCCGGGCTCACCTACGTGTGGGCGATCGCCGGCGGCAAGCTCGCCAAGCGCGTCGTCGTCGTCGGCCGCCGCGACGACGACAACGGGCTGATCGAGCTCAAGTCCGCGCTGCCGCCCGACCTGCCGGTGCTCGCCGCCCGCTTCGACAACCTGAAGGAAGGCGCGTCGGTGCTGGTCAGGTCCACGCTGGCGCCGTCGGCGTCGCGTCCGGGCTGACGCGACAGGGGGACGCGCCATGTGGATCACCCGCACTTCGATCGCCCAGCCGGTGTTCGCGACCATGGTGATGGTCGGCATCGCCGTGCTCGGCTTCGCCTCCTACCAGCGCCTGCGCGTCGAGCAGATGCCCGATGTCAGCCTGCCGTTCGTGGTGATCAACACGGCTTATCCGGGTGCCGCGCCCGAAGCGGTCGAAAGCGACGTCACCAAGCCGATCGAGTACGCGCTCAACAGCGTCGCCGGTGTGAAGACGATCCGCAGCAACTCGTACGAGGGCCAGAGCAACGTCTTCGCCGAGATGCGGATGAGCACGGACATGAACCAGGCGATGCAGGACGTGCGCGACAAGATCGCGCAGATTCGCCCGCAGTTCCCGCGCGACGTCAAGGATCCGGCCGTGCTGCGCGCGGACACCGAGAACCAGCAGCCGGTGCTGTCGCTCGCCGTGCTGTCGCAGACCACGGGCTTGAGGGAGCTGAGCTCGCTCACCGACCAGACGATCGTGCGCGGCCTGGAGAACGTGCCGGGCGTGGCGCAGATCAACGTCAACGGCCGCGTCACGCGCGAGATCCGCATCCAGGTGAAGCCCTCGGCGCTGATCGCGCTGGGCATCGGCGTCGACCAGGTGATGAACGCGGTGCGCGCGGCGAACCAGGACGTGCCGGCCGGGCGCCTGTCGCGCGGGCCGTCCGACACCGTGGTGCGCGTCGACGGCAAGATCAAGGACCCGGCGCAGTTCGCGCGCATCATCGTCGCCCAGCAGGGCGGCGGCCCGGTCTACCTGTCGCAGGTCGCCGACGTCATCGACGGCGAGAAGGAGGAGGAGTCGATCGCGCGCATCAACGGCCACCCGGCGATCACGATCGACATGCTGAAGGCGCAGGACGCCAACATCGTCGACACCGGGCACGAGGTCAAGAAGGCCATCGAGGTGCTGCGCTCGCGCATCCCGTCCGACGTCGAGATCCGCGTCGTCAACGACGCGTCCGACCAGGTCGAGCGCAGCGTCAATCGCGTCAAGCACACGATCGTCGAGGGCGGCCTGCTCACCGTGCTGATCGTGTTCCTGTTCCTGCACAGCTGGCGCAGCACGATCATTACCGGCCTCACGCTGCCGATCAGCGTGGTGGCCACGTTCATCGCACTCAACGCCTTCGGCTTCTCGCTCAACTTCCTCACGCTGATGGCGCTGTCGCTGTGCATCGGCCTGCTCATCGACGATGCCATCGTGGTGCGCGAGAACATCGTGCGCCACCTGGCGCTGGGCAAGAGCCACGCCGACGCCGCGCGCGAAGGCACCGACGAGATCGGACTCGCGGTGATGGCGACCACGTTCGCGATCGTCGCCGTGTTCGTGCCGATCGCGTTCATGAGCGGCCTCATCGGGCGCTTCTTCTTCCAGTTCGGCGTCACCGTCGCCGTCGCGGTGCTGGTGAGCCTGTTCGTCAGCTTCACGCTCGACCCGATGCTGTCCTCGATATGGCACGACCCGGCCGCCGGGCGCTTCTCGCGCGTGCCGTGGCTCGGCCGGGTGATGCAGGAGGTCGAGCGCTTCATCGAATGGATGCATCGCGTGTACGGCGCCGCGCTGCGCTGGGCGCTCGCCCATCGCATCAAGGTGCTGGCGATCGCGCTCGTCACGTTCGTCGCCAGCTTCTTCATCGTGCCGCTGGTCGGCACCGAGTTCATCCCGCAGACCGACCAGGGGTTCATCTCGCTGCGGCTCAACACGCCGGTGGGCTCGAGCCTCGAGTACACCAACACCAAGGTGAAGCAGGTCGAGGCGCTGCTGAAGGCGTTTCCCGAGATCGACCTCGCGATGACCACGGTTGGTACCGAGGACGGACGCAACTACGCGCGTGTCAACCTGCGCCTCGTCGACCGCGCCAAGCGCCACCGCACGCAGCAGCAGCTCGAGCTCGCCATCCGCGACGTCATCGTGCCGATCGCCGGCGTCGAGCTCGCGCTCGGCTACGACCGGCCGATCTGGGTCAACCTGCTGGGTCCCGATCCCGACACGCTGTCGACGCTGATGGCGCAGTTCCGCGCGCGGGTCGCGCAGGTGCCGGGCATCGCCGACCTCGAGACGTCCGACAAGGCGGCCAATCCCGCGCTGTCGATCCGCGTGCACGACGACGTCGCCGCCGAGCTCGGCATCAACGTGCAGCAGGTCGGCGCCACGCTGCGCCCGCTGATCGCCGGCGACACCGTCAGCTACTGGCTCGGCCCCGATGGCCAGAACTACGAGGTCAACGTGCAGCTTGCGCGCAAGCGCCGCGAGCTCGCTTCGGACATCGGCAACCTCTACCTGTCGACCAACCGCACGGGGCCCAACGGCGAGCTGCGGATGGTGCCGCTGCGCCAGGTCGCCGACATCGTCGAGACGACGAGCCCGCAGATCATCAAGCGCGAGAGCCTGCAGCGGCGCGTCGCGCTGTACGCCAACGCGCAGGGGCGGCCGTCGGGCGACGTCGGCAGCGACGTCGACAAGATCGTCAAGAGCACCGAGCTGCCGCCCGGCTACCGCTTCTCGATCAGCGGCCAGCAGCAGGACATGGTCGACTCGTTCAACGCGGCGCTGGCGGCGCTGGGCCTCGCGGTGATCTTCATTTACCTGATCCTGGCGTCGCAGTTCGCGAGCTTCACGCAGCCGATCGCGATCATGGCGTCGCTGCCGTTCTCGCTGATCGGCGTGTTCCTGGCGCTGCTCGTCACCGGCACCACGCTCAACATCTTCTCGATGATCGGCTTCATCATGCTGATGGGTCTCGTCACCAAGAACGCGATCCTGCTGGTCGACTTCGCCAATCGCGCGCGCCGCGACGGCGCAAGCCTGTTCGACGCGCTGACGCAGGCCGGGCAGGTGCGCCTGCGCCCGATCCTGATGACCACCGGGGCGATGATCGGCGGCATGCTGCCGCTGGCGCTCGGCATCGGCGAGGGCGGCGAGACGCAGGCGCCGATGGGTCGCGCGATCATCGGCGGGGTGATCACCTCCACGCTGCTGACGCTCGTCGTGGTGCCGGTGCTCTATTCGTACCTGGTGCAATTCGGCGAGCGGCTGCGCGCGAAGCGCGCTGCGCGCGCCGGGTCCGTGGCAGCCGGCGCACCCGCGGCGCCGGTCGTGCATTCCCCGGCGCCGGCGACGGTGCCCGAGGTCGTCGCGCCGGCCAACGCCGCCTCCACCGCGGCTGCGGCCGAATGATGCGAACGCGCGGGAAGTTGCGCCGCGCCGGACGCGGCGCCGATCGACGCGGGATAATGGCGCGGCGACAATAAATGACTCGCGGTCAGTTAAATGTCGTCGCGAGTCAAGCCGGGGCGCGCACGACCGCGCCAAAGCTCGGTCCCGCTCAACTGCCATTTTCGCCTCCGCGTTGCGCGGCGGCCACCACGACGACACGACGATGAATTACGAACAGGCGCGCTTCAACATGGTCGAGCAGCAGATCCGCCCCTGGGATGTGCTGGATCCCGACGTGCTCGACCTCCTGTTCAAGGTGCGGCGCGAGGATTACGTGCCGCCGGCCTGCCGTGAACTGGCCTTCGCCGACATCGAGATTCCGCTCGGCACCGGGGCGGCGATGTGGACGCCGAAAGTCGAGGCGCGCGTGCTGCAGGAGCTCGCGCTGCGGCCCGGCGAGAGCGTGCTCGAGGTCGGCACCGGCAGCGGCTACTTCGCCGCGCTGTGCGCCGGCCGCGGTGCGCGCGTGACCAGCGTCGAGATCGAGCCCACGCTCGCCGATGCCGCGCGTGCGCGGCTCGCGGCGCACGGCTTCGCCGGCGTCGCCGTCGAAGTGGGCGACGGCGCGCGCGGCTTCGGCGGCGAAAGCTACGACGCGATCGTGCTCACGGGCTCCGTGCCGCTGCTCGACGAGGCGTTCTTTGCGCAGCTCAATCCGGGGGGCCGCGTGTTCGCGATCGTCGGCGATGCGCCGGCGATGAGCGCCGCGCTGGTGCAATGGACGGCGCCCGGCGCGCGCATGTCGCGCACGCTGTTCGAGACCGTGGTCGCACCGCTGGTCAACGCGCCGGCGCCGTCGCGCTTCGTATTTTGATCTCGAGGCTTGCCCCGCACGCCGTGGCCGCATGGCGTGACGACCCGTCGCGCGAGCCGCCGCTGCTGGTCGACGTGCGCGACGAATGGGAACGCGCGATCTGCGCCATCGACGGCGCGACGCCGCTGCCGATGCACGAGATCGTGCGCCGCGTCGGCGAGTTGCCGCGCGAGCGCGAGCTGGTGATCGTCTGCCACACCGGCCAGCGCAGCGCGGTGGTGACGTCGTGGCTCGCGCAGCAGGGGTTTCGCGTCCACAACCTCGAGGGCGGTGTCGAAGCGTGGGCGCAGACCGTGGATCCGGCGATGCGCCGGTATTGAACGACATCCGTATTCCGGAATCGACGATGAAATCAAAGTTCCTCGCGCTGGCGGCAACGTGGGTGCTGGCGATGCCGGTGCAGGCCGACGACCTGCTGCAGATCTATCACGATGCGCAGCAGAACGATCCCGCGCTCGCCTCCGCGCGCTCGATCTGGCAGGCGACGCAGGAACGCCTGCCGCAGGCACGCGCGGGCCTCTTGCCCAACGTCGCCGCCAGCGCCGGCGCCAACGTCAATCGCTACGACCAGCACGTGGGCGCCATCGATGGCGGCACCTACGGCCGCAATTTCGCCACCGGTTCGCTGTCGGTATCGGCGTCGCAGCCGATCTACCGCGTGGGCAACGTCGTGTCGTACGACCAGGCGCAGGAGCAGGTGGCGCAGGCCGACTACGTGCTCGCCACCGCGCAGCAGGACCTGATGCTGCGCGTCACCGTCGCCTATTTCGACGTGCTGCTGGCGCAATACAACATCGAGCTGGTCGTCGCGCAGAAGGCGGCGGTGTCGGAGCAGCTCGCGCAGGCCAAGCGCAATTTCGAGGTCGGCGTCGCCACGATCACCGACACCAACGAAGCGCAGGCCAAGTACGACCAGATCGTGGCCAGCGAGATCTCCACCCGCAACGACTACGACAACAAGGTCGCGGCGCTGCGCGCCATCATCAACCGCGCGCCGGGTCCGCTCGCGCGCCTCACGCAGAACTTCGACCCGCAGCCGCCCGACCCCGACAACGCGCAATACTGGATCGACCGCGCGCTGGCCGAGAATCTCGCCATCCGCGTCGCGCAGTCGTCGCTCAACATCGCCACGCTCGAGATCGACCGCCAGCGCGCCGGGCACCTGCCGACCGTCGACCTCGTGGCGAACTACGGCGGCTCGGTCGGCAACGGCTCGTCGAGCTTCGGCGAGGATTTCAATACGCGCTCGGGCCTGATCGGCATTTCCGTCAACGTGCCGATCTACCAGGGCGGCTTCGTCAACTCCAAGATCCGCGAGGCGATCGCGCTGCAGGACAACGCGCGGCAGGCGCTCGAGGCCGCGCGGCGCAACGCGTTTTTCAACGCGCAGACGGGCTTCGCCGGCGTGCAGAGCTCGGTGGCATCGATCAAGGCCAATGCCCAGGCCGTGCATTCGGCCGAAGTCGCCTACGATTCCAATCGCGTCGGCCAGGAAGTGGGCGTGCGCACCAATCTCGACGTGCTCAATACGCAGCAGAACGTGTTCACCGCCCGCCGCGACCTCGCGTCGGCATATTTCAACTACCTGATCAGCGTGCTGCGCCTCAAGTCGGCCGCGGGCACGCTCACGGAACTCGACATCGAGGACCTGAACCGGCGGCTGAGGGGCTAGCCTTTCGCCGCGGCCGCGGGAATACGCGGCACGGGCCGCCTGTATTCCCTGGATGGTTCTTCACATCCGTTCGTTCACTTTCGCCGCGCGGCACGCCGCTCTCCTCCTGGCGCTCGCCGCCGTGCCCGCGGCAGCCGCCGCCACGATCGACGTGCACTTGCAGCGCAACGGCGACACCGTGCTGATCGAGGCCAGGGCGTTGCTCGAGGCCGATGCCGGCACGTCGTGGCAGGTGCTCACCGACTATGCGCGCTACCCTGCATTCATTCCCGGCATTCGCTCGAGCGAGGTGATCGCGCGCACCGGGTCGAACGTGACCGTGGCGCAAACCGGCGACGCGGTGTGGCTTTTCGGCGCGCCGGTCCACGTCGTCTACGAGATCACCGAATGGCCGATGTCGCGCGTCGAATCGCGGATCGCGTCCGGCTGCGAATGCACGCTCGAAAGCGCGTATTCGCTGGCGCCGTCGGGGGAGGGCGTGGCGATGACCTATGGCGGCCGGCTGACGCTGCACGATGGCATACTCACGCCGATCGAGCGCGCGGCCGCCGGTCGCGCGGTGGTGCGCGAATTCCGCGCACTGGCCGAGGAGATCGAGCGCAAGGCGGCACGGTGAACGGGCGCGTACACAGAATCGGACCCGCCTGGGCGGCGCCGGCGATAGGCCTGCATTGGCTCGTCGCGGCGCTGGTGCTCGTGCAGTTCGCGCTCGGCTGGGCGGCCGTCACATGGCACCTGTCGCCGACCAAGCTCGACCTTTTCGTGTGGCACAAATCGATCGGCATGCTGATCCTGGCGCTGATGCTGCTGCGAATCGGCGTGCGCCTCCGCTACGGCGCGCCGCTGCCCCCGCGCGGCACGCCGTCGTGGGAGCGGCGCGCCGCCACCGCGAGCCATGGCCTGCTCTACGCGCTCGTCCTGGCGATGCCGCTGTCCGGCTGGGTCGTCAACTCCGCGGCCAACATCCCGCTGCGCCTGTTCTGGTGGCTGCCGTTGCCGGCGATCGTCGCGCCGTCCAAGGTCGTCGAGACGATGGCCGCCCGCGTGCACCTGGGCTTTTTCATCGCGCTGGCGCTGGTGGTGACCGTGCATGTCGCCGCCGCGATTCGCCATCACTTCGTGCTGCGCGACGACGTCCTCGTGCGGATGCTGCCATGGCATGGCCAGCGCGCATGAGGGCGCGGACCCTCACGCCGTGGGTCATGCTGGCCGCGCTCGCCGGTGGCGCGGCGTGCGCCGACGACTGGGACATGGCGCCTGCGGCGAGCCATCTCGAATTCGTGGCGACGTACGAGCGCACGCCGGTGCCCGGGGCGTTCCCGGCATTCGACGCGCGCATCCGCTTCGATCCGGCGCGGCTCGACGACAGCCGGATCGACGTCGTCGTCGATGTCGCGCGCGCCGACATGCACAGCGCCGACATCAACAAGGCGATCATGGAGCGCGACTGGTTCGACGTCGCGCGCTTTCCGCACGCCGCGTTCCATGCCACGAGCGTACGCGGCGCCGGCCCGAGGCGCTTCGTGGCGAGCGGAACGCTCGAGCTCAAGGGCGTGACGGCCCCGGTCGACGTGCCGTTCACGTGGACGCCCGATGGTGCAGGCGCGGTGATGGCGGGGGATCTGGCGATCGAGCGCGCGCGGTTCGGCATCGGCCAGGGCGAATGGGCCGCCGGCAATGTCATCGGCCCGCGCGTGAGCGTGAAGTTCAGCGTCGCCCTGCGGCACAAGGGCTGAGATGCGGCCGGGCGCGCTTCATGGTTCGCCGGCTTGCGGCGGAACCCATGCCCGAAGTCTCTTCCGCTTACCTGCTTGCTCGCGTGCATGGTTCACGGCCCTGTTGCTGGCCGTGCTGCTTGCCGGCTGCACGCAGCCGGCGCCGCGACCGGAGCCCGAGCTTCGTGCGCCTGCGGATTTTCCGGCCGCTTTCTATGTCCAGGCCATTGCGGCGGGCGAGCCGGTCTACGCGGTGGACCCGGCGCGCTCGCTCGTGGTCATCGAAGTGCGCCGCGGCGGATCGCTCGCGCGCCTCGGCCACGACCACGTGGTCGCCAGCCACGACGCGCGGGGTTTCGTCGCGCCACGCGCGGCGCGCGCCGACCTTTACGTCCGCCTCGCGGACCTCGTCGTCGACGAACCGGCACTGCGCGCGCAGGCCGGATTCGACAGCACGCCGTCGGCCGCGGACATCGCCGGCACGCGCGGCAACATGCTCGACAAGGTGCTGCACGCCGAGCGCCATCCGTACGCACTGATCCATGCGGTGCGAAAGGACGGCGACGACCGCCTCGCCGTCGCCATCACGCTCAATGGCGTTACGCGCGCCTTCGAGGTGCCGGTGACGCTCGAGGATGGCAACGAAGAGCTGCACGTCGCGGGCACGCTGGCGTTCGACCAGAGCGCATTCGGCCTCGTGCCGTTCTCGATCCTGGGCGGCGCCATCGAGGTCCTCGACCGCGTGAGCCTGCGCTTCGACATCCGCGCGCGGCGTGCGCCCCGCTAGTGCGCCCGATCGGCATCGAGCGCCGGGGCGAGCCACTGCCACAGCCGGTCGGCGGCGCCACGATGCATCGCATGGAACGCCAGCGCGCGTTCGTGCATCGTCGCGCGCATGCCGGGGTCGCGAAGCAGCTCGGCAACCCGTGCCACGAGCGTAGCGGCGTCGCCGACGCGCAGCGCCGCGCCGGCTTCGATCGCGCTGTCGGCGACCTCGGCGAAGTTGAACGTGTGCGGGCCCACGAGCGTCGGCACGCCTTGCGCGATCGGCTCGATCAGGTTCTGTCCGCCGAAGGCGATCAGGCTGCCGCCGACGAACGCGACGTCGGCGGCGCCGTAGTAGGCGGCGAGCTCCCCCATCGAATCGCCGAGGACGAACGCCGTGTCGTCGGGCACCGGGCGTTCGTCGCTGCGCCGGCGAAAGGCGACGCCGCGCGCCGTGAGCAATGCCGCCACGTCGTCGAATCGCTGCGGATGGCGCGGCACGATCACGCACAGCGCGTTCGCCGGCAGCGGCGCGGCGCGCAGCGCGTCGACGATCAGCGCCTCCTCGCCATCGCGGGTGGATGCCGCGACGAACACCGGGCGCGCAGCGCCGAAGCGCGCCCGCAATGTCGTGGCCAGCGCACGCTGCGTGTCCGCCACGTCGATGTCGAACTTGAGGTTGCCGAGGACCTGCGGCGCGTGCGCGCCGAGCTCGGCGAGGCGTGCCGCATCGCGCGACGACTGCGCGGCGACGCCTGCGAAGCTCGCAAAGCTTTCGCGCGCCAGCGCGCCCAGCCTCGTGTAGCCCGCGGCCGAACGCCGTGACAGGCGCGCATTGACCAGGTAAACCGGTAGGTGACGGCGCGCGCAGGCGCGCAGCAGGTTCGGCCACACCTCGGTTTCCATGAAGATGCCTGCGCGCGGCCGGTAGCGGGCGAGAAATCGCGCCACCGCCGAAGGCAGATCGTAGGGCAGCCACGCCTGCACCACGCGCCCGCCGAAAAGTGCGCGGCCGGCCTCGCGCCCTGTGGCCGTCATCGCCGTCAACAGCACCGTCGATTGCGGGCGGTCGCGCAGGATGCGCTCGACGAGCGGCGCGGCCGCGCGCGTTTCGCCGGCCGACACCGCGTGCACCCAGATCACGTCGTCAGCTGTCGCGGACGATCCGGCGTAGTGCCCGAAGCGCTCGCCGATGGCTTCGCGATAGCCCGGCTCCTTGCGTCCACGCCACCACAATCGCAGTGGCAGCAGCGGCTGCGCACACCACCACAGCAGCGTGTAGACCGCACGCATCAGCAGCGTGGCGCGAGCCGGTACAGATCGCCGAGCGCGTCGATCACGTCGTCCTTGCCGGGCACGATGCCATTGCCGCCGAGGTCGCGTGCCGCGCCGCCGCAGATCGCGACGCCGGCGAGCGCGGCGTCGGTCTCGGTGAATAGGGCGATCGTCGCCACGCCCAGCGCCGCGGCGAGATGCGTGAGCCCGGTGTCGACGCCGACCACGAGATCGGCGTGGGCGATGAGGGCTGCCGCATCGTGCAGTGCGAGGCGCGATGGGACGCTCGCGTCGGCGATGCCGTCGGCGATGCGCCGGCAGCGAGCCTCTTCCTCGTGCGTGCCCCATGGCAGCAGGACGGCGAGGCCGTTTTCACCCAGATGCGTCGCGAGCGCGCGCCAGCGCTCCTCCGGCCACAGCTTCGTCGGCCGCGAGGTGGCGGTCACGAAGATCGCGTAGGGTCGCTGCGGCGTGGCGGGTGTCGCCGGCAAGGCGCGCCAATGCCAGCGCGGCGGGCCCTCGACCGCGTAGCCCATGGCGCTGGCGGCGATCGCGCGGCACTTGGCGACGAAATGGATGTCGCGATCCACCGCGTGATGCGCGTCGTGCAGGATCGTCGCCAGCGGCTCGCGGATGCTGGCGGCGGCGAGGCCGTGGCGCGGGCCGCGCGCGATGCGCGCGATGATCGCGCCCTTGAGCTGCTCCTGCAGGTCGATGACGGCGTCGTAACGCGTGGCGGTGACCGCCCTGCGGAACGCGCGGAACTCGCGCCACGTCGACGCGCGCCACAGCGACCCCCGCCAGCGCCGCAGCGCGACCGTGATCACTTGCGCAACGTCGGCATCCAGCGCCGGCAGCGCGGCGAAGCCTTCCTCGGCGACCCAGTCGATCTGCACGCCAGGATGGGCACGCCGCATGTCGGCGGCGATCGCCAGCGCGTACACGACATCGCCCAGCGACGACGGACGCACGACGAGCACGCGCGTCATCGCCGTGGAAGTCGCCATGACCCCGGGATTCGCATGGCCGTGCCGCTAGAGCGAAACCACGTAAAATCGCGCCTTCACGAGCACCCCCGCTTCCGCCGCCGGCGCATGGCCGAATCGCTGTCCCTTTGCATCATCACCCGCGACGCCGCCGGCGAACTGGCCGAGTGCGTGGAATCGGCACGCTTCGCCGATGACATCGTCGTCGTCGATTCGGGGAGCCGCGATGATACCGTGGAAGTCGCGCGGCGCCTGGGCGCGCGCGTGATCGAGCATCCGTTTGCCGGATTCGGCGCGCAGAAGCAGCACGCGGTCGCCGCCGCGCGCCACGACTGGGTGCTGTGTCTCGATGCCGACGAGCGCGTGACGCCCGAGCTGGCGGCGGGCATCGCGCAGGTGCTGGCGCGCGACAATCCCGGCGCCGCGGCGTTCGCGCTGGCACGGCGCAATCGCTTCCTCGGCCGCTGGCTCAGCCACGGCGAGGGCTACCCCGACTGGAACGTGCGGCTGTTCGATCGCCGCTACGCGCGATGGAGCGACGACGTCGTGCACGAGCGCGTGATCGTCGACGGCCACGCCGCGCGTGTCGATGGCGATCTCTTGCACGCGTCGGCCGAATCGCTCACCGATTACATCGCCAAGCAGAACCGCTATACCAGCCTGCAGGCCGAGGCGATGCATCGCGAAGGACGCACGGCGGGCTTCGCGCTGATCGCGCTGGCACCGCTGGCGCGCTTCATCCGCCTGTATTTCTTCCGGCTGGGCTTCCTCGATGGCGCCGCGGGCTTCGCGCACATCGCGGTCGGCGCGTTCGGCAGCTTCCTCAAGTACGCCAAGCTGCGCGCGCTCCGCACGGGGGACGGCGAATGAGCGCGGGAACTGGTCCGAATGCAGGCATGCGCGTGCTCGTCACCGGCGGCGCCGGCTTCATCGGCATGCACGCCGCGCTGGCGCTGGCGCGCGACGGTGCGGCGGTGGTCGCGGTCGACAGCTTCGACCCGTACTACGACGTCGCGCTCAAGCAGGCCAGGGTGCGCGAGATGGCGCGCGAGCCGCGGATCGAATTCCGGCGCCACGACCTTTGCGCGCGCGACGCCACCGCGGCGCTCTTCCGCGACGGCGCGTTCACGCACGTCGTGCACCTCGCCGCGCAGCCCGGCGTGCGCTACTCGCTGGTCAACCCGGCGGCGTACCTCGCCAACAACGTCGACGCGTTCGGCAACGTGCTGGAGGGCTGCCGCCATGCACGCATCGCGCATCTCGTCTACGCGTCGTCTTCGAGCGTCTACGGCACCAACCACGTGCTGCCGTTCTCCGAGGACCAGCGCACCGACACGCCGGTGAGCCTTTACGCCGCCACCAAGAAGGCGAACGAGATGATGGCGTACAGCTACGCGCACCTCTACGCGCTGCCGGCCACCGGCCTGCGCTTCTTCACCGTGTATGGTCCGTGGGGCAGGCCGGACATGGCGACGATGATCTTCGCGCGCGCGATCCTGGCCGGCGCGCCCATCGAGGTGTTCAACCGCGGCGACATGCGCCGCGATTTCACCTATGTCGACGACATCGTCCAGGGCGTGGTGCGAGTGCTGGCGCTGCCGCCGGCGCCCGACGCCGCGACCCGGGCGCCCCACGCGATCTACAACATCGGCAACAACCGCTCGGTGCCGCTCGCCGAGTTCATCGCGACGCTCGAGCGGCTGCTCGGCAAGCGCGCGGTCAAGGTGGACAGGCCGATGCAGCCGGGCGACGTCAAGGACACGTACGCGTCGATCGAGCGCCTCGCCGCGCTGACGGGCTTCACGCCGCGCACCGCGCTGGCCGACGGGCTCGCGGCATTCGTCGCGTGGTATCGCGAATACTACGGAGCCGTGGACGCGTCGCCGGCCAGCGGACCGGCGCCATGATCCTCGTCACCGGCGGCGCGGGATTCATCGGCGCGAACTTCATCCTCGACTGGCTGGCGCACGGCGACGAGCCGGTGGTCAACCTCGACAAGCTCACCTACGCGGGCAATCCCTCGAATCTCGCGTCGGTCGCCGCCGACCCGCGCTACGTGTTCGTGCACGGCGACATGGGCGATCGCGGGCTCGTCGCGCGCCTGCTTGCGCAGCACCGCCCGCGTGCAGTCGTCAATTTCGCCGCGGAGACGCACGTCGACCGGTCGATCCGGGGACCCGCCGCGTTCATCGACACCAATGTCGTCGCCACGTTCGTGCTGGTCGACGCGGTCAAGGAGTGGTGGCAGGGAACGGACGCCGCGGCGCGCGAGGCGTTTCGCTTCCTGCACGTGTCGACCGACGAGGTCTATGGATCGCTCGCGCCTGCCGATCCGCCGTTCGCCGAAACGACGCCGTACGCGCCGAACAGCCCGTACTCGGCGTCGAAGGCCGCGTCGGACCACCTCGTGCGCGCCTACCGCCACACGTTCGGCTTGCCGACGCTGACCACCAACTGCTCGAACAACTACGGGCCGCGCCAGTTCCCCGAGAAGCTCATCCCGCTGATGATCGTCAATGCCATCGCCGGCAAGGCGCTGCCGGTGTACGGCGACGGGCAGAACGTCCGCGACTGGCTCTACGTCGGCGATCACTGCGCCGCGATCCGCGCGGTGCTGGCGCGCGGACGCCCCGGCGAAACCTACAACGTCGGCGGCAATGCCGAGATGACCAACCTCGAGGTCGTGCGCACGATCTGCGCGCTGCTCGGGGAGCTCAAGCCGGGGCACGACTATGCGAAGCTCGTCACCTTCGTCACCGATCGGCCCGGGCATGATCGCCGCTACGCGATCGACTCGACGAAGATCCGCGGCGAGATCGGCTGGCAGCCCGCCGAGACGTTCGCGTCGGGGATAAGGCGCACCGTGGCGTGGTACCTCGCCAACGCGGGGTGGCTCGCCGGCGTGACGAGCGGTGAATACCGGCGCTGGGTCGACCGGCATTATTCGGACGAGGATCCGGCGTGACGCGCGGGACGGCCACGTGACGGCGGCGACGGGCGCCCCGCCGCCGCCGCCGCACCCCGTCAACAACTTCGACCTCCTGCGCCTGTTCGCGGCGCTGCTGGTGTTCTGGTTCCACGCGCTGGCGTTCACCGGCCGCCCGATCCCGATGCTGTTCTCGTGGGTGGCGCCGGGGCCGCTGGGCGTGTACATCTTTTTCCTGATCAGCGGCTACCTCGTCAGCATGAGCTGGCAATCCGATCCCAATGCCGCGCGCTTCCTGATGCGCCGCTCGCTGCGGATCTTTCCCGCGCTGATCGTGCTGGTGGCGCTGACCGCGCTGCTGCTCGGGCCCGCGGTCACCACCGTGCCGCTGCGGGATTATTTCCACCACGCGTTCTTCCGCCAGTACTTCTACAACATCGTGCTGCTGCCGCGCTACGCGCTTCCCGGCGTGTTCGAGCACCAGGCCGTACCGAACGCCGTCAACGGCTCGCTGTGGAGCCTGCCGGTCGAATTCACGTTCTACCTGGCGCTCATGCTGCTCGGGCTCATGCGCGCGCCGCGCTGGGCGCTGCTCGTGCTCGCCGTCGGCGGCGCGTGGTTCACGCTGCAGTGGTCGGTGGTGCGCGAGAACCTGGTAATCGTCTATGGCATGATCCTGCAGGACGTGGTGCAGTATGGCGTGTACTTCCTGATCGGTGCCTGCATCAGCCGCTTCAGGCTGGAGCGCTGGCTGACGGTCACGAGCCTGTGCGTGGCGGTGGTGATGATGGTCGCGGCCGAGCCGTGGCCGACCGTGTCGCGGATCGTGTCATGGGTCGCGTTCCCGTGCATCTTCCTGACGTTCGGGCTCGCGGGCAGCGTTGCCGCGCGCGCGCTGGCGCGCCTCGGCGACTATTCGTACGGCGTGTACATCTATGCATTTCCCGTGCAGCAGTCGACGCTGTATCTGCTGCCGTCGCTGCCCATGACCGCCTACGTGCTGCTGTCGCTGGCGCTGACCTTCGCGCTCGCCGCGGCATCGTGGCACTTCATCGAGAATCCCGCCCTGCGGCACAAGCCTCGGCGACGCGGACCGCTGGTGCCAGCTTCCGCCTAGCGGCGAACGCTCTCAGGGTGGAACGATCGCGCGGTCGCAGCCGGGCGCGTTTTCGCCGACGATGCTGCGCACATGGATCGAGGATGCCGGGTGGAACGGCTTCGCGTAAAGAATGGCATCGCGATGCAGGTGGCCGACGCAAAGCGTCGTGTCCGCCGGCAATGCGTCGACGACGGCATTCGTGGGGGCGACCAATGTGCCGATCCGCGAGCCGCCTGTCGTCAGGTAGATGGCACCCGTCATCGAGACCACGCTGGCCAGTGCCACCGCTATCAGCACGCGCGCGTCGCGCAGCGACCGTGGTTGCGACGGCGACGCTGCCGATGGCGAGAATGCCAGGATGAGCACGAGCGAGACGAGCGTCAGCATCCAGAACTGGTAGTAGCGCAATTCGTGCGAATTGGGCAACAGCGCGCAGATCCCCGTGACCGTGGCCATCACGAAGAACAGCGGACGCAACGGCCGCTCGCGGACGCGGGCCATGAGGAGGATGACGAGGCCGAGCACATAGGCGACGAAGTACCCGCCCATGCGGAACGACGGATTGTCCTGCGTGACCCATCCCTGGTCGACCGCCCATGGCACCGGTCGCCCGCGAAAGGCATCGAATTCCAGCACGGACGCCACCCAGCGCAGCCACCCGGGCGAATGCTTCCAGGAGGTTCCCACCGAGGTCATTTGCTGGATTTGGGTCACAGTCTCCGGCCCGGGCACGACCATCCCGGCGATCTTGAACGCAATCGGATAGAACGGATTGTGGAAGTGCCAGACATTGGCCGCGGCCTGCGGCAGGATGGCGATCGACCCGACCAGCGCGGTCACGAGCACGTAGCCCCACGGCGTGCGCCCATCGATACGCCTGCGCATCCGCACGGCGGCCACCACGATTGCAAGCCACACCAGGGCCGCGACGGGGATCAATTGCAACTTGGTACCGGCCGTCAAGCCGAGAGCGGTCAACGCGATCGCGAGTTCCACCGTCGTGGGTGGCAGGCGCGTGCGCAGGATGCTGACGAGGACGAGAATGCCAACCGTCAGCAGCGCATTGGCGAAGAGATCGGCGTAGCTCGCTGACAGATGGATCTGCACGAGCGGGATCGCGAGAAATGCGAGCCACGACCACGCGAGCGGCACGGCGAAGCGACGGCGCAGATAGACGCATAAGGCCATGACCGCGGCGATCGTCAGCGCATGGCCGGCTGCCGGCGTGCCGAAAAGCCTCCATAGCCACCCGAAGGCCCAGTGGTAGAGCATCGGAAAGCCGCGGTAGCGTTCCTCGAGCTCGCCGAACATGGCGAAGCAACCGGAATCGCACATGCCCGCCGCGCGCGCGGCATAGGGCCAGTGGTATTGCAGCGTATCCCAGTAGGGATCGACCGTGCCCAGCGCACGCACGACGACCAGTGCGAACGTGGCGAGGGCAACGACGTCGACCGCGACATCGACGGGACGCTTGTTGGTTCGCAATTCGCGATCGCACGTGGCCGGGAAAGGTTGCAGTATAGCGGCGCACGGTTCGCCATTGCCGCGCAGGCACGACGCGCCGAGGACGTTGCGCCACGTCGTTCCCGGATGAGCATCATTTGTTAAGATGCGCGACGCTTCGCAACGCCCTCTCCCTTACACGCACCGGCTTCCGATGTCGCCCAACCCGACCATCGCCGTGCTGATCCCCTGCCGCGACGAGGCGCTGACGATCGGCAAGGTCATCGCCGAATTCCGGCGCGCGCTGCCCCAGGCGACGATCTGGGTCTGCGACAACCGCTCGCGCGATGACACCGCGGCGCGGGCGCGCGAGGCCGGCGCGCGCGTGATCAGCGAATCGCGTCCCGGCAAGGGCCACGCGGTGCGTGCATTGTTCACGGTCGCCGACGCGGACCAGCTCATCCTCGTCGATGGTGACGACACGTACGACGCCGGATCGGCGCGCGGATTGCTCAAGGCGCTGGCCGACGACCACTGCGAAATGGTGATCGGGCGGCGGGTGACGCCGCGGGAAGCCGCGGGTGACGCCTACCGCCGCGGACACCAATGGGGCAACCGGATGTTCGCCAAGGCGATCTCGCGTCTCTTCGGCCAGCGCGTCGAAGACGTGTTTTCCGGCTATCGCGCATTCACGCGGCGCTTCGTGCGGTCGTTTCCCGCGCTGTCGCGCCGCTTCGAGATCGAGACCGAGCTCACCGTGCACGCGCTCGACCTCGGATTGCGGATTCGCGAGATCGACGCGCCCTACGGGGCGCGCGCCGACGGCTCGGCGAGCAAGCTCAACACGCTGCGCGACGGTGCGCGCATCGCGTTCGCGACCCTGCACCTGTACGAACAGACGCACCCGGCCCGTTTCTTCGGCGCGCTGGGCGTGTTGTTGGCGCTGGCGGGCCTTGGCGTCGGCGTGCCGGTGATCCTCGACTATGCCGAAACCGGCCTCGTGCCGCGCCTGCCGAGCGCGGTGCTCGCCGCCGCGCTGATGCTCCTCGCCGCCGGATCGATCGCCTGCGGCGTCGTCCTCGACAGCGTGGGACGCGGGCGGCGCGAGATGAAGCGTCTCGCATTCCTCGCGCTCGACGCGACACGCCACGACGCCGTCGTCGCCGCGTCCTCTCTGCCGTCGACGGCGACGATGCGATGAGCGCCTCCGCCAAGCGCAAGGGCATCATCCTCGCCGGCGGCTCGGGGACGCGCCTGTGGCCGGTGACGCAGGTGGTGAGCAAGCAGCTGCTGCCGGTGTACGACAAGCCGATGATCTACTACCCGCTGTCGACGCTGATGCTTGCCGGCATCCGCGACATCCTGCTCATCTCCACGCCCGACGACACGCCGCGCTTCGCGCAACTGCTGGGCGATGGCGCGAAGTGGGGCCTCAACCTGAGCTACGCGGTGCAGCCGTCGCCGGACGGCCTTGCGCAGGCGTTCATCATCGGCCGCGATTTCGTCGGCCGCGATGCGGCGACACTGGTACTCGGCGACAACATCTTCTACGGCCACGAGTTGCAGATGCAGCTGCAGCGCGCCAACGCCGCGACGCGGGGCGCCACGGTATTCGCGTATCCGGTGTCCGATCCCGAGCGCTACGGCGTCGCCGAGTTCGACGCCGCCGGCAACGTCGTCAGCCTCGAGGAGAAGCCGGCCAAGCCGAAGTCGCGCTACGCCGTCACCGGCATCTATTTCTACGACAACCGCGTGCTCGACATCGCGCGCGAGCTGAAGCCTTCGCGGCGCGGCGAGCTCGAAATCACCGACGTCAACATGACATACCTCGGCTGGCGCGAGCTCGCCTGCGAAATGATGGGCCGCGGCATGGCCTGGCTCGACACCGGTACGCACGAGACGCTGCTCGAGGCGTCGCAGTATATCGAGACGATCGAGCGCCGGCAGGGACTCAAGATCGCCTGCCCGGAGGAGATCGCCTATCGCCTGGGCTGGATCGACGCCGCGCAACTCGAGCGCCTCGGCCAGGCGCTCGCGCGCAACGGCTATGGCGCCTACCTGCTCGGCATCCTGCGCGATCCGGTCATCCGCTGAGGCGGATTGCGATGAACGTCATCCCGACGGCGATTCCCGACGTGCTCGCGATCGAGCCGCGCGTGTTCGGCGATGCGCGCGGCTTCTTCTTCGAGAGCTGGAACGCCAAGGCGATGTCGGCCGCCGGCATCGACGCCACGTTCGTGCAGGACAACCATTCGCGCTCGCTGCGCAACGTGCTGCGCGGGCTGCACTACCAGATCGAGCACGCGCAGGGCAAGCTCGTGCGCGCGATCGCCGGCGAGGTGTTCGACATCGCGGTCGACCTGCGGCGTTCGTCGCGCACTTTCGGCCGCTGGGTGGGCGAGCGGCTGTCGGCCGACAACAGGCGGATGCTGTGGATCCCGCCGGGTTTCGCGCATGGCTTCGTCGTGCTGTCGGATGCCGCCGAGTTCGTCTACAAGACCACCGACTACTGGTATCCGCAGCACGAGCGCACGCTGCGGTGGGACGATCCCGCGCTCGCCATCGACTGGCCGCTCGACGGCGCGCCGATCCTTGCGGCGAAGGATCGCGAAGGCGCGACGCTCGCGCAGGCCGAAACCTACGCGTGATCGTGCAGGGTCCCGAGCGCGAACAGGCCCCGGAGCGCGAAGCGCGAAGGGTTGGTTTCACCCGGGCGCTGCCGCGCATCCTGGTCACCGGCGCGTCGGGACAGCTGGGCTTCGAGCTCGCGCGCACGCTCGCACCGCTTGGCGACGTGATCGCCACCGATCGCGCAGCGCTCGACCTCGCGGATGCGGACGCCATCGTCGCCGCGATGCGTGCCCACACGCCTGCCGTCGTCGTCAACGCCGCCGCGTACACGGCGGTCGACCAGGCGGAGCGCGACGAGGCGCAGGCGCACGCGATCAACGCCATCGCGCCCGGCATCCTCGCCGAGCAGGCGCACCGCATTGGCGCGCTCCTCGTCCACTATTCGACCGATTACGTGTTCGACGGCCGGCAAGCCGAGCCGTATGCGGAGGATGCGCCGACCAACCCGGTCAACGCCTACGGCCGCAGCAAGCTGGCCGGCGAACAGGCGATCGCCGCGACCGGTGCCACGGCGTTCGTGTTCCGCACGAGCTGGGTCTATGCGGACCGCGGCCGCAACTTTCTGTTGACGATGCGACGCCTGGCCGGCGAACGCGAAGAAATCCGCGTCGTCGACGACCAGCGGGGCACGCCGAACTGGAGCCGCGCGTTGGCGCGCGCGACGTCACGCGTTCTCACGCGCGATCGCGAGTGGCTCGCTGCGCGCACGGGCGTGTACAACATGACGTCGACCGGCGCGACGACGTGGTTCGGCTTCGCGCAGGCGATCATCGGCGATTTGCAACAGGACGTTGCACGCGATGCGAAAGTGGCACGCGTCCTGCCGATAAATACGGCACAATATCCGACGCCGGCGGCGCGTCCAGCCAACAGCGTGCTCGACGATCGACGATTCACGAGCACATTCGGCTTCGCGCTGCCCGCGTGGCAGGAAGCCCTCGCCGAGTGCCTGTCGGGCATGGACGACAACGGCAGATAGTGCACCGGGTTCGCGCAAGCGGTACGGTGCCGAGCGGCGGGACGATTGTGCACGCGAGCGCGGGTCGGCGCGTTATTCGACACCGAGGCCTTTGCAGCGGGCGATCCCGCTTTCGAGAAACGTGAGAAGGAGGGATTCGATGGCTCGCACCCGGACGTTCGCCTTGCTGCTCGTTGCGCTCGCGCTGGCGGCTGCGGCCGATGCCGCGCCGCTCAACGCGGTGCCGCCGGCCGTATCCACCACCCCGGTCATGGCCGCCGCGAAGTCGCAGAGCGCGCTGCTGCTGCAAGGCGCCGTGTCGCCGCTGACCATCGCGCTGCCGGCGCCCACCGAGAGCGAGCTCGCCACGGCGCGCAGCCTGCCGCTGACGGGAATGCGGATGAAGCCGATGCCGATCGGTTTCGGCCGCGACGTGCCGGCCGGCCAGCGCATGATCGCGCTCGAGTCGTTGAGCTGGCAGGGCACCGCCGAGGGCGGCCGCGCGGCACAGATCGTGGTGACCTCGCCGGGCGCAGCGGGATTGCGCGTGGCGCTGCAGATGGCCGCGACCGATCCGGACATCGTGATCCGCCTCAAGGGCGACGATCCGCATGCCGTCGCGATCGGCCCGATCGCCGCCAACGAGATCGCGCAGGCCACGACGAAATTCGGCGCGTGGTGGTCACCGATTCTCGAGGGCTCGCATGCCACGATCGAGATCGCGGTGAGCGCCGCGGTCGACGTGAGCAAGGTGACGATGACGCTGTCGCGGGTGTCGCACTTGAGCCAGGCCGGCTCCGCGCTGTCGCCGTCGGCCAAGGCCACCGGCATCGGCTCCTCGGGAGCGTGCGAGCACGACTGGAAGTGCGAAATTCAGACACCGGCGCTCGTCAACGCCGCCAACGCCGTCGGCAGGATGGTGTTCACCGAGTCCAATGGCTCGAGCTTCCTGTGCACGGGCACGCTGCTCAACGACTCGATCGCATCGCAGACGCCGTATTTCTTTACCGCCGACCACTGCATCGATTCGGTATTCGCCGCGGCCACGCTCGAGGTGTACTGGTTCTACGATTCCGTCGGCTGCTCGACCGACGTCGACCCGACGCTGTCGCAGACGGTGGGCAACTACTTCATCCAGCATGGCGGCTCGGCGCTGCTTGGCCGCAGCGTCGCGCAGGATTGGGCGATGGTGCGGCTCAACCAGCCGCCGCCGGCGAACACCGTCTTCTCCGCCTGGAACGCAACGCCGATCACGTCGGGCACGGTCATCGACCTGCACCACCCGATGGGCGACCTCAAGAAGTTCAGCCAGGGCGACCTCGCCGGCTACGCGCACATCGTGATCGACAACGAGGATACCGGCGATCCGCAGATCAACGCGCTGCTTGCGCGCGTGTTCTGGGGCAAGGGCGTCACCGAGGGCGGCTCGAGCGGCTCGGGTCTCCTGACGCTCAACGTCGGCGGCGGCTTCTACGAGGTGCGCGGCGGCCTCACCGGCGGCGCGTCGTCGTGCGACTCGCCCAACAGCGCCGACTATTTCACGCGCTTCGACCAAATGATCCCGACGATGCGCGACTACCTCGCGCCCGGCACCGGTGCGCCGAACGAGGCCGTGGTCGTCGAGTACTACGACCAGGCGCTCGATCACTACTTCATCACGCAGAGCCCGGTCGAGATCAACGACCTCGACACCGGCGTGGTCGCCGGCTGGCAGCGCACCGGCCTGCGCTTCCTCGCGTACACGGCGCCGGTCAGTGGCGCGAGCCCCGTGTGCCGCGCCTACCTCCCCGATCCGTACGGCAACACGCATTTCTATTCGGCGCTGCCGTCCGAATGCGCACTGCTGGGCACCAGCCCGCAGTTCATCCACTGGGAAGTCGAGAGCTCCAACGTGTTCTACGCGGTGATTCCGGACACGGCCAGCGGCGCGTGCCCGATCGGCACTCACGCGGTCTGGCGCTTCTTCAATGCGTCCACCGGCAATCACCGGTACACCGACGACCAGTCGATCCACGACATCCTGCACGCCGACCCTGCATGGTCGGCGGAAGGCTATGGACCCGATTCGGTGAACCTGTGCGCGCCCAACGGCCAGTGACGCCACCACTGCCGACCATCGCGCGCGGCCATGCGCCGCGCGCTGTGGTCGGCGCGCGGCCCTAGAACGCGAATGCGGGGCTGACCGCAGCGCCGACGGCGATCGCGCCGCCGGCGGCGACGATCGCGTTCACGCCAAAAGCGATGCCGTCGAGCGTGGCGTGCTGGCGATACGTCGACAGCGTCACCAGCGGTTCGACGCCGGCCTGCGCCGTGCGCGGATCGATCGTCGGCACTTCGCACCGGATGCAGGGCTTGACCATCCGCAGGGTGACGTCGCCGATGTCGAGCGTGGCGAGGTGATCCTCGTCGAACGCCTCCAGTCCCTCGACGACGACATTGGGCCGGAAGCGGTTCATGCCGAGCGCGTCGGCGCCTTTCGCCGCAAGCCTCCCATTGAGATCCGCCAGCGATTGCGCGCCGATCACGAGCACGGGATAGCCGTCGGCGAAGCGCGTGTGCGCGCCCGAATCGCCGGCGAACTCGGGATTGCACAGGCGCGGTCGCGCCGGATCGAAGCGCACGAGGCGCAGCGGCTCGCCGAGATACGCAGACAGCGCCGCGGCCGCGCCATCGCCTTCGTCGAGTCCGCGCACGGTGCTGCGCCAGACGACGACATCGCGCGGCGCGCCGTGCGCGGCGTCGAGCGCGATCGTCACGTCGGCGTGTCCTGGCACGCTCAAGACGAGCGCGCGGTCGCGCACGGCGGTGCCGACGAGGCACAGGCGGCGGTGTGTGCGCTGGGTGATGAAGCGATCCTGGGCGTCGACGACCATCCACTCGCGGTCGCCGATGCCGTCGCGCGCGAGGCCCTCGGTGCCGACGTCGGCGACGTCGACGTCGATGCCGCGCGCCCCCTTCACGGGGTAGACGTGCAGCGACGCGATGCGCGCGTTCATCGCGTGTTCGGCCGCGGCGGAAATGCCGCGCGCACGCGCCGGATCAGCGCAGTCCCTGCACGTACTCCGCCACCGACTTCATCTCGTCGTCGGTGAGTCGCGCGGCGATCGTGTGCATGATCTGGCCGTTGACGTCCTTGCCGGCCTGGTCGTTGCCGCGTGTGCCGTCGTGGAACGCCTTCAATTGCGCGTACGTGTATTCGGACGACTGCGCGGCGAGGCGCGGATAGTTGCTGGCGATGCCGGCGCCGTCGGGCGAATGGCATGCGGCGCAGGCCGGCACCTCCGCCGAGGCGATGCCGCCGCGGTAGATCTTCTGTCCCGCCTTGACCAGCGCGGCGTCCTTGGCCTTGGCGAGCACCGGCTTCTGCTTCGCGTAATACTCGCCGAGCGCCGCCATGTCGGCATCCGAAAGCGTCGCCGCGAAGCCCTGCATGATCGGGCTCTGTCGCACGCCCGCCTTGAAGTGCGCGAGTTGCAGGGTGATATAGTCGGCCGGCATTCCCGCGAGGTTCGGGTTGCCGGGTGCGGTGCCGCGGCCATCGGCGCCGTGGCAGGCTGCGCAGACCCCGGTGACGATCTTGGTGGCGTCGGCCGCCGGCGCCGCGGGCTTGGCGGCTTCCGCGGCGCTCGCCTTGGAGGCATCGGCCGGTGGAGTCGATTGGGCCAGCGCGATCGCAGGGCCCGACAAGAGCGCAGCCAGCAGCAACGTCCGAAACATTTCTATTGAGCTCCCCGGGGGATGGATTCTAGGGCCTTGTTCGACGCCGCCCGCGACCATCAAGGCGACATCCGACCGCATGCATAAACACGTAATTGTACCGGACTCGGCGAAATCTCCGGAAGCCGCCGCCGCACGCGCGCCGCATCCGCTGATCGGCGCGCAATTCGTCGTTGCCGCCGCCGAGCCCTCGCAATTCCCGCCGCCGGGACCGCCGGAGATCGCGTTCGCCGGCCGCTCCAATGCCGGCAAGTCGAGCGCCATCAATGCGCTGGCGACGCGCAACCGCCTCGCGTTCGCCAGCCGCACGCCGGGACGCACGCAGCAGATCGTGTTCTTCAGCCTCGCCGGCGGCGGCTACGTGGCCGATCTTCCCGGCTACGGCTATGCGGCCGTGCCGAAGGACGTCAAGGAGCAGTGGCAGGAATTCCTGTGGGGTTACGTGACGACGCGGCCGACGCTGGTGGCGCTGGTGGCGATGATCGACTCGCGACGCGGCCTCAAGGAGTCGGACGAGGCGCTGCTCAACGGGTTCCTGCCGAGCGGGCGGCCGGTGCTGCTGCTGGCGACCAAGATCGACAAGCTCACCGCCACCGAGCGCCGCGCCGCGCTCGCCGGCATTCGCGCGCGCATCGACAGCGCATTCGCGCCATTCGCGCCGCAGGTCGGACTGATCGGGTTCTCGGCGTTGCGTCGCGAGGGAATCGAGGAAGCCGATCGCGCAATAGCCGGGTTCCTCACGCCCTCCGCGGCGTGAGCGTCGCCACCAGGCGACATTCGCCATTTGGCCGGCCGCAAAGAAAAGGCCCCGGAATCAAGGGGAGTGATCCGGGGCCTCAAGAACGCCCGCAGCCCCCGCCCGAAGGCGAAGACCGCGGGCACCCGCTCAGGGAGGAAAGCGGGAGACGTTCAACCGTCTGTGCGTTGTGACCGGCCTTGCGCGAGCGAAGTTCCGCGCCAACGCATTTGGTTGCATCCGGCGCTCTGATACGATCAACGGCCCTTCCGATGCAGAGGTTGCATGAGCTTCGCGTTCGACGGTGAGTTCCCCGGGCGGCGGCCGCGGCGCATGCGGCGCGACGATTTTTCGCGCCGCATGATGCGCGAGACGCGCCTCGCCCCCGACAACTTCATCTACCCCGTGTTCGTGCAGGAAGGCGAGGGCAGGCTCGACCCCGTGCCTTCGCTGCCCGGCGTCGCGCGCAAGTCGCTCGACGGCATCCTGCTCGATGCAGGCGAATGCGTGAGGCTCGGCGTGCCGGCGATCGCGCTGTTCCCCGTGATCGACGCCGCGCAGAAATCGGACGATGCCGCAGAAGCCTGGAACGCGCGGGGGCTCGTCCCTCGTGTTGTCCGCGCCATCAAGTCGAAGTTCCCCGCGCTCGGCGTCGTCACCGACGTCGCGCTCGACCCGTACACACGCAGCGGCCAGGACGGTCTCGCCGACGCCACGGGGTACGTGATGAACGACGAAACTGTCGCCGCGCTGACGCGCCAGGCGCTGTGCCATGCCGAGGCCGGCGCCGATTTCGTCGCGCCGTCGGACATGATGGACGGGCGCGTCGGCGCGCTGCGCCGGTCGCTCGACGCGCAAGGGCAGCAGCGCGCGCGCATCCTCGCCTATTCGGCCAAGTACGCGTCGTGCTTCTACGGGCCGTTTCGCGACGCCGTCGGCTCGGCGGCGGCACTCGGCGGCGGCGACAAGTACACCTACCAGATGGACCCGGCCAACACCGACGAAGCGCTGTGGGAGACCTGGCTCGACATCGGCGAGGGCGCGGACATGGTGATGGTGAAGCCGGGCCTGCCCTATCTCGACATCGTGCGCCGGGTGAAGGATGCGTTCGGCATGCCGACCGCCGTCTACCAGGTGTCCGGCGAGTACGCGATGATCAAGGCGGCCGCGCAGGCGGGCTGGCTCGACGAGCGCGCCGCGGTACTGGAGATCCTCACCGGCATGAGGCGCGCCGGCGCCGACGCTATCCTCACCTACTACGCGCTCGACGCCGCGCGCTGGCTGAGGGGCGCGTAGTTACCCGGAACCGCGCTAATCCGCGGCCGCGTCGCCCGCGAGCAGGCGCTCGACGTCGCGCGCGGTGAGTCGCGGCTCCTCGCGGCCACCGCGCTCGCGGCGGGGCCGGTGACGGCCCCCGTCGCGCGTGCGCACCACGAGGTGCAGTCCGCTGCCCGGGGTGTCCACTGCCAGCTCCACGGGGCCTTCGGCATTGGCCGACAGCGGCCGATAGCGCAGGCCGGCGTTGATCAGCGCGAGCTCGACCGCCTTCGCGCTCTCGGCGTCGAGCTCGAGGCGGATGCCCGACGTCTCGGTCGCCCAGCCGGCCGCCACCCCGCCGGTCAGGCGCGGCTCGAAGGCTGCCAGGTTGCGCATCCAAGTAAGCGCTTCCTCGCGTTGTGCCCGAAGCTGCGCCTCGTGTTCTTCGCCGCCGAACAGTTCGTGATAGCTGCCGAGCGCATCTTCGATCTCGCCGTCGCCCGGCAGCGCCACCCCGGGTGCGAAGCCGAGCTCCCTCGCGGCCTTGCGCTTGGCCATCGACCAGTCGGTGATGCCATGCTCCGCGACGAGGCGCGCCGCGGCCTGCGCGATCAGCGTGCGCTGCTGGCCGTCGGCGTCGGCGGCGAAGCGCCGCTCGCCGCGGCGCTGCTCGTACCGGGTCGTCGATCGCGGCATACGCGTCAGAAGATCTGGTCGCGCACTTCCTGCGGGCTCTTGCCGGGGAGCGCGGCGGTGAGGCCGTCGTCGCGGGCGCGGGGCTGGAATTCGCTGTAGAAGTAATCGGACAGCGTGCTCGTGTCGTCACGCAACCCGGAGTCGGCATTGATCCTGAGCGACACGACGCCGTCCGGCGGCGACGGCATCTTCTCCGGCGTGCCTTTCAACTGCTTCTGCATGAACGCGATCCAGATCGGCAGCGCCGCCACGCCGCCGGTCTCGTTGGTGCCGAGCGTGCGCGGCTGGTCGAAGCCGATCCACGCCACGCCGACGATGTCGCTGTTGAACCCGCAGAACCAGGCGTCGATGTTGTCGTTGGTGGTGCCGGTCTTGCCGGCGATGTCGCGGCGCTTCAGCACTTGCGCGCCGGTGGCAGTGCCATAGGCGATCACGTCGCGCATCATCGACGTCATGATGAAGGCGTTGCGCGGGTCGATCGCGCGCTCGGCGCCGCTGCCTGCGACTGCCGGCTTGGCCTCGGACAGCACTTCGCCCTTGGCGTCGGTGATCTTCTCGATGAGGTAGGGGGTCACCCGATAGCCGCCGTTGGCGAACACCGAATAGGCGGTGGCCATCTGCAGCGGCGTCGCCGAGCCGGCGCCGAGGCCCATCGTCAGGTAGGCCGGATGCATCCGCGGATCGAAGCCGAAGCGCTGGATATAGTCCTGCGCGTACTGCGGCCCGATCGCCTGTAGCACCCGCACCATCACCAGGTTCTTCGATTTGGCCAGCGCCGTGCGAAGGCGCATCGGGCCCTCGAACTTGTTCTCGTAGTTCTTGGGCTCCCAGGCCTCGCCGCCAGCCTGCTCGGCCGGCACGAAGAATGGCGCGTCGTTGATCACCGTGGCCGGGGTGAAGCCTTTTTCCAGCGCCGCCGAATAGATGAACGGCTTGAACGACGAGCCCGGCTGGCGCAGCGCCTGCGTCGCATGGTTGAACTTGTTGCTGTCGAAGTCGAGTCCGCCCACCAGCGCCAGCAGCGCGCCATCCGAGGGCCGGATCGCCACGAACGCCGACTCGACCTGGGGCAGCTGGCCGATCGCGTAGCGGCCCTTGTCGTCCTTGGCGACGCGGATCACGGCGCCGCGGCGGATGCGCAGCGCGGCCGGCGCCTTGTCGGCAAGCGCCTTGGCCGCGAACTTGATGCCGTCGCCCGAGAGCTCGATGTTCTCGCCGCTGGCGAGCGTCGCGCGCACGCCGTCTTTCGACACCGAAGTGACGATGGCCGCCACCAGCGGGCCGTCATCCGGGTGGTCGGCGAACGCGCGTTCGAGCTCGGTCGCGAGGTCGTCCGCCTTGTCGGGGAGGCTGACGAAGTCCTCCGGGCCGCGGTACCCGTGGCGGCGGTCGTACTCGTAGGCGCCCTTCTGCACGGCCGCCCAGGCCGCTTCCTGGCTGTCGCGGCGGATCGTCGTCCACACGGTGATGCCCCGGCTGTAGGCCTCGTCGCCGTAGGCATCGAACACCACCTGGCGCGCCATTTCGGCCACGAACTGGGCATGCGCGTCGAGGTTTACCGGCTTCAGGTTCTGGCGGACGACCAGTGGCGCGGTTTGTGCAACCTTGAACTCGCCGTCGGTCAGGTAATTGAGCTCGTGCATCCGCCGCAACACGTAAAGCTGGCGGGCCTTGGCGCGCTCGGGGTTGCTGACCGGGTTGTAGGCGGACGGGGCCTTCGGCAATCCGGCCAGCATCGCCGCCTCGGCCGGCGTGACATCCTGCAGCGCCTTGCCGAAGTAGATCTGCGACGCGGCGGCGAAGCCGTACGCGCGCTGGCCCAGGAATATCTGATTGATGTAAAGCTCGAGAATTTCGTCTTTATGCAGATTCGCCTCGATTTTCCAAGCCAGCATCACCTCGCGCAGCTTGCGGGTGACCGTTTTCTCGCGTGTCAGGAAGAAATTTCGCGCGACCTGCATGGTGATCGTGCCGGCACCCTGCACCGAGCCGCTGGTGACGTTGGCGAGGGCGGCGCGCAGCACGGAAAGGTAGTCGACGCCGCCGTGCTGATAGAAGCGCTCGTCTTCCGCGGCGAGGATCGCGTGCTTCATGACCTCGGGGACGTCCTCGATGCGCACCAGCGCGCGCCGCTCTTCGCCGAACTCGCCGAGCAGCACGCCGTCCGCCGAATACACGCGCAGCGGGATCCGCGGCTGGTAGTCAGTGAGGGCCGAAAGCGAGGGCAGCGTCGGGTAGAGCAGGGCTACGACGAAGGCGCCCAGCAGGGCCCCGACGACCACGAGGCCGGCCGCGACCGAGCCCAGATAGAGCAGCCAGCGCTTTAGCACAGGGGAATAAAACTTGCGGTAAGGCGGCGTTGGATGGCCATTATAGGCAGAAGTGCAACACTTCCTGATTTACGGACCGGAATTGATTTGACATGGTTCACACTTGCTGCCAGAGTTTAATGTAAATTATCA
>DATBOK010000130.1:0-4838 GCA_036553845.1 Casimicrobiaceae bacterium
CGGCCAATCGGTGAGGTAACAGAGGTCGAACAGCGAATCGCCAGAATGATCGGCGATTGCGCCCCAGTAGCGCGCGTAGCGCATGCCGTGGATGATCGCACCGTATCCGCCAGACGATTTGCCGAAGCAGCCGCGGTGATCGCGCGAGGCGAGCGTGCGGAACTCGCGGTCGACGAACGGGATCAGCTCGCGCGTCAGGTAATCTGCGTAACGGCCGATCGCGCTGGAGTTGATGTACTGGTTGCCGCCCATCGACGTGAAGCAGTCAGGAAACACGATGATCGCCGCGCCCATCCGGCGCTCGGCAATGAGACGTGCGGCACGCTCGGGAACGTTCTCGTCGAACGGCTTCCAGTTGAGGTGTGCCGGCCCCGAGCCGGTGAAGCCGACGAGATCGAACAGCACGGGAAAGCGCCTGCCGCGTCCGCCACTCTTGCCGCGCACGGTGCCGTCGTCGTAGCCCGGCGGCAACCACACGGGGAGCTTGCGCCGATGCGGGTCGCCGAGCCGATTGTCGGCGAGCACGCGGGAATCGAACTCGAGCACCCTGACGGTGCCCGCCTTGCCGGCGGAGGACTTGCGCGTCATGGCCCGCGATTGTGCCGTCGTTGCAGCGTCGAGGCAAATGCGGGTGTCGCTCGCGGGCGGATCCGAATGCGCCCGCGGGCGGCCGCGCAGCCGATGGTGACCGATACAATGCGAATGGTCCGCCGCCAAACCCGGCACGGCGGATCACCCGACGCCGATCGCCTGCGATGACCCCGCCCCTCGACGACGTGGCTCCGCCGCCGGCCGGTCGCCATCCGCTCGATGGCGTCACACGGGGCGCGCTGTTCGCGAGCTTCCTCAAGATGGGCCTGCTCGGCTTCGGCGGCGTACTGCCTTGGGCGCGCCGCGTCGTCGTCGACGAGCGTCGATGGTTTTCCGACCGCGAATTCGCCGAGACGATGGGGTTGTGCCAGGTGCTGCCGGGACCCAACGTCGTCAATCTCGCGGTGATCGTCGGCAGTCGCAGTCACGGTCCGCTGGGCGCGTTGCTCGCGGTCACCGGGATTCTGTTCGTGCCGATCGCCGTCATGCTGGCGATGGCGATCTTCTACGCCGAGGTCGCGAATCACCCGCTCGCGCGGCACGCGATCGCGGCAGCGTCGGCCGCCGCGGCGGGGCTCATTGTCGGAACGGCGGTGCGCCTGTTCATCAAGGCGCGGCCGCCGCTGCGCGGCGTGTTGACCGGAGGCGCGGCGTTCATCGGCGTCGGCGTTCTGCACTGGCCGCTCGTCTGGGTTGCGCTGGCATTGATGGCCGCCAGCATCGCCGCTGAATGGCGCGCGTCGGCGTGATCGCCAAAGCGGCGACATGATTGCCGGCGCTCCGGTGGTGGTCGAACTCGCGCTGCGCTTCGCCGCACTTTCGCTGGTTGCGATCGGCGGCATCAGCGCGATCCTCCCGGAGATCCACCGCGTCGTCGTCGACGTGCAGGGATGGATGACGAGCGCCGAATTCGCCGATCTCTTTGCGCTCGCGCAACTCGCTCCGGGCCCCAACGCGATGTTTGTGTCGCTCGTCGGTTGGAAGGTCGCCGGCCTGCCGGGCGCACTCGTCGCCACCGCCGCGGCCTGCGGACCGTCGTCGGTGCTGTGCTACGGGTTCGCGCGCTGGGCCGAGCGGGCGCAGACGACGCGGATCCTGCCGGTGCTGCGCCGCGCGCTGGCGCCCATCGCGATCGGTTTCATCCTGGCGAGCGGATACACGCTCGCGCAGGGCGCAGACCGCTCTCCAGGGTCGCTCGCGCTGACGGCAGTCGGCGCGGTCACGCTCGCGTTTACTCGCGTGAATCCGGTGTGGATCCTGGTCGCCGCCGCGATCGTCGGAGCGGCCGGCCTGACCTGACGCCGAGTGTCGCGGTCAGCGGGGTCGCCGGCGGCCGCCGGCGGGCTCTGCGGGGCCGAGCATCGAACCGCGGCAGCGAGGTGCACCGCACCGGCAGCGGTACGCAGCGAGCAGCTTCTTCGTGCGCCGGCCCTCGACGTTCAAGCGGTAGTCGTAGGCGAGCTCCTCGCCTGCGCGGATCGTGCGGCGGGCGGCGATCATCACGCGCCCGCGGTCGTCCTCGTACGGCACGCAGTTCGGCGCGCAGCTGTGATTGATCCAGCGTGCCGCATTGCCGCGCACACCGGCATCGATCACGCGCCCGTCGTTGAGCTCGAACAGGAACGTGTGATACGGGTTGTCTGGATCGCTGTCCGGCATCGTGTCGGCGACTTCCATCGAGATCCGCCTGCCGCGGTACTCGACGATGTCCTCGCCCCTCGCGATCGTTCGCGTAGCGAACACGCCACGTCCGTGAATCGGCGACCGGCGCACGGCGTACGCGCGGCCGCCGGCTCCCGCTGCCTGCGAGACCTGCACGTGCACGGTGGCGGAGGACGGTCGCTTCGTCGAGCGGCTGCGGGATGGCATCGGAAGGGGGGTGGTGGCGGAGCGCGGATTGTCGCACGCTGCCGCGATGGTGGTGCCGGTCACGCGGCAGGGCCGGCGGGCGCTTGCGCGCGCACGCCGATTCGGAAACAATATAGTATGCGAACGATTCGTATACAAAGAAAGCCGCACGCGCTGCCGGCAAAGCCACGTGCGGTGCCGGCGCGCGAGCCGGCAGCCTCCCACGCGGCCGCCTCCCACGCGGCCGCCTCCCGCGTGGCAGGCGACCGCGTCGAGGCGCTCGGCGTCCTTGCCGCAGGCGTGACGAAGAGCTGGCGCCAGGAGCTCGATCGCCGGCTGCAGCCGCTCGGGCTGACCCGGGTCCAGTGGCAGGCGTTGCTGTGGCTCGATCGCGCCGGCGGCGAGCTCGTGCAGGGCGACCTCGCCGAGCGCCTCGACATCGGCGCACCGGCCGCGGTGACGCTGGTCGATCGCATGCAACGTGACGGCCTCGTCACGCGGCGCGAGGTGGTGGGCGACCGCAGGTTGAAGGCGGTGGTGGTCACGCCGCGCGCGCGCACGCTCCTCGAGCGCATTCGGCGCACGGTGCTCGCGCTGCGGCGCGAGCTGTCCGCGACGCTGAGCGCGGCCGAACTCGACGTGCTCTGCGAGCTCCTCGCGCGCGTACGCGCGAAGCTCGACGAATTGCGGCAATGACCAGCGGCCCGCGCATGCTCGTCACGCTCGCGGTGATGGCTGCGACCGTGATCCAGGTGCTCGACACGACGATCGTCAACGTCGCGCTGCCGCACATGGCCGGCGAGCTGTCGGCATCGACCGACCAGATCAGCTGGGTGCTGACGAGCTACATCGTGGCGTCGTCGGTGGTGATGCCGATGACCGGTTATCTCGCCGACCGGCTCGGACGCCGCCGCTATCTGCTCGTGTCGATCGGCGGCTTCATCGTGTCGTCGGCGCTGTGCGGCGTTTCGGGGTCGCTCGCCGAGATCGTCTTCTTCCGCTTGCTGCAGGGGCTGTTCGGCGCGTCGCTGGTGCCGCTGTCGCAGGCGATCATGGTCGACAGCTATCCGGTGCACGAGCGCGGCAAGGCGCTCGCCATCTGGGGCATGGGCGTGATGGTCGCGCCGATTCTCGGTCCGACGCTCGGCGGCTGGCTCACCGAGGCGGCGAGCTGGCGCTGGAACTTCTACATCAACATCCCGGTCGGCGCGCTGTCGCTGTTTCTCGCTGCGCGCAACGTTCCCGACACACCGGTGCAGGAGCGCGCGATGGACTGGTGGGGTCTCGTCTTCCTCGCGCTGTTCATCGGCGGGCTGCAGTACGTGCTCGACCGCGGCCAGCAGGAGGACTGGCTCTCGTCGACGTCGATCCGCGCCGCGCTCGTCGCCCTCGTCTGCGGCCTCGCGATGTTCATCGCGCACTCGCTCGCCTCGCGTCGCGAGACGCTGTTCGACCTCGCGCTCTTCGCCGACCGCAATTTTGCCGCCGCGACGATCGTCGGCGGCGCGATGGGTCTGTCGCTCTATGGGGGGATGCTTCTGCAGCCGGTTCTGTTCGAGAACCTGCTGCAGTATCCGACGCTCGATACCGGGCTCGCGATGATGCCGCGCGGCATCGGGAGTCTCGTCAGCATGCTGATCGTCGGCAGGCTGGTCGGCCGCGTCGGCGCGAAGCCGCTGATCTGGTTCGGCATCGCCGCCGGCGTCGTCGGCGCGTGGATGATGACCCGGATGAACCTCGACGCGGGGTGGGGCGTGATGGTGGTTCCGTTGCTCCTGCAAGGCATCGGCGTCGGATTCGTGTTCGTGCCGCTGTCGGCGATCGCGTTCGCGACGCTGCCGCAGCGCCTTGCCACCGAAGCCGCCGGCGTCTACAGCCTCGTCCGCTCGATCGGCGCGTCGATCGGCATCTCGATCATCAGCGTATCACTCGCGCGGAGCGCGCAGGTGAACTGGGAGATCCTGCGCGGCTTCATCGACCCCTATCGGTTCCAGGTCCAGCAGTTCCTGCATCCGCTCGGCGTCCCGGCGGCCGGCGCCGGGCTTGCCGTACTCGCGCGCGAAGTCGAGGAGCAGGCGGCGATGCTCGGCCTGCTCCATGCGTTCTGGATCATCGTGGCGAGCTTCTTCGTGATGATCCCGCTCGTCATGCTGCTGAAGCCGGGCCGCGCCTCGGCACGGACGGCGATCGTGGTCGCCGAGTAGCCGCGGTGTGTGCTGCAATCGCGTTTCCGATCGGCGGTTCAGCCGCGCGGCCGACCGATCGGGGTCGGGCTTATCCGCGCTGGCCGATCAGTGCGAGGAATTCCTCACGGGTGGCGTTCGAATCGCGGAACGTCCCGAGCACCGACGAGGTGACCATCACCGAGTTCTGCTTCTCGACGCCGCGCATCATCATGC
>DATBOK010000044.1:0-23941 GCA_036553845.1 Casimicrobiaceae bacterium
GTAGGTTTCCTGGTCGCCCATCCCCGCGGTCGGCTCGTCGAGCAGCAGCAGGCGCGGGCGCAGCGCCAGAGACATCATGATCTCGGTCGCGCGCTGGTCGCCGTGCGCCAGCTCACCGACCAGACGATCCGCCTTGGCGACGAGTCCGCCCATCTCGAGCAGCTGGTCGACACGCTCGCGGACCGACGCATCCTCGCTGCGCGAAAGCCAGGGACGCAGGCGAAAGCCGCTCGCCACCTCGACCGGGATGCGCAGGTTCTCGCGCACCGACAGCTCGGGAAAGATTTCGGTGATCTGGAAGGTGCGCGCCATGCCGAGCGCCACGCGCTGGTGCGGCAATAGCGGCGTGATGTCGTTGCCGTCGAAGACGATGCGCCCCGACGTCGGCGGGAAGAAGCCGCTGATGAGATTGAAGAACGTGGTCTTGCCGGCGCCATTGGGTCCGATGACCGCGCGCAACTCGCCTTCCTGCACGGTCATCGACACGCCGTCGACGGCGACGAGGCTGCCGAAGTGGCGCGAGACGTTCTGCACGTCGAGCAGACTCATCGCTGCACCCTGCGACGGATGATGCCGAGCACGCCGCGCGGGAAGAACAGCACGACCAGCACGAAGAAGAGGCCGATGAACGACATCCAGTTGGCGGTGTGGCTCGACACGTAGTCCTGCAGCACGACGAAGATGGCGGCGCCGATCAGCGGCCCCCAGAACGAGCGCATGCCGCCCAGCACCGCCATGATCACGAAGTTGCCCGACTGGTCCCAGCGCAGGGCGCGCGGATCGACGAAGTTGTTGAGCAGCGCATACAGCGTGCCGGCGACGCTGACGAAGAAGCAGGAGATCACGAACGACAGCCAGATGTGGCGCTCGATGGGGATGCCGAGGAAGCGCGCGCGCCGCTCGTTCTCGCGGATCGCGAGTAGGGTGCGCCCGAACGGCGAGCGCAGCAGCAACGCCATCACGATGACCGACAGCGCGAAGATCGCCAGCGCGAAGTAGTAGAACGCGAGATCCTGGGTGCGGATGTCGAGCGCGCCGACGCCGAAGTCGATCGCCTGGCGCTTCCAGCCGGTGAGGCCGTCGTCGCCGCCGGTCACCGCGTTCCAGCGGAATGCGATGAAGTAGAAGACCTGGCCGAAGGCGATCGTCACCATGGCGAAATAGGTGCCGCGCAGCTTCACGATGAGCGCGCCGATCAGCATCGCGGCGAGCATGCCCACCACGACGCCGACCAGCATGCCGCCCAGCGTCCCCATATGCAGGAATTTGATCGACATGCCGACCCCGTAGGCGCCGAGGCCGAAGTACGCGGCATGGCCGAACGACAGCACGCCGGTGAATCCGAGCAGGAAATTTAGCGCCATCGCCGCCATGCCGAGCACGATGACGCGGATGGCGAGCTCGGTGTAGCCGCCCATCGCATTCATCCAATACGGCATCGTCAGCAACACCAGCCAGATGCCGGTGTTGGCGAGGTAGCGCCGGCGGTTGTCGGCGGCGGCGTGCGGCGACATCATCGCGCGCTGGGTGGCGACGTCGGTCATTGGATCCGCCCTTCCTCGCCCAGCAGCCCGCGTGGCCGCACCAGCAGCACGAGGCCCATCATCACGTACATCACGGCTTCGCTCGCGGACGGCATGAACACAGTGGCGAGTCCCGAGGCGACGCCGATCAGCAAGCCGCCGAGCAGCGTTCCCGGCAGGCTGCCCAGGCCGCCGACGATGATCGCGACGAAGCTCGGCATGATCAGCGACGTGCCGATCGTCGGTTGCAGGCCCAGCATGCCGGCCGCCAGCACGCCCGCCAGGCCGGCGAGGTAGATGCCGAGGCCGAAGTTGAGGTTGCGCAGGATGCGCGTGTTGACGCCCAGCACCGACACCGTCTCGAGGTCGAGCGTGCCGGCGCGGATGCGCATGCCGAGCTGCGTGCGGTTGAGGATCACGAACAGGCCCGCCACCGCCGCGGCGACCAGGGCCACCATGAAGAGGCGATAGCCGGTAAGGAAGAAGAACTCGCTCGACAGCGGCGTCGCGAGATAGGGCGGGATCGGGTACGGCACGCTTTGCGCACCCCAGATATAGCGCGTCACGTCCTCGAAAATGTATGCGAGTCCGAACGTCAGCAACAGGCTGTACAGCGGGTCGCGACCATAGAGGCGGCGGATCAGGACGCGCTCGACGAGGAGGCCGAACAGGGCAGTGAGGATCGGCGCTGCCACCAGGGCGCCCCAGAATCCGACGTAGGGAAACAATGTGTAAGCGATGTAGGCGCCGATGGCCAGGAACCCGCCGTGCGCGAAGTTGATCACGCCGGAGAGGTTGAGGATAAGCGACAGGCCCAGTGCCATCAGCGCATAGAACGCGCCGACGATGAGCCCGTTGAAGACGTTGAACAGCAGCAGCTGCGTCATGCGGTGCCTTGCGGGCGGGTGGTCGACGGAATCGGGAAGATCGTTGCGGCGCCGTGATTCGGCGCGTGGACTGCTCGCGCGTCGTGGCGCTAGCGATCACGCGCCGCGCGACGTGGAATCGCGGCCGGGATGGGCCGCGATTCCCATTGCCATGGCGTCCTAAGCGCAGCCGATCAAGCGGGCCAGGTCATCTTGCAGCCGGACTCCGACAGCGGTCCCGCGGCATCGGTGCCCTTGACGATGCTGGTGACCTTGAACAGGTCCTCGTCGCCGCCGGGACCCTTTGCCTGCGCCGTGCCGACGAAGAGGTCGGGCATCAACTGGTTCTGGCCCGCACGGTAGAACGGCTGGTCGGGCATCAGGCCGATTTCAGGTGGCAGCTTGAGATCCTGCAGCGCCTTGGCCAGCTTCACTACTTCGAGCGATTTGGCCTGGTTGGCGGCGAGCGCGCAGGTCCACGTCGCCACATACCCAAACCAGGTGCGGGCGGTTGGCACATGGCCGCCGGACTTCGCCTTGATCGCATTGACGAACTCGGCGACGTGGGGGACGCCCGGCTGGTTCCAGTACCACTCGAACACCCAGGTGCCGATCCGCGCCTCGGGCGGCAACCCGAGCAGCGGCTCGAGTTCCTGCTGCGCGCCGGCGATGTGCACACGCTTGTCGAGCCCGAACTGCACCGCCTGCTTCAGCGCGTTGATCATGTCGTCGCCCTGAGTCAGGAACACGATGACCTCGGGATTCGCCGCCTGCGCCTTGATCAGGTACGACGAGAAGTCCGTCGTGCCGAGCGGCGTCAGGTCGGCGCCGAGCTTCTGGCCGCCGGCAGCGGCGCAGGCCTTCTCGAGGCCGGCCTGCAGCGTATGGCCGAACGCATAGTCGGGCGTGATGTAGTACCACTTCTTGCCGACGCTCTTGATCAACGTCGCGGTGACCGCGTTGGCTTCCATCTGCGTCGTGTTGCACACGCGGAAAACGTTGTAGTGGCAGGTCGCGCCGGTGATCGCGTCGGTGTGGCCGCCGGGAACGATCAGCAGCTTGCCTTTTTCGGCCGCGACGTCGGCAATGGCCAGCGACAGCGCCGAATTGACGTTGCCGAGCAGGAAATCGACCTTGTCGCGGTCGATCAGCTTGCGCGCCTTCTGCACCGCAGTGCCGGCGTCACCGGAGGTCGAGTCCTCGACCAGGAGCTCCGCCTTGCGGCCGAGGATGCCGCCCTTGGCGTTGATCTGCTCGATGGCGAGCTGGCAGCCAATGAGCTCGTTCTTGCCGACGGCCGCGTAGGTCCCCGTCAGCGGGTTGTCGAGGCCGATCTTCACGGTCTCGTCGGCGGCGCGGGCCTTCAGGATGAACGGTCCCGTGGCCTGCAGCGCGCCTGTGACCGCGGCGGCCTTCAACAACGTGCGGCGGCGCGGATTGTGGCTGTTCGACGACTCGGTCATGCTCACTCCTCCTCATGCGGTGCGGTTAGTGTGGGTCGCGCCGCGGCTGGTGCCCGCGCGACCCTTCATGCCCCCGGTTTTGCTTGTGTCCGCCGACGCTCGATCGGGCGTCACGCAACCGAGCGTCAACAGTCGAAGCGATTGCTTTATTGCGCGCGAAGCTGGTGGTGAACGCATCGATCCTTGAAGCAGCCCTTGTGTCGATGACCATTCCACACGTGCAATCCACTCCAGCGCCACTCTGCGCGCAATGCCGGACCCCTCTTGGGGGGCCGCGGCCCCGACTGGCGAGAGTGTATGGAAAGCCTCGGCCACCCGCAATCCCGCAAGTCGGCGCGCATCGGGAGAATACGACTTCTTGGGCGACAACGGCGACTGTCCCGCCGCGGCGACCCCCGTGCCGATCCGCGAGCAAGGGGTGCCGTGCACGATTCTGGAGCGTTTTGCTCGCCGTCAGGATGGCGGTCGCGTGGCTGGCCCGCGCAGGCGATGCAGGATGTAGAGGACCGCGCCGGCGAAGCCACCGGCCCAGTGTGCCCGGGCGATCCACACGCGTTGATCGCCTCCCCCGAGATAGCCAGGCGCGAAGCCTGAGATGACCAGCAGGGCGAGCAGGACGAACGTCGCGGCGGCGTCGGCGCGCACGCGCGCGAGCGCGTCCTGCATCGCGCGCACTTGTGCCTCCACTGCGTCGAGCCGCTTCTGCAGCGCGGCGTCGTCGGCGCGGGCGTGGGACGAGAGCACGAGACCGGTCGCGACGAGCGCGACGGAAAGAGGCTTGCGGACGAACGTCATGGCGATGCTCCGGAGTGAAGTGGGTTACGGCGCATAGCCGTCGTTGAGCGTGGCGAGGAACGCGATCACGTCGTCGATCTCGGCATCGGACAGCGCCGGGGCCTCGCCCTGATGGCGGTCGTAGGGAGCTTCGGTGGTGTTGACGTTGCGCGCCAGGTCGGCGGGCAGGTCGTCGAACTTGTCGACGCCGCCGCCCGCGGCCGACGGATAGAACTTCTCCGGGTTGGTGTCGCGCTGCACGTAGAACGCAAGCGCGTCCTTGAGCGACGTGAAGGCGGCGTTGTGGAAGATAACCTTGCGCGTGGCGACGTTGCGCAGCGTCGGCACCTTGAACGCGCCGCAGAAGTCCCGGCGCGCGGCGAGGTCGGTGCGGAACGGCCCGCACAATCCCATGTCGCGGTACGCGGGATCGGCGTTCGCGGTTATCGCCGCATTGCGTGGCAGGCCGAGGTTGTCGTACGTGAAGTCGGTGAAGAGCGGCGGCGAGCCGTCGGCGCCGCGGCCCGCTTGGGTGGCACGCCGCGCAGTTGCCCTTGTCGGGGGCATTGAACAGCGCGAGCCCGCGCATTTCCTGCGGCGTGAGCGCAGTCTTGCCGGCGAGGAAGGCGTCGTACTTGCTGTCGAACGCACGGAACGAAAAGTCTTCCCGCTGGTAGCGCTCGAGCGCCTGGCGCGCGCGCAGGAACGCGGCGTCGGCGTCGGCGAACACGTCGCTGCCGAACACCTGGCGGAACTCGTCCGCATACGTCGCGTGAGCCAGGCGGTTGGCGACCTCCGTCGTCACCGCCGCCTCCGCCTCCGCCGCAGGCGGCAACGCCGAACGTGAGGCACCACGCGGCGCAGGCGCGGGCGAGCGTGCACCATGCACGAGGGATTCGTCGGGTCATGCAGTAGAGGGCGGAAAGCGAAGGATCGGGGCGATCTCGCAATGACTGCCAGCCGCGTTTAAGGCAATGCTAAGGCAAATGAGAACGATTCGCAATCGTAACTCAGTCGATGAGCTTCCCGGAAGTGCGGACATGGCGCGGATGCAACAGGCGGTTATCGCGGCCCCGTGACGAGGGGCTCAGGTCACCGTTGCGCGGCTGTCGACGAAAGCCGCGAATCGATGCCTTGCGGCGGCGGAAAAGAAAACGCCGCCCGCAGGCGGCGCACTGGATCGGGTGTGCCCGCTACACGCGGCGTCGGTACTCGCCGGTGCGGGTGTCGATCTCGATCTGGTCGCCGGTGCCGACGAACAGTGGCACCGCGATCTCGAATCCCGACGCGATGCGCGCGGGCTTGGTGACCTTGCCCGAGGTGTCGCCCTTGACTGCGGGCTCGGTGTAGGTCACCTCGCGCACGACCGAATTGGGCAGTTCAACGGAAATCGCGCGGCCTTCGTAGAACGTCAGCTCGCAGGCGAGCCCGTCCTCGAGGTACGGCAGCGCGTCCTCCATGTTTTCCTTCTCGACGTCGTACTGGTTGAACTCGCCGTCCATGAACACGTACATCGGATCGGCGAAGTACGAATACGTCACGTCCTTCTTCTCGAGCTGGATGGTCTCGAACTTCTCGTCGGCGCGATAGACCTGTTCGGTGCCTCCGCTCGACAGGAGGTTGCGCAGCTTCATCTTGACCACTGACGCATTGCGGCCGGATTTCGAGAACTCGGCCTTCTGCACGACCATCGGGTCCTTGCCGACCATGATCACGTTGCCGGCACGCACTTCCTGAGCGATTTTCATGACTGTCCTGGGTGATGGCCCGCGCGGACCGGCCGTCGCGGGCCGCCCGTCGGACGATGATGCAGCAAAGCTCTCAAGTATAACGCGTTTCGGCGAATTCAACCAGCGATGCCGAGAGTTCCGGAAGCGTGGCGAGCTCCCGGCACCATTGGGCCGCATGCGCCGACAGGGCCGGCAACGCCGCGCGCAATGCCGGCCAGGCGTCGGCGGCCGCGACGCCGTCGCCGCGGTCCAATGCGTGATGGAAATCCCGCATCGCGCCGGCCGCATCGGCCGGCACGCCTTCGAGATACCGGTCGAGAAATGCGTCGAGCTTCACGCGATGGGCATCCTGCTGCTGCGGATAGATGTGCCAGACGAGCGGCCGCTGCGCCCATTGCGCGCGCACGAACGAGTCCTCGCCGCGCACGAAGTTGAGATCGCATCGCCACAGCCGCTCGTCGTAGACCGGTTGCGGCACGAACGGCATCGCGTCGATCGTCAGCGCGCCGCGCACCGTGCGCGATGGCGCCGGCGGAAGCGGATGGCCGAGCCAGGCGGCGAAGTCGCCGGCGGCGACGCCATCGGCGAGGCGCAGGCGGAGCCGCTCGGGTCCGCGCGCGAAGACCTCGCACAGCGCCGGCAGCGCAGGGTTCGCGTAGCAGAAGACCGACACGTCGAGCCCGTCATCGCCACGCGGCACCGCGTAGGCGGCGCGGCGCGCGAACAGGTCGGGCTCGCGCAGCAGGCCGCCGGTCGCGCGCGTGAAGCCGGGAAAATAGAACCAGCGGGTCAGCGCCCGTTGCGGCTGGCGCGACGGCAGCCCGTGCACGCCATCGACCCATGTCTCGGCGGACAGGTATTCGAGATTGATCCAGACCGGCGGCCGGCGCTCCATGGCGTCGAGATAGGGCTCGGGCAGGCCGCAGCCGAACGCCTCGATCACGGCGTCGGCTGGTGCCGCCTGCGCGGCCGCTTCGAACGGCGCTACGCGCACGCCGTCCACCGACTGCATCGGCAACGCCGCATCGACGCCGTCGACGATGCGCGCGAGCGCCGCCAGGTCGTCGATCCACAGCGTCGTCGCGCGGCCGTGCACGCCGGCGAGCATGCGCGCAAGGCGCCACGCTACGCCGGCGTCACCGAAGTTGTCGACGACGCGGCAGAAGATGTCGAAGCGCGCGAGGGCGAAGCGCATGGCGCGATTATCGCTCGCGGCGATTGCGGCGATAATGCGGATCCCGGTGCGCAAGGCGGAGGCGGTGGTGGCGTTCAAGATCGACGTGGTGTCGGACGTGGTTTGCCCGTGGTGCTATATCGGCAAGCATCGGCTGGAGGCCGCGCTGGCCCGGCTCGCGGTCGCCGAGCCGGAATTCGCGGTGAGCGTCGACTGGCATCCGTTCCAGCTCGCGCCGGACGTGCCTCCCGGCGGCATCGACCGCCGCCTCTATCTCGAGACCAAGCTCGGCGGCGCGAGCCGCGTGCGGGAGATCCACGCGATGGTCGAGAAGGTCGGTGCGGACGCGGGCATCACGTTCGACTTCGCGCGCATCCGCGTGCAGCCCAACACGCTGGCCGCGCACCGGCTGGTGAGCTTCGCGCAGCGTGAGCGTGCCGCCGGCGACCTCGTCGAGAGGCTGTTCGCGGCGTTCTTCACGCAGGGCCGGGACATCGGCGACCCGGAGGTGCTCGCCAACATTGCCGAAGAATCGGGCCTGGACCGCGCGGCCGTCTCGCAATGGCTCGCCGGCGACGGCGGGCGATCGCAAATCGAGGCGATGGACCGCCAGGTGCGCACGCTCGGCGTGCAAGGCGTGCCGTTCTTCGTGTTCGACGGCCGTCTCGCGATGTCCGGCGCGCACGACATCGACGAAATGGTGAGAGTGATCCGCGAAGTGCGCGACACGCCGATCGAGGTCGCGCAAAGCCACTGAGGCAACGCGCACGGTTCCGCTTCCGGCGAGCCGCCGAGACGCCGTTCAACCTGATCTACGAAGCGCGACCCTGAGGCGCGCCGCTCGCCGCTAGACCGAGAGGTAGCCGCGCACGCCGTCGGCATCCATGTCGGCGCCGCGGCCGGAGCGCACGACCTCGCCGCGCGACATCACGACATAGCGGTCGGCGAGCGCCTTGGCGAAATCGTAATACTGCTCGCACAGCAGGATCGCGATTTCGCCGCCCTGCACGAGCTGGCGGATCACGCGCTCGATCTCCTTGATGATGGACGGCTGGATCCCCTCGGTCGGCTCGTCGAGGATCAGGATTTTCGGACGCATCGCCAATGCACGCCCGATCGCCAGTTGCTGCTGCTGGCCCCCGGAGAGATCGCCGCCGCGGCGCTCCAGCATGGATTGCAGCACCGGGAACATCTCGAAGATGTACGGCGGGATCTCTGCCGCGCGCGGCTGGGTGGCGAGGCCCATGCGCAGGTTCTCGAGCACGGTGAGGCGCGGAAAGATTTCGCGTCCCTGCGGCACGTAGCCCAGTCCGAGCGCGGCGCGCGCGCTCGGCGCAAGTGTCGTGATGTCGGTTCCGTTCCAGTCGATCGAGCCGCTGCGGATCGGCAACAATCCCATCAGGCACTTGAGGAGCGTCGTCTTGCCGACGCCATTGCGCCCCAGCAGCGCCGTGCATTGCCCCGGCGCCACCTCGAATGCGACATTGCGCAGGATATGGCTGCCGCCGTAGTACTGGTTGACGTGCGCGACCCTGAGCATCAGCGGCCGAGGAACACTTCGATCACGCTGTCGTTGCGCTGCACCTCGTCCATGGGCCCTTCGGCCAGCACGCGGCCTTCGTGCAGCACGGTGACGGTGTGCGCAATCCGCGCGACGAAATCCATGTCGTGCTCGACGACCACGAGCGTGTACTTGCCCGCGAGCGACAGGAAGAGCTCGGCGCTGCGCATCGTCTCGTCGTCGGACATGCCGGCGACCGGCTCGTCGAGCAGCAGGAGTTGCGGCTCCTGCATCAGCAGCATGCCGATTTCGAGCCATTGCTTCTGGCCATGCGACAGGAGACCGGCGGGTCGTGCGGCCTCGTGTGCAAGCTTGATCTCGGCCAGGGTGGCGGCGATGCGGTCCCGCGCCGCGGAGTCGAGGGTCGCGGTCAGCGTGGGCCACACGCCCTTGGCGCATTTCATCGCCAGCTCGAGGTTCTCGAACACCGTGTGCTGCTCGAACACGGTCGGCTTCTGGAACTTGCGGCCGATCCCCGCAGCGGCGATCTGCGGCTCGGACAGGCGGGTGAGGTCGATGGTCTGGCCGAAGAACGCCGTGCCGGAATCGGGCCGCGTCTTGCCCGTGATCACGTCCATCATCGTCGTCTTGCCGGCGCCGTTCGGCCCGATCACGCAGCGCAGCTCGCCGACGTCGAGCGTCAGCGACAGGTCGTCGAGGGCGCGAAAGCCGTCGAAGCTGACGTTGATGCCGTCGAGATAGAGGATCGTGCCATGCGAAGTGTCCACGCCTAGCGGCACGACGCGCGAGCCGGTGAAATTGCCGGCCGGCGGACTCGCGGCGTCGTCCGCTTCCCGGCGCGCGGCTTCGATCATCGCGCGCGCCTCGCCAGGAGGCCGGCAATGCCTCGGGGCAGGAACAGCGTCACGAGGATGAACAGGAGCCCGAGCGCGAACAGCCAGTACTCGGGAAACGCCTGCGTGAACCAGCTCTTGCCGAGGTTGACCGCGAACGCGCCGATCACCGGGCCCAGCAGCGTGCCGCGTCCGCCGACGGCGGTCCAGATGGCGATCTCGATCGAATTGGCCGGCGACATCTCGCTCGGGTTGATGATGCCCACCTGCGGCACGTACAGCGCCCCGGCGATGCCGCAGATCACCGCCGACAGCGTCCACACGAAGAGCTTGAAATAGACCGGGTTGTAGCCGGAGAACATCACGCGGCTCTCGGCGTCCCGGATCGCCGTCAGGACGCGCCCCAGCTTGGAGTTCACGATCGCCCGCGACAGGGCGATGAAGCCCAGCAGCGCGATGGCCGTGGCGACGAACAGCCCGGTGCGGGTGGCCGGCGCCGTGATCGGGAAGCCGAGGATGCGCTTGAAGTCGGTGAAGCCGTTGTTGCCGCCGAATCCGGTGTCGTTGCGAAAGAAAAGCAGCATCGCCGCGTACGTCAGCGCCTGGGTGATGATCGAGAAATAGACGCCACGGATACGCGAGCGGAAGGCGAAGAAGCCAAACACCAGCGCGACGATCCCGGGCACCAGCACGACGAGCATCGCGCAATACCAGAAATGCTCGGTGAAGCGCCAGTACCAGGGATAGGCCTTCCAGTCGAGGAACACCATGAAGTCGGGCAGGTCGCTGTGGTACACGCCGTCGTGGCCGATCGCGCGCATCAGGTACATGCCCATCGCGTAGCCGCCGAGCGCGAAGAAGAGGCCGTGTCCCAGCGACAGGATGCCGGTGTAGCCCCAAATCAGGTTCATCGCGATCGCAACGATCGCGTAGCACATGATCTTGCCGCACAGCGTCACGGCGTACGCCGATACGTGGAACGCGCTGTCGCGCGGCACCATCAGGTGCCCGAGAGGCACGAGCACCAGCAGCACGATCGTGGCGGCGAGCCAGGCGCCGAGCGCGCCGCGCGATGCGCGGCGCTGCGTCGTTGCCGGCGGCGCGACGGGGATTGCCGACGTCGACAGCGTGCCGTCCATCCGTTCAGGCTTCGGCCATGCGTCCCTTCATCGCGAAGATGCCCTGCGGCCGCTTCTGGATGAAGATGACGATGAACACCAGCACCGCGATCTTGGCCAATACGGCGCCCGACCAGGCCTCCAGCAGCTTGTTGACGATGCCGAGCCCGAACGCGGCGTAGACCGTGCCGATGAGCTGGCCGACGCCGCCCAGCACGACGACCATGAACGAATCGACGATGTAGCTCTGGCCGAGCTCGGGGCCGACGTTGCCGATCTGCGACAGCGCGCAGCCGGCAAGGCCCGCCACGCCGGAGCCGAGCCCGAACGCCAGCATGTCGACGCGCGCCGTGGGCGTGCCGAGCGCCCCGGCCATCGCCCGGTTCTGCGTCACCGCACGCACGAACAGTCCGAGCCGCGTGCGCGCGAGCAGCGTGTGCACGAGGATCAGCACCACGACCGCGAACGCCATGATCGCGATCCGGTTCCACGGCAGCACGATGTCGCTCATGATCTCGATGCCGCCGGCCATCCACGCCGGATTCTCGACCTGCACGTTCTGCGCGCCGAAAATCGTGCGGGTGGCCTGGATCAGGATCAGCGACAGGCCCCACGTGGCGAGCAGCGTCTCCAGCGGGCGTCCGTACAGGTGACGGATCACCGTGCGCTCGAGGATCATGCCGACCGTCGCGCTGACCGCGAACGCCACGGGTATCGCCACCAGCAGGTAGCCGTCGAACCACGCCGGCAGGTGCGCACGGAACAGGTTCTGCACGACGTAGGTCGCGTAGGCGCCGATCATGATGAGCTCGCCGTGCGCCATGTTGATCACGCCCATCAGGCCATAGGTGACGGCGAGCCCGAGGGCGGCCAGCAGCAGGATCGACCCCAGCGACAGCCCGGTGAAGATCCGCTCGGCGATGTCTCCCAGCGCGAGCCTGCGCTGCACGGACGCAATCGACTGCGCGGCGGCGGCGCGGACTTCGGCATCCGGCTCGGCATAGGCATCGCCGTTGCGGGCGAGCACGCGCTGCAACAGGCTCAACGTGGCGCGCGAATCGCTGTGCGCCAGCTCGCGCACCGCGGCCATGCGTGCGTCGCGGTCGCCGCTGCCGAGCTCGATCGCCGCCTGTGTCAGCCGCAGCGACGACTTGATCGCGGGATCGGTCTCGCGGGCGAGCGCGGCGCCGATCGCGGGCAGCATTTCCGGCTCGGAACGATCGGCGAGCTCACGCGCCGCGGCGGCGCGCACGCCCCGGTCCGTCGACGCCAGCCTGAGCGCTGCGATCGCGCTCGCCAGCATGCCGCGGAAGCGATTGTTGACGATCACGTCATCGACGTCGTCGGGCACCGGGTCGACGGCCTCGCCGGTGACGAGATCCCGCGCCTTGCCGTCCTTGACGATCAGCACGCGCGACTCGCCGACGGTCTTCACGTCGCCATCGATGAACGCCTGCAGCAGCGGCGCCGCGGCGACGTCGCCCTGCGCGACGATCGCCGCCAGCGCCGCGTCGCGTGCCGCGCCTTGGCCCAGCGCGAGATCCTTCGCGGCCGGCATCGCGGGCGCGGCGGACGCGAGAGGCACACAGGCCATCGACAACAGCACCACCCACCGCCGCAACGCACGCAGTGCCGTGCGCGAACGGCCGCATGGCACTGCGCTTGCCGGCCCGGAGCGCGGCTGCGACGTCACATCTTCTCCGGCTCGTCCTTCTTGCCCTTGTCCTCCGGGATATACGGGCTCCACGGGGTGGCGCGAATCGGACCTGGAGTCTTCCACACGACGTTGAACTGGCCGTCGGCCTGGACTTCGCCAATGAACACCGGCTTCCACAGATGGTGATTGTGCTCGTCCATCTTGATCGTGAAGCCGTCAGGCGCCTTGAACGTCTGGCCGGCCATCGCCACGATCACCTTGTTGGTGTCGGTGGACTTGGCCTTGGTCACGGCCTGCGCCCACATGTTGATCCCGATGTACGCGGCTTCCATCGGATCGTTGGTGAGCGGCTTGTCGGCATTCGGCAGCTTCATCTTCTTCGCGTACGCGGCCCACTTCTTCTTGAACTCGTTGTTGGCCGGGTTCTTCAGCGACATGAAATAGTTCCATGCGGCGAGCTGGCCCACCAGCGGCTTGGTGTCGACCCCGCGCAGCTCCTCTTCACCCACCGAGAATGCCACGACCGGCACGTCGGTTGCCTTGAGACCGGAGTTGCCGAGTTCCTTGTAGAACGGCACGTTGGAGTCGCCGTTGATGGTCGACACCACCGCGGTCTTGCCGCCCGCCGCGAACTTCTTGATGTCGGCGACGATCGTCTGGTAGTCGCTGTGGCCGAACGGCGTGTACGTCTCCATGATGTCGCTGTCCTGCACTCCCTTGCTGTGCAGGAACGAGCGCAGGATCTTGTTGGTCGTGCGCGGGTAGACGTAGTCCGTGCCGAGCAGCACGAACCGCTTGGCGCCGCCGCCGTCCTTGCTCATCAGGTACTCAACCGCCGGGATCGCCTGCTGGTTCGGCGCGGCGCCGGTGTAGAAGACGTTCTTCGACAGCTCCTCGCCCTCGTACTGCACGGGGTAGAACAGGAGGCCGTTCAGTTCCTCGAACACCGGCAGCACCGATTTGCGCGACACTGACGTCCAGCATCCGAACACGACGGCGACCTTGTCCTGCGTGAGGAGCTGGCGTGCTTTTTCGGCGAACAGCGGCCAGTTGGATGCCGGATCGACGACGACGGGCTCGAGCTTCTTGCCGAGCACGCCGCCCTTGGCATTGATCTCGTCGATCGCCATCAGCGACACGTCCTTCAGCACGGTTTCGCTGATCGCCATCGTGCCGGACAGCGAATGCAGGATGCCCACCTTGATCGTGTCCGCCGCCGACGCGCCCGCGGACAGCAACCACGCGGCGGCGGCCGCGCCCGATACGGCGACATTGCGTACAAACGTTCTGCGTTTCATCGACAGTTCCCCACGGTTTTTAAGGTGATGCCGTCCGCGCGTACGACGCCATTGCAGAGGTTGCGCGGCCAGCGACGATGCCGTCATGCTGCATTGCACGACGCGTGCCATCGCGGTCCGGCTCGGCAAGTGCCTAATTCGTTGGTGCTTTGCGCGCGGATCGCGCGACCAAGTCATCGAGGACGGGGATGCGGCATCGCCAAATCGGTGCGTGCACGCATGCGGCGCACCGATTTGGTCCGCGCGTCAGCCTGCCGACAGGTTTGTCGCGAGCAGGCCGTGCTTTTCGACGAAGGCGATGATTTTGGCGAGGCCCTCGCCGGTCTTGAGATTGCTGAATACGAAGGGACGCTCGCCGCGCATCCTGCGTGCATCGCAGTCCATCACCTCGAGCGACGCACCCACGTGGGGCGCAAGATCGATCTTGTTGATGACGAGGAGATCGGATCGCGTGATACCCGGACCGCCCTTGCGCGGGATCTTGTCGCCGGCGGCGACGTCGATCACGTAGATTGTGAGATCGGACAGCTCGGGCGAAAACGTCGCGGCCAGGTTGTCGCCTCCGCTTTCGACGAACACGATGTCGAGGTCGGCGAAGCGCGCGGTCAGGCGATCGACGGCCTCGAGATTGATCGACGCGTCCTCGCGGATCGCGGTGTGCGGGCAGCCGCCGGTCTCGACGCCGATGATCCGGTCCGCGGCCAGCGCGTCGTGGCGGACGAGGAACTGCGCGTCCTCCGCCGTGTAGATGTCGTTGGTGACGACGGCGATCTGGTAGCGGTCGCGCAGCGCGACGCACAGCGCGAGCGTCAGCGCGGTCTTGCCCGAGCCCACGGGGCCGCCGATGCCGACACGCAGTGGCGATGCGCGGTCCATGTCCATGTCAGGAGCGGAACAGGCGCGAGTACTGCGTCTCGTGGAATGTCGAGGCGATGGCGAGGCCCGGCGCGAAGCTCGCGACGTCGTCGTCCGCGAGCGTGGCAGCCGAATGCGCGACGTCGCCGATGCGCGCGGCGAGGCGTGCGAGCATCCGCTGGCCCGCCACCTGTCCGAGCGGCAGTGCCTTGACGGTCACCAGCACCTGGTTCTCGAGCCACGCGAAAACGTATGCGGCGAGCGCGGTTTCGACGTCGCAGTCGATGTCGCGCGCGGCGAGCGCGAACGCCGCCGGCAGCGTCACCGGCGCGGCGCGCGCCGCCCACGCATGGGCGCCGGCGTCGATCCAGCCGAGGTCGCGCGCGAGCGAGAGCAGTGACGAGCCCATTTGCTCGGTCTCGGCGCGCAGCTCGCGGGTTTCGCGCGAGGCGCGGAACCACGCATTCCAGTGCGCGAACGCCGATTCGTCCGGGGCGCGCACAGCCGCGAGGGCGCGCGCGGCCACCGCGGCGTCGGCGCACGCGATCGCGTGCTGCATCGCATCGCCGATCCAGCGCTCCGCCGTCGCCGCGTCGCCGACCATCTTCGCTTCGATCGCCCATTCGAGTCCCTGCGAATAGCTGTAGCCCCCGATCGGCAGCGACGGCGAGGCGAGCTGCAACAGGCGCACGAGGCCGGCGATGCGCAGGCTCATCCGCGGCGTGACTGCGCGAGCATCTCGTGGATGATGCCGGCGTGCTTCGCCTCGCCGGAATGATGATGGTGCCCGGCGGCGTAGGCACCGGCTTCCGGCTCGAACGGCGCGCGCCGCGCGACGACCTCGGCGCCGAGCCCGCGGGCCATCGTCGCCAGCACCGGGTCGGCGGCGAAGCGCACGCTGCGCGCGCCGATCTCGACGCGCGCATGGCGGTTGCCGAGGTGGTAGACGACGCGGACGAGCACCAGCGGATCGGCGCTTGACGCGTCCATCACGTCCTCGTCGGCGGCGACGATGCGCACGATGCGCCCGTCGTCGGCGGCGAGGCGGTCGCCTCCGCGCAGCACGCTGCCGCGCTCGAGCAGCAGCGTCACCGGCTCGCCGTCCGCCAGCGCGGTCAGCAGGCGGCTCCTTTGCCGCGACTCGAACGCCAGCGCGAGTTCGGCGTCGACTTGCGCATCCGGCCGCGCGCGCGCCACGAGCTTCAGCACCGTTCGATCCCGGGGATTGGGAGGGTGGCCGCCATCAGAACAGGAAATAGCGCTGTGCCAGCGGCAGCGAATGGGCCGGCTCGCAGGTCAGGAGCACGCCGTCCGCACGCACCGCGTAGGTCTCGGGATCGACATCGATCCGCGGCGTCGCATCGTTGAGCTTCATGTCCCGCTTGCCGATCGTGCGTGTATTCCTCACCGCGACGAGCGGCTTCGCCAGCTTCAGCGCGCGCACCGCCGGATTGGCGAGCGCGGCCTTCGACACGAATGTCACCGTGGACGCGGCGAGCGCCTTGCCGAGCGCGCCGAACATCGGCCGGTAGTGCACCGGTTGCGGCGTGGGAATGGACGCATTCGGATCGCCCATCGCGGCGGCGGTGATCATGCCGCCCTTGAGCACCAGGAACGGCTTGACCGCGAAGAACGCCGGCTTCCATACGACGAGGTCCGCCAGCTTGCCGGGCTCGATCGAGCCGACGACGCCGTCGATGCCATGCGCGATCGCGGGATTGATCGTATATTTGGCGATGTAGCGGCGCACGCGGAAATTGTCGTGATGCGCGGTGTCGCCGGGCAATGCCCCGCGCTGCGATTTCATCTTGTGCGCGGTCTGCCAGGTGCGGATGATCACCTCGCCGACGCGTCCCATCGCCTGCGAGTCGGACGACAGCATCGAGAACGCGCCGAGGTCGTGCAGGATGTCCTCGGCGGCGATCGTCTCGCGGCGAATGCGCGACTCGGCGAACGCCACGTCCTCGGCAATTGCGGGATCGAGGTGATGGCACACCATCAGCATGTCGAGGTGCTCGTCGACGGTATTGACGGTGTACGGGCGCGTCGGGTTGGTCGACGACGGCAGCACGTTGGCCTCGCCTGCCGCCTTGATGATGTCGGGCGCGTGGCCGCCGCCGGCGCCCTCCGTGTGGTAGGTGTGAATCGTGCGTCCGCCGATGGCGGCGAGCGTGGTCTCGACGAATCCGGATTCGTTGAGCGTGTCAGTGTGGATCGCCACCTGCACGTCCATGCGCTCGGCGACGCCGAGCGCGGCATCGATGGCCGCGGGGGTCGTGCCCCAGTCCTCGTGGAGCTTCAGCCCCATCGCGCCCGCCTCGACCTGCTCGACGAGCGGCGCCGGCAGGCTCGCGTTGCCCTTGCCGAGGAAGCCGATATTCATCGGCAGCGCTTCGGCCGCCTCCAGCATCCGGTGGATGTGCCAGGGACCCGGCGTGCAGGTCGTCGCGAACGTTCCGGTCGCGGGGCCCGTGCCGCCGCCGATCATCGTCGTGACGCCGGACATCAGCGCCTCGTCCACCTGCTGCGGGCAGATGAAATGGATATGCGAATCGATGCCGCCGGCGGTGACGATCATGCCTTCGCCGGCAATGATCTCGGTCGCCGCGCCGATCACGATGTCGACGCCCGGCTGGACATCGGGGTTACCCGCCTTGCCGAGCCTGGCGATGCGCCCGCCCTTGATGGCGATGTCGCACTTGACGACCCCCCACCAGTCGATCACCAGCGCGTTGGTGATCACGGTGTCGGCGCTGTCTTTCGACATGCGCTGGCTCTGCCCCATGCCGTCGCGGATGACCTTGCCGCCGCCGAACTTCACTTCCTCGCCGTACACGGTGAGGTCCTTTTCGACTTCCACGACGAGTCCGGTGTCGGCGAGACGCACACGATCGCCGGTCGTCGGTCCGAACATCTCGGCATAGGCGCGGCGCGCGATCTTCATCGCTTGCTGCGGGACTTGCTGCTGCGGCTCTTGGTGGCGGCGGGGCGCGGCGGACGCGCGGCGCCTGCATTCGTCTGCTTGGGCGGCGTCGTCGACTTGCGCGCGCGGCGCGGAGGTGGCTCGAGCGGTCCCATCACGGCACCGGAAAACCCGTACACGCGGCGCGCGCCGCCGTAGGCCACGAGCGCGACGGTGCGGGACTGTCCCGGCTCGAAGCGCACGGCCGTTCCCGGGGCGATGGCGAGCCTGCGGCCGCGCGCGGCGGCGCGATCGAAATCGAGGGCGGCGTTGGCTTCCGCGAAATGGTAGTGCGATCCCACCTGGATGGGACGATCGCCGCGATTGGCGACGACCAGCGCGATCGTCTCGCGTCCGGCATTGAGCTCGATGTCGCCGTCGCCGACCATGATTTCGCCGGGAATCATGCGATGGGGTGATGCACGGTGACGAGCTTCGTGCCGTCCGGAAACGTGGCCTCGACCTGGATTTCGGGAATCATCTGCGGCACGCCGTCCATCACCTGTTCGCGGGTCAGCAGCGTCGACCCGTAGCCCATGAGGTCGGCGACGCTGCGGCCATCGCGCGCGCCTTCCAGGATCGCGGCGCACAGATAGGCCACGGCTTCCGGATAGTTGAGCTTCACGCCTCGGGCCAGCCGGCGCTCGGCCAGCAGCGCTGCGGTGAATATCAGGAGCTTGTCCTTCTCGCGCGGCGTGAGTTCCACGGATTCACGTGCTCCAGATGCGCGGCGGCACCGCGGCGCGGCCGAGGATCGCGGGTCGCGCCACGTGCCACAGCGCGGTGAACCACGCGTGCGCCGCCTCCAGCGAGTCGCCTCGATAGCGGCCGACGACAACGCCCGGCAGCGACGTCACCGCGCCCTCGCCGCGCGTCACCGCGCAGGCGCGCAGCCGCGTCACCCAATCCTGATCGATTCCCGCGCTCACCGCGACGAATGTGCCAAAGATCGGCGCGCCATACAACCCCAATGGCGACGCGAGCAGGGCGGAGCCCGCGGCGAGCACGGCGCGCTCGCTCCAAATCAGTGCGTCGCTGCGCGAGATTTCTAAGCGCTGCCGCCATTCGCCTCGCGTGAACCGCTCGCCGGCCGCGATGCGGCCGAGACAGCATGCGTCCCAGCCGATGAAGCTCGCGCCCGCGTCGAGTCGCACGTCCATGCGGGTGCGCGCCCGCGCACCATCGAAGGCGATGTTGCCCTGCGGCAGCCACTCGAGCACGCCGTCGCGGGCGATCCGCACGCGCACGTCCTGGGCCGCATCACGTCCGGCAGCGCGATACCACTTGGTGGCACCCGGCGTCGTCAGCTGCGCGCGGGCGCCGGCGCCGACATCCACGTCGAGCGCGAGACGATCGCCGCCGGCGATGCCCCCGGGAGGATGCACGATGATGCACTGGCAGACCGATTCGCCTTCCGGATACAGCGCCTTCTGCACCAGCAGCGGCCCGTCGTGCGCGCGGCGCGCGAGATGGGTTGCTTCGCCGCGCCGCGCGAAACTGAGTGCGAGGCGCGCGCGCCAGCCGTCGGCGCAGGACGCCGGCGCGTCGGCGACGCTTGCAGGATCGATGCTCGTGGCCACGCTGTCGTCGTGTCGTCGCATCGATGCTCCGGGAGGAAGTGGCACGGCGCCGCCTGGGATAGCCGGCGGCCTTCGATTGTGCCTCACGCGCGGCGATAGCGGGGCGTCGCGGCCGCAGGCTAGAACGCGTCGTCCCACGGCAGCGACAGCCGGATCGCGCAGTCGATGATGCCGACCATGCTGTACGTCTGCACGTAGTTGCCCCATGGCTCGCGCGTGCGCGCGTCGAGGTGCTCGGCGAGCAGGCCATGGCGATTGCGCGCGGCGAGCAGCGACTCGAAGAGCGCCCGCGCCTCCGCGACGCGCCCGATCGCGGCGAGGGCGTTGACGAACCAGAACGTGCACACCACGAACGCGTTGGCCGGCGCGCCGAAGTCGTCGTGGTCGACGTAGCGGAAGATGAAATCGCCGCGCTTCAGCTCGCGTTCGATCGCCAGCACCGTCGACACGTAGCGCGGATCGCCGGGCGTGCAGAAGCCGAGGTCGGTGAGGCGCAGCAGGCTCGCGTCGAGGTCGTCGGCGCCGACCGCGGCGACGAAGGCGCCGCGGCGCTCGCTCCAGCAGTTGGCGTCGACGAACGCGCGGATGCGCGCGGCCTCGGCGTTCCAGCGCGCGGCGCGATCGGCGAGTCGCAGGCGCACGGCGATGCGCGCGAGGCGGTCGCAGGCGGCCCAGCACATGACCGACGAGAACGTGTGCACGCGCTGGCGGCCGCGGTACTCCCAGATGCCGGCATCCGGCAGCGCGTGGCAGTCGATCGCGCGCTGGCCGAGCGCCTCGAGGCGCGCGAACAGCGCGTTGCCGCCACCTGACTGCAGCCGTGCGTCGAAGAACACGTGTGTCGCCGCCAGCACCGCCGCGCCGTAGACGTCGTTCTGCACCTGGCGATAGGCGTCGTTGCCGATGCGCACCGGCCCCATGCCACGGTATCCGGGCAGCGTGGCCACCGTCGACTCGACGAGTGCCGCATCGCCGTTGATCCGGTACACGGGTTGCAGCGGCGTGTCCTCGGCGTTGGCGGCGATGTCGACCAGGTAACGCAGGTAGCGTTCCATTGTGCTGGTGGCATTGAGGCGGTTGAGCGCGTTGATGACGAAATAGCCGTCGCGCAGCCAGCAGTAGCGGTAATCCCAGTTGCGTCCCGAATCGGCCGCTTCCGGGATCGACGTCGTCACCGCGGCGACGATCGCGCCGGTGTCGTCGCTCGCATTGAGCTTGAGCGTGATCGCGGCGCGAATGACCTCGTCCTGCCATTCGAACGGGATCGCCAGCCTGCGCACCCAGTCGTGCCACGCCTCGGTGGTCATCTCGATGAAGCGGTGCGCCACGTCGCGCGGCGCATCGGGAATCGTCGCGTCTTCGCCGAACAGGAGCGCGAGCTCGTCCTGCAGCAGAAAGGGTTTTTCGTCGACGATCGCCGCCAGCGGCGCGTCGGTGGTCAGGCGCAGCGATTGCGTGCCCAGCGCATAGGTGAGGTGATTCGAGCCGCGCACGGGTGCGGGCGGCGTGTGGCCATAGTGATAGGCGGGGCGCAGGCGGATCGCGACGCGCGGACTGCCGGCGATGCGCCGCAGCTTTCGCACGTGCAGCATCGGCTGGAACAGCCGGCCGTGCTGCGGGAACCGCGGCAGGCAGTCGACGATCTCGATCTCGCCGCCATGCGCGTCCCACATCCGCGTCACGAGGACCGCCGTGTTGCGCACGTACGCCTGCTCGCAGCGCACCCGGTCGACCAGCGTCACGCCGTGGATGCCGCGTTCTGCGCCGGGCTGGGCAGCGTCGAGCAGCGCGCAGAACACGGGGTCGCCGTCCAGCTCGGGAAAGCAGCCCCAGACGACGCTGGCCGCGGCGTCGACGAGGAGCGCGATGCGGCCGTTGCCGATCAGCGCGAGGTCGAGGGATGCGCCGCGCGGGCGGGGCGGGGCTACGGCGTCATGGCCGGCGGGTTGCACGGCGTCGGCTCCTGTCAGGCGCGCCGCGTCAGCGACGGCACGTCATCGATCCGCAATCAGGATCACCTCGGCCGGATCGAAAGTCACGCCCACCACGCGGCCTTCGGCGATGGGCGCCGCGACGCCTGGCGAGGAGACGAACAGCTCGGTGACAGGATCGGCGAGGGCGATCCGGTATTCCATGTGGTCGCCCAGATACGAGCTCTTGAGGATCCTGCCGGTCAACGCGTTGGGCAGGTGGACGTCCTCGGAGATTCGCACCGAATGCGGGCGCACCGCCAGCGCCGCCGGGCCGGCGGCGACTGCGCGATCGGCAACGTCGATCCGCATGGGACCGACCTGCACGGACGCCCGGTCGCCGTGGCGCTCGAGGCCGGTCACGCCGACGACGTTGGCGTCGCCCATGAAATCGGCGATGAACCGGCTATTGGGCTCGTTGTAGAGCTGGCGCGGCGTGCCGTCCTGCTCGATGCGCGCGGCGTTCATCACGATGATGCGGTCGGAGACGGCGAGCGCTTCCTCCTGGTCGTGCGTGACGTAGACCACGGTCAGCTTCAGCGCCTGTTGCAGGTCGCGGATTTCGCCGCGCACGCGCCGGCGCAGCTTGGCATCGAGGTTGGAAAGCGGCTCGTCGAACAGCAGCACCTTGGGCTCGAGCACGATGGCGCGCGCCACCGCGACGCGCTGCTGCTGGCCGCCCGAGAGCTCGCTCGGCTGGCGCTTTTCATATCCGGTGAGGCCCACCAGCGCCAGCTTGGCGGCGGCGCGCTCGCGCGCCTCCGCCCGCGGCATGCCCATCGAGCGCAGCCCGTAGCTCACGTTCTCCATCACGTTCATGTGCGGGAACAGCGCATACGACTGGAACACCATCGACACGTCGCGCTCGGCGGCCGACAGGCGCGTGACGTCGGCATCGTCGATGACGATGCGGCCTTCGCTCGCGTGCTCGAGTCCCGCGATCAGGCGCAGCGTCGTGGTCTTGCCGCAACCCGACGGCCCGAGCAGCGTCACCAGCGTCGCCGGCGCGATGTCGAAGCTGACACCGGCGACGGCGGCCACGCTGCCGTAGCGCTTGGTGACGCCTTCGAAGCGCACCGCCGGCTTGATCGCGGCGGCCGCGGCAGCGGCCCGTGTCGTCTCGTTCATGGCGCTCCAAGGCTCATATCGGCGCGGCGACGGCTTCGGCATCGGTGGGGCGCCGGCCGAGGCGGCGCTCGCCGACCAGCAGCTGGATGCCGACGAGGACCGCCATCATCACCACGATCATCACGGCAGAATAGACGATGGCGATGCCGTATTCGCCGACGTCGGCGCGCCCGACGATGTAGACCGTGGCGAGGTTGAAGCGGCCCGTCGCCAGGAAGATGACCGCGCTGACCGCGGTCACCGCGCGCACGAACGAGTAGATCATCGCCGTGAGTATCGCCGGCTTCAGGATCGGCAGCAGCACCCGCCGGAAGGTGGCGAACGAGCGCGCGCGCAGCGTCAGCGAAGCCTCGTCGAGGCTCTTGTCGATCTGGCTCAGGTTGGCGAGCCCGGCGCGGATCGCCACCGGCATGTTGCGAAAGATGAACGAGATGACGATGATGAGGCCGGTTCCCGTGAGCTGCACGGGAGGCACGTTGAAGGCCAGAATGTAGCTGATGCCGACCACGGTGCCGGGAATGGCGAAGCTCATCATGGCGAGGAACTCGAACAGCGCGCGGCCGGCGAACTTCTGCCGGTCGAGCAGCCACGCGGTGAGGATGCCGAGCGCCGCGGTGAACGGCATCGCCACCAGCGCGAGGCCGATGGTCATGAGCAGCGAGGGCCACGCCGATCCGCTGAGGAACCATCCGTTCACGCCCTTCTCGATGGAGAACGCGGTGAGGAAATATTCGAGCGTCGGCGTGTTGTCGCGGCCGATCGACGCCACGAAGCCGCCGACGAGAATGATGGCGTACACCACGAGGGTCAGCACGAGCCACGGCGTGATGATGGCGTAGCAGCCGATGCGCAGGCCAGCGGGCATCGACGCCGGCATGCCGCCGTCGCCCTTGCCGGCGACGGTCACGTAGCTGCGCCGGCCCACCCACAGGCGCTGCGCCATGAACGCCGCGATCGTGAACGCCAGCAGCACGATCGCCAGCACCGCCGCGCGGCCCTGGTCGTGCGCGGCGCCGACCACGGCGAAGAAGATGTCGGTCGACAGCACGTTGAAATTGCCGCCCAGCACCAGCGGATTGGCGAAATCCGCCATGCTCTCGATGAACGCGATCAGGAATGCGCTGGCGAGGCCCGGGCGGATCAGCGGCCAGGTGATCGAACTGAACGTGCGCCAGCGGCTGGCGCGCAAGGTCTGCGAGGCTTCCTCCACGCTGGGGCTGACGCCTTGCAGCACGCCGGCCAGCACGAGGAAGGCAATCGGCGTGAAGGCGAGGACCTGCGCGATGGCGATGCCCGGCATGCCGTAGATCCAGCGGCTGCGGGCGATGCCGAAGTGCGACGCCAGGAGGTTGGTGACGATGCCGGCGCGGCCGAACAGCAGGATCAGCGCGAGGCCGATCACGAACGGCGGCGTAATGATGGGCAGGATCGACAGACTGCGCAGCAGCCACTTGGCCTTGAGCCGCGTGCGCAGCGCGATCAATGCCA
>DATBOK010000079.1:0-1513 GCA_036553845.1 Casimicrobiaceae bacterium
CTCGAAGCCGGACGTGCCGGACTCGAGATTCAGGTTCGCCATGCGGTCGATGGGCGGGCGGTTCCACCCCGACGCTCGCGCGTTGGCCACGCCCGGCAGCGATGCCCGCGCCTGCGAGATCGCGCCGCCCAGCGGGCGCACCAGGATGCCGTTGCGGATCAGGTGCACGCGTTCGGCGCGCGTGCCCTCGTCGTCGTAGGCGTAGCTCGCGAGTTCCTCGCCCTCGGTCGGGTCGAACGTGATGTTGAGCAGGTCGGAGCCGTAGCGGTAGCTGCCGAACATCTCCGGCGTGACGAAGCTGGTGCCGGCGAAGTTGCGCTCGTCGCCGAGGATGCGGTCGAGCTCGAGCGGATGCCCGATCGACTCGTGGATCTGCAGCACCATCTGGTCGGGCGCGAGCAGCACGTCCATCGTTCCCGAAGGACAGTTCGGCGCCGCGAGGAGCTCCAGCGCCTCGTCGGCGATGCGCCGCGTGCCGCCGGCAAAGCCGAAGCGCGCGAGGATCTCCTCGCCGCCCTGCTGGCAGATGCCGCGATAGCCGTTCAAGGTGCGCACGACGGTGTCGCCATTGGCGTGCGCGGTGACGCTCGCGGAAGGCAGCAGAAAGCGGAAGCGCTGCACGATGTCGCCGCCGCCGCTGGTCACGAGGCGCTGCGTCGAACGCACGATGTCGACGCTGGTTTCCCAGTCGACGAAGCGCGCGTCGCCGCCGACCGATTGCGATTCGGTCATCAGCAGGTCGAACCAGTCGCGGCGGGTGAGCGTCGGCACCGTGGTCGGCGGCGACGCGTAGGTGCCGTGCGCGGCCGGCTGCGGCAGCGTGCGCGAATCGGTGATCGCGTGGCGGGCGGTGCGCCGTGCCCATTCACGGGCGCGCGCGAGCGCGCCGCGCAGGCCGTCGGGCGAGGTGTCGCCGGTGGCGGCATAGCCGTAGCCGCCATCGGCGTAGACCGTGGCCATCACGCCGTGGTCGCGCGACGCGGCGAACGGCATGGCCACGTTCTTGCGCACGGCATAGCAATCGGACGACTCGTCGACGAATCGCAACGACCAGAAGTCGGCGTCGACTTCGAGGGGGGGAAGCGGTGAATCGAGTGGCATGGAGGTGAGCGATGGGCGAAAAGACGCGATTATCCCCTAGTCCCCTTCGCCATCGTGGTCAGCGCCGGACCGGTGACACGCGCGAGCCGCCATTCGGGCATCAACGTCGCGCCGAGGCCCTCGTAGAACCCGATCGCAGGCGCGTTCCAGTCGAGCACCGCCCATTCAAAGCGGCCGCAGCCGCGGGCGTGGGCCACGCCGGCCACCGCGGCGAGGAGCGCGCGGCCCACGCCGAGCCCGCGCATCGCCGGCACCACGAACAGGTCCTCGAGCCATAGCCCGCGGCGCGCGAGAAACGTCGAGAACGTGGGGAAGAACAGCGCAAAGCCGGCGACGGTGCCGTCGACACGCGCAAGCATCACCTCGGCGGCGGGCCGGTCGCCGAACAGCGCCTCGCCGAGCTCGGCCTCGC
>DATBOK010000100.1:0-6016 GCA_036553845.1 Casimicrobiaceae bacterium
TCCCGTGGCGAAGGGCCAAGTCAAAAACAACAAGAGCAACAAGACGAAGCTGTCGATCAAGGAGAAGCAAAAGAAGAAGAAGGAAAAGCAGGCCAAGAAGTAGTCGCCCGCTCCTCCTCGCGCGACGGCGCGCCGTCCAACCTCGAGCGCGCCGGCGCGCGTCCAATATGCCAGTGCGAAACATCATCGTCGGATTGCGCGTGGAGAACGGATCAACAGCGGCGCGCGTGAGGCGGCGCGCAGGCAGCGCAAAGCCCCGCGATCAGGCGCGCCCGCGGAGACGGCCGTGTCGATCGAGCAGGCGATAGACCGCGGGCAGTGCGATCAGCACCAGCGGTCCCGAGAGCACGAAGCCACCAATGACGGCGATGGCCAGCGGCTGGATGAGCTGAGAGCCCTGACCATAGCCGATCGCCAGCGGCAGCATGGCAAGCCCGGTGGCGAAGACGGTCATGGCCACCGGGCGCAACCGCAACGATGAGGCGCGGCGCCACGCCTCGTCGACTGCGACGTCGGCTCGCAGCTGCGAACGTCCCTCGTGGATGACGAAGATGGCGTTCTCGCCGGCGATACCGACCATCATGATGGCGCCGACGAAGCTGGAGATATTGAGCGTGACGCCGGTGATGAGCAGCGCGAGGAACACGCCGGCGAGCGTGGCCAGCGCCACCAGCGCCGTCACCAGCGGCGCGCGCCAATCGGCGAACTCGATGAGGACGACGACACAGACGAGGAGCACCCCGGCGAAGAGCACGTAGAGCAGCTCGCGGAACGAGGCCTGCTGCTGGCGGTACAGGCCGCCGTACTCGATGCTCATTGCGGCGGGGAGCTGGAGCTGCCGCGCGAGGCGCGCCTTGAGCTCGGCCATGGCGCCGCCGAGGTTCCGTCCCGCCAGCCGCGCGGTGACTCCAAAGTAGCTCTTGAGCTGCTCACGATCGATCTCGACCTCGGGCGCGCCCGTCGACACGCGCGCCAGGTTGTAAAGGGGGATCAACGCGCCGGACGGCGTGCGCACGTCGAGCTGATCGAGCGCCAGGCGCGGCGCGAGCGCGAAGACCCGTAGGTCGTACATCCGCTCGCCCACTCGCAGCTGCCCGACGACGGCACCGTTGATCGCAGGCGCAACCGCCGTCGCCAGGTCGGCAGTGGTCAGGCGATAGCGCGCGGCCGCTTGTGAGTCGATGCGGATGTCGAGCGCCGGCCCGGCGATGGTGATGCCGTCAAAGACATCCTCGACGCCGGGGAGCTTGGCGATGATGGCGGCGGCGCGCTTGACGGTGCGCTGCAGGAGCGCCAGGTCGGTCCCGAAGATCTTGACGTCGATCGGTTGCGGCGTGCCGCCGGTCAGGTCCCCGAGCTCGTCCTCGACGAGCTGTCCGAAGTCGGTGTGCACCGCCGGCTCGATGGCGTCGACGCGGCGGCGCAGCTCGTCGATGACCTCGCCGATGGGACGGCGCTGACCCTTCGGCTTCAGCTTGATCATGTAGTCGCCGCGGTTGGGCTCGGTGATGGAGAACCCGAGCTGTGTCCCGGTACGGCGCGAGTAGCTGGCGACGTCAGGAATCGACAGGACGACGTTGTCGACGACGTCGAGCATGCGATGGGTGTCGGTCAGCGACGTGCCGGGCGGCGTGAAGTAGTCGAGCACGATGGCGCCCTCATCGAGCGGCGGCAGAAAGTCACTGCCGATCGTCGAATAGAGCCACCATGCGACGCCGAGGAGCCCCGCCAGCACCAGCGCCGAGATCCATCCGTGGCGCACGTTGAAGCCTACCAACCGGCGCCAGCCGCGCCCGCTGGCGTCGGCGATGCGCGACCACCCGTGTCCGAGGCTCGCGCCGCCGTGACGCCTCCACCAGCCGGCGAGGCGCGCGCGCCAGCGCCGCGGCCGGCGGTGAAAGGTCGCCGCCGAAGCGGGCACTGCGATCCACGCCACAAAGAAGGAGGTGATCAGGCACAGCGCCATGGTCAGGGCCAGCGGCTTGAAGAAGGCGCCGACGATGCCCGACAGGAACGCGAACGGCAGGAAGATCACGATCGTCGACAGGCTCGACCCAATGAGCGCGCTCACGATCTCGCGCACGCCCTCGCTGGCCGGCTCCGCGTCGCCGGCGGCGCGCCGCCGGTGGATGTTCTCGATGACGACGATGGCGTCGTCGGCGATGAGGCCGATCGCGGCCGCGACGCCGGCCAGCGTCATGAGATTGATCGTCTCACCGACGACGGCGAGGAGCAGCACCACGATGACGCAGACGACGAGGATGCTGAGGGACGCGATGATCGTCTGGAGTAGATCGCGCAAGAAGACGAGCAGCACCAGCGCCGCGAGACCGATGCCGACGGCGATGGCGGCGATGACGCCCGAGACCGAGCGCGACACCACGCCCGCCTGATCGTACCAGTTCTGCCACACGACATCCTTCGGGATGAGCTCCGGGTGTTGCTTGAACAGCGCGTCGATGCCGCTTGCGATCGCAGTCGTGCTCGCCGACGGCTGGCGCAGGATGCTCACCAGCACCGCCTCTTGGCCGCCGGCGGTGGTGCGCACCCACGAGATTTCGTCGGCGGTGTCGACGCGGCCGAGCTCGCCCAGCGTCGCCGGTGTGCCATTGGCGACGGTGACGGCGATGGCAGCCAGACCGGCGAGGTCGTGCACGCGGCCGGAGACGAGCGTCAGGTACAGCTCGTGGTTGCGCTCGGTGAGACCGGCGGACTGCACGAGGTTGTCCTTCTTGATGGCGTCGATGACATCGGCCACCGACAGCCCGCGGCCGGCGAGCGCCTGGCGATCGAGGCGCACCTCGAACTCGCGCCGGCGGCCGCCCTGCACCTGAACCTGCGCGACGCCGGGGATGCGGATGAGCGCGGGCGTGAGCGTGTAGACGGCCAGGTCGCGCAGCTCGGCCTGCGTGTGCGTCTTCGAGTAGAGGGCGTAGCCTTCGATCGGGTAGTTGGCCGTGTTCATACGCGCGACGTCGATGGTCGCCGACGCCGGGAGCTGTCCCCGGACGCGCTGCATCTCGCCCTCGACCCGGGACAGCGCGGCCTGCATGTCAGTGCCCCAGGCGAACAGCACCGTGAGCTCGCTCGAGCCACGAGAGGTCGTCGAGCGCACGGTGCGCACGCCGGGCACGCGCAGGACCGCCTCCTCGAGCGGCCGCGTCACCGTCGGCATCATGTGGGCGGCCGGCTCCTCGCCGACGTTGACGATGATGCGCACGAGCGGAAACGTCACCGACGGGAAGATGGCTGAGGGCATAGAGTAGAACTGGTACACGCCGCCGGCCGCGAGGATGGCGAGCACCAGGTAGATCGCGACGAGGCGCCGCCGGGTCGCGCCAAAGAGGCTCATCGCGACTCGACGCGCACGCGGGTGCCGTCGGTTAGCCCGACCTGCCCGGTGACGATGACCGGCGCGCCGGCGGGCAGCTGCCGCGAGGTGATCTGGACGAGGCCGCGCTGAGTCAGGCCGGTGGTGACGCGCACCCAGTGCAGGCGGTTTTCGGAGCCAATGGTGGCGACGCGCTCGACGCCGGTGACGTCGTCGCGCAGCACCGCCTGGGCCGGCACCACGATCACGTCGCGCGCCTGACCGACGACGATGCGCGCCGTGCCGAAGAGGTTCACTGCGGTCGGCACGCTCTTCTCATCGCGGAAATCGAGGCGCACCGGCGCGGTCAGCGTCTGCGACGACGCCGTGGGCAAGAGCGCGTGCACGACGGCTTCGAACGGCGGGCGCTGCGCCGCCAGATCGATCGACGCCGGTTGGCCGGGGCGCACGCGGCGCAGATCGTTCTGCACGACCTCGGCGACGAAGACGAAGGAGTCGAGCGCGGCGATGGTCACGATGACCTGGTCGGCCGTCACCAACGCGCCCTCGTCGGCGCTGTGGGAGACGACCACGCCGGCTTCGGGCGCTCGCAGCGTGTGCTTGACCAGGCCGCGGCGGGCGAGCCCCAGCGCACGCCGCGCGTCGCGTCGCTGTCGCGGCGTGTGCGCCGCCTTGGCCATGACGCGCGCACCCTCGAGCGCGGCGACGCTGGTCTGCGCCATCATGCTGCCGAGCACCTGGCCGGTCTTGACGCGATCTCCGTCGGCGACGATGAGATCGACGATCTTGCCGGCGAAGGGCGCGCGCACCTGCTGCTGCTCGATCGACGCCGTGTGCCCGGGGGCGCTCACGATCTCGAGCAGGGTCGCACGCTGCACGGTCGCTGCCTCGACCGGAGTGGCGGCGCCGCCGTCCCCGCCTCCGGCGTCGCGGCCAGCCTTGCCAAGCTCGCCGCTGCCGCCGTGACAGGCGACGGCGAATGCCACGATCACGAGTGCGCCGGTGCGGCTCACGGCGTGCTCCAGCGCGTGGCGGTGGCGAGCGCGGTGCGATAGTCGAGGCGCGTGCTGGCGAGCGCCAGGTCGGCGCTGATCCACGTCGACCAGGCGGTGAGCACCTCGATCGGCGTGCCGGCGCCGCCCTGGTAACTAGCGACTGCCTCGATCCAGGCGTCGTGGGCGACGGGCGCGGCGCGCTCGCGCAGCTCGAGCTCGCGATGGAGCGCCGCCAGGGAGAGCATGGCGCTGCGCCACTGCAAGCGCGCGTCGCGCTGCGCCAGCGTCTGTTGCTGCTCTGCCGAGGTGATCCCGAGCCGCGCCTGCTCGAGGCGGGCGCGGTACGCACCGAAATCGAGCAGGTCCCACGACAGCGAGAGCGCGATGGATGCGCCGGCGTCATTCCGCAGCCGCTGCGTAAAGCTGCCGCCGCTGGAGAAGCCGGGGCCCCAGACGCCTCCGTCGACTTCGAGCGACAAATGCGGCCGTCGCTGCGCGCGCGCTGCGGCCAGCATCGCCCCCGCGGCGCGAATGGCCGCGCCCGCCTCGCGCAGCTCGGGGACGACACGCCACGGCTCGCCCGCTGGCAGCGCCGGTGGCGGCTCCGGCGGAGGCAATGGCGCCAACTCGAGCGGCGTCGCTGGATCGCGGCCGAGGAGATTGTCGAGCTCGGCGCTCGCCACGTCGCGCCGCCGCTCGAGGCCGACGATGTCCGCCTCTTCGTTGGCGATCCGCGCGCGCGTGCGCAAGACGTCGGCGTAGACTCCCTGTCCCGCCTTGTGCTGCAGCTCGAGAAGGTCTCCGTAGTTGTGCAGCTCGCGGATGCCGGCGCGCCGCAGCCTGAGCTCGTCGTCGAGCTCGGCGAGGGTGAAGTAGCCGGTGCGCACGTCGAGCTCGACGTCCTTGACGGTTGCGCGGTAACGCGCCCCGCGCGCGGCCAGCTCGGCGTCGGCTGAGCGCATGGCGGCGCGCAGCTGGCCGCCCTCGTACAGCGGCTGCTGGGCGACCAATTGCAACCGCTCCTCGTTCGCCGTCTCGGCGGGGTTGTAGCTGGCGCCGGACGGCGCGTACCGAAGGTCCCCCTGCAGTGAGAGCGTCAGCCAGCGCTGTGCACGCGCTTCACGCAGGCGCGCCCGCGCGATCGCGAGGTCAGTGGCAGCAAGCGGCAGGCGAGCGTTGTAGGCGCGCGCCTCGGCCAGCGCACGCTCGAGCGTGAGCTCATTTGCGGCGCCGGCGCGCGCCGGAGTGCTCGCGCCGAGCAGCAGCGCGATGGCCAGCTGGCGCCAATGACATGACATGGACCGTCACGTCTGAAGTAAGCAGGCCGTGCCTGACGCAACCACAGATCCCTAGATCCCTGCGATTGCAACGCCGGCGATTTCGCGGACGCGAAGATCGAGTGGATGAAACGAGGGTGCTCGATCGCGATCCGAACGCGCGTGACGTCTCGATCCTCGAGACCTCGTCACTGCGCAGCAAGGAGAGCCGTGTCAGCGATCGGGATGCGGCGCCGCACGACACCCCGGAACGCGCATTGCTCGTGCTCGCCCGCGCCGTTTGACCTCAGCCCGCGCGGCCCATCAGCGTGGCAACATCCGGCGCATCCGGCGCGATCTTGCGAAAATTAGTCGGGGCGAGAGGATTCGAACCTCCGACATCCTGGTCCCAAACCAGGCGCGCTACCAGACTG